>NZ_JBFOCU010000041.1:0-95513 GCF_040907945.1 Aeromonas sp. s11 | reverse complement strand
TGTAGTGGTCAACTAAATCCGGACACTTGGTTAGGCCGTTCTTCGGCTTTTGCTGGCGGTATCCCGTCATTGTGTTGATGTGGACGCCGCCAGTTGTAGTAATCCATCAGGTAATAACTGATATCCCGCTTTGCTTCCCGCAAGCTCATATATCCCATAGCCGGGAGCCACTCTGACTTCAGGCTTCTGAACAACCGTTCCATCGGGGCGTTATCCCAGCAGTTGCCACGCCGACTCATGCTCTGGGTCATGCGATAGCGCCACACTCGTTGCCGAAATGCCCTACTGCCATATTGGCTGCCCTGGTCAGAGTGAAATAGCACACCAGATGGGCAACCCCGCTGCTGATAGGCCATCTCCAGGGCTTTGATTGCCAATTCTGCATCAGGTTTATCAGACATCGCCCAGCCCACGACCCGCCGAGTGTGCAGGTCAAGCACCGCTGCCAGGTAATGCCAGCAACCACCGGCCCAGACGTAGGTGATATCGCCACACCACACCTGATTGGGTTGCTGGACATCAAATTCGCGGGCCAGCAGATTGGGTATGTCCGGTCGTTCAGACTGTGCCACCTGATAGCGATGAGCGCCCGGTTGCTTGGATACCAGACCGGCTTCCTTCATCAGGTTACGTACTTTGAATCGGCCAATCTGATACCCCAACTCTCGCATCATCGACATCAAGGCGCGGCTGCCTGCAGAGCTCCTGCTCTCTTTGAACAACCGGCGCAACTCACAGCGCTGTTGCATACGTTCACGGTTAATCGTCCGCCTGCGAGCCAGATAATCGTAAAAACAGGAGGTGGGAACATCGAAGGCGCAGCAGACCAAAGTGATGGGGGCTTGCTCCCTTAATCGGTCTATCAGCGCGTATGTGTGAACTCGTCCGCCATCAAGAGAGCAGTAGCCTTTTTTAGAATGTCCTTTTCACGTTCGAGCCGGTTGATACGGGCTTCCAGCTCCTGAATTTTCTGCTGCTCTGGAGTCAGTGCTTTGCTGATTGGGGTTGTGCCAGTTCGTTCGGATTGCAGCTGCAGAACCCAGCGACGGAGCACTGTTTCACCGACATCCAGTGAACGGCTGGCTTCAGGGACAGAATATCCTTGGTCGAGCACCAGGGATGCGGCTTCGAGTTTGAATTCGGCAGTAAATGAGCGACGTAATCTTGTCATTGAACACCTCAGGTCATGGTGGCGACTGTACCACCTAAAATGGTGTCCGGGATGATTAGACCACTACAATGAATGGTTTGACGTCTGGCAGCAGAGCTTTTGCTGCTATGCCCAGATGGGCGTATTCACCCTGACGGTGACACCAGACTGATCCAGTTCAGGCAAAAAACTGAAAAAGTCGCGTCGGTGGCGACGGAGCGTCGGGAACCGTTTAGGTCAATTCGTCAGCTCGTCGCCACCGACAGCAAATCTCTACGCCTGGCGAATTTCCCCGCCCAGAAGACCGGATATCGACCAGAAGTTGGCCAAGCCCTGTTCCACCTCTGGCCAGAGACCAGCATTAGGCTCACCCAATCCCCAATCTCACCCCAGCAGCACAAGGAATTGACATCCCTGTGCTGTTTTTCTTGGGCAGACCAGCCCTACCCCACTCATCAAATGACAGGAGACAGACGATGGCAAATGCTCCCTCCCGATTTCGCTTCACTCAAAAAGCCATTGAGGCGCTACCACCGAATCCACCCCATGCCAGATCAACTGAAGCCGAATACAGTGACACCCAGATCCCAGGCTTTAAATGTCTGGTAGGCAAAGGTGAAGGTTCCAAAAAATTCCTGCTTCGCTATCTCTGGCAAGGACGTAAACGGGCTATATCCATAGGCCGCTTCCCCGATGTTGACCTGAACACAGCCAGAGAGATCGCCACAGACTATAAACGTCTGCTTTCGCAAGGCATCGACCCCAAGCAACAGAAGGAAGATAAGCGGCAGGAACTCACCCTGACCGAGTTGTTTGAGCAGCATTACTTCCCCTATGCCATGCACCACAAACGATCATGGCGGGATGATGCACAACGCTTTCGTGACCACCTAAAGCCAGCCTTGGGATCACGGTTACTGTCAGAGATAAAGCTTGAGCAAGGCCAGGCTCTACAGACCAACTTGCTGGGCAAGGTAAAGCCCGCCACCAACAACCGGATCACCACTTTGCTTAAAGCGATCCTGACGTGGAGCGTTCGAATGGGTTATCTGGAGCAACACCCAATGAGACATCTCAAGAGCCTGACCGAGAACAACCAACGCACCCGCTATCTGGACAAAGGGGAGATCAGACGGCTGTTTATGGCTACGGATATCGATGAAAACCGTTATGCAGGTCAGTACGTCAAACTGCTGTTGCTGACGGGGCTGCGTAAGGACGAGTTGAGGCTGGCCAAGTGGGAACACCTCGATCAATCCCAGCTGACCCTCTTCATCCCCCACACCAAGAATGGGAAAAGTCGGATCCTCCACCTCAACCATATGGCTATGCAGATCCTCAAGGAGACCCACCCCATTGAAGGGAATCCCTATCTGTTTCCAGGACAGAAACAGGGCCAGCCGCTGAACAACGTTACCAGACCATTTAACCGGATGCTCAAGCGGGCGAGGATTGAGGGGCCAGTCTGTATCCATACCTGTCGCCACTCCGTTGCAGCCTTGATCGTCTCAAGTGGTGGAACCTTGTATGACGTGCAAGCCCAGTTAGGTCATGCCAGCAGCCAGACCAGCCAACGCTATGCCCACCTGCACGCCAGCAGGCTGAGACACACCAGCACTCAAGTGGCCAACTGTGTGGAACAGGCGTTGATACCTAGCAACACGGTCCACTCAACCCTACCCCAACTCAGCCCAAATGGAGGAATTTAGGGGAAAAATGCCGACGGTCGTGACGAGCTGACGGACAAACTCGACGCCTCGACGCGATCGTCGGCATTCCATCAACTTTTCCGTATTTTCAGATACCAAAGTCCCTGCAGCTATACCAACTCTGCTTACCCAAACACTCACCTGTCGTGAAGATCCAAGTCGACACGCCCTGTCGGGCACCTCCGTGACACTTGGATACCTTTGACTACGATGCTCCCCTGGATGGCAGAACACGACACCCTAGCCCAACGCCTCGGCGTGATCCTGACCAAGCTCAACAACGGGCAGCGGTTGGTGATCTCCGAGTTGGCCCACGAGTTCAATGTCTCGGCTCGCACGATCCAGCGAGACCTGAACGTCAGACTGGCTTATCTACCGCTGGATCGTGACGGACAAACCTATTGGCTTGACCCCAGCTATCTGGGGAGAACCACCACACCCGCCATTTTGAGACTGTGCGAGCAACTCGGGGCCAAAGCACTGTTCCCGGATGATCACGATACCCTGATCAAGCACTGGCTCAACCCAGCATCAACACCTGTATTCGTCCTCTCGGGCTTTCAACTCGATGAAGACGACAGTCATCACCAATGGCTAAAGCCACTGGCCAAGGCAATCAGCCAACAGCTCAACGTCATGCTGTCATGGGTGGGCGAGCCCGTAGAGCAAGAGATTGTGCCATACCGCTTGGTCAATAAGCGGGGCCGCTGGTACTTGGCAGGGGTAACGGCGGATACGCCATTTATCGAACCCTTATCGAGTATCGCCAACCTCCAGCAGATAGAAACGCCAGCAACGATCAGCGAGTCACAGCAGCAACGTCTTCAACACCTCATCGAGCAAGAGGCCATCCCCACTCACGAAGTGGTGATCAAGGCAGCCGCGCCTATCGCCCACGAATTCAAGCTCAGGAACATCCTTCCCGAGCAGGCACTGATCCGAGAGCTAGAGGACGGCAGCATCTTGCTGGCAAGCAGGGTTTTCGATGGGGCCCAGTTGCTACCCGTGATCAAAACGTACCTGCCGCACCTTGAGGTGATCAGCCCTGCGGGGATCCAAGCGTTGGTCAAACGTGACCTCAAGACCCTGCTTAACCGGATGTAAGCCACATTTTCACACCACTTATTTCAATCCCCGACACCACCTGTCGGGGCAAATCACCACTATCTGTAGTTCAACCAACAAGGAGCAAAAAACATGGGATCTCCCACGATAACCAAGCTATCTGATCTCGTTCTACGCAGTCATGCCGACTATGAAGCTGTCTTCGAACACGTAGCCGCTCACCTGCAAGCAGAGGGTGGCACTATCAAGATTGCTGACAGAGCCAAGGGTGCGCTGGAAGCATCCTGGAAGTACGGTATCAATCCATTCGGGTTGCGCGTGACAGTCCATTTCACCTCACCAGAAGAAGGGATTGTTGAGCTATCGCTGACAGGCTCCTTCGTTGATGCAATCGACACATGGGGCACCGCCAAGAAGAAGGCCAAGGCGATCGCTGAAGTGCTCCCCTTGCCTATCGATGCAGCCGCATGGCCTATCCGTGAGCAGGCGTCGGTTCCTGCGTCAACTCAACCAGCACCAGCGGGAGGCACAGTTCACCATAGAGGTAAGCGAAAGGTCTTGATGGCCCTGCTGGTCTTCTTTGGTGGTGGAATCGGCCTGCACAAGTTCTATGCCGGTAACTGGGGCTGGGGTCTGATCTATCTGGCCGCTTGCACCACTGGGATCCCGGTTCTGCTCTCTCTGGTCGAGTTCATCAAGGTGCTTTGCCTATCCCAAGAAGAATTCGACAAGCGTTACAACTATCAGGCTGTGAGGGCATTTCAATGGGTATGGTAAGGGTAAAGAAGCTCGTTCTGGCTGCCAGTGTTTCACTGCTGATGGCACCAGCGGCTCAAGCCGGATTGCTCAGTAAATGGGACGAACTGACCGTGAAAGGCGGAGAACTGGAAAGCTGTCCAGGCGTGACCTTGGAGCAGCAGGCCGATAGCTTCTTTAAGGATCCCGAGTGGTCGGCAGGCAAAGCCGCTGATGGCCGCAAACTGGTCAACGTGAGTGGTACGTTCACATATGGAGATAGACCTGTCCGTGGCCTGCTCCAGATGTGGATCCAAGGTGAAGAGTTCAGCGTGGAAGCCTTGGAGATAAATGGCCAGCCGCAACCGGATGTCATGATTGATGCCCTGCTGGACAAGATGTGTGAGGCAGCACGGAGCCAGCACACCAAAGAGGTGAAGGGGAAAACCCAAACCCGCACTGATCTACCATTTGTGGGCAAGCGGCGTTTCAACTTTTCGGGCGGTAGCGGTACAGCTGAGTTCATCACGATCCAGAGCAACGGACATACTGTTGTGGAAAGTTGCGGCTCGGAATGCAGCATTGATTTTGAAGGGCCATTCACTAACCCGCTCAAGACGCAGTACGGGGTCTATCGAGTCGAGGCCAAGCGGATTTTCGAACTCGATGAGAAGGGCCAGGGCAAGACCTGCCAGAAGGAGCTGGGAGACCCAAGAGATACAAAGTGCGGTGTAGAACTGTATATCGCTCAGTAAGAAGATCAGGCGGGAGCAATCCCGCCTTACTTTTTTCTGAGGGCATAGGGCTTCAGTTACGTGGGATGCGCGGGGCCAATGCGCATGAAACAGCGTCTCTAGCAGGGGGTAACGACCAGAGGCCCGCCGCACCGCCAGACGATGACAAGGGTTAGACAGAAAATATGGGCTCTGTAGGCCAAACATATTTATAACAAGCAGCCCGGAGGGAGTGTCCCCCCACTCTAGCCAACAAGACAAGCTCGACTCAGAGACGCCGAGGAAAAACCAAGTAAGAGACCAAGACAGCCAGGCCACCAGAGAAGCCAGCGGACAACGCTCATAGAGAAGGCTGGATAGGAGAAGTTTCCTTTTTTCCATCTGCTCCACATTTTTCAAGCTGAAGCCGGATCATGGGGCTGAGCCCCAGATGAGGGCGGGTGGGGCTCACCCTCATCCCCAACAGACATAACACACCACCCCACGGCCCCATGCCCCGCATGGACTCCCGAAATTCACATCGGCGCGTTTTCGGATTTTCGCGCAGTTTAACCGCCATTTTCAGCACCGTTTGTAGCCCTTTCGCATCTCGGGTGGGCCAAGGAAATCATCAGCAGAGGGATGGCGAGTTGAACTCATTGTTTGCGTTTTCACAACGGCGGACAGGCGCCTTTATCTATACCAACGGGCCTACCGACGCCGTTATTGGAGTAATGACGCTGGGAGGCAAATCTAGTACTAACGCGACGGCGCAGATTCGGGGGATACGCGCAAGGTGAAAACTCGGGAAAGCCAAGCATATCAAGGGATAGTAGAGCGGGGTAATAACGTCGTTGGGGATGGAGAGCGGATCACACGCCCATCGAAGCGCTCTCCATCCCCTGCCATGTTGCCCATGCGGTTATCTGGAGTGTTTGCTCGCCGATGGGACATCAGTTGATGCCACAGTGAGTGCCAAGATGGTTATCTGAGGTTTGAACATCCCGCTCGCGCAGCCTCCAAGATCCATGAGTCGCTCATGATAGGGACGGTGCGGTGGATCTGCACCATCCCCAACAGCATTACTACACCATGGCAGCAGTTCTTATCAGGCGCGGCTTCCCCAGTTTGAGGAGTGCGCGTGGGGTTGGAGTTTGCGCTGGAATTTTGCCCGTGAAGTGATACCTGGGTGATCCAGACCCCGTCCTTATTAGTTTCCTTTCATTATTCATGCAATGCGGTTGCCGACATTGAGGCCGAGTGCCAAATGTGGGGACTCTCAGGGTTGGGGGGGGACCTATATATAAGTAGGGGGGGCCTATCCCCTGATTGCCGCTCTTACCGGGCATTTTCATCCTTCAGTTTGTTAACTGTGGTCCAACGGCCCTGTTTCGTGTTGCTGAAGTTTTCCTGTGGGTTTACCGGCTAGAAACCTAACTCCCCGTGATTGCCAACAATATTATAAGGCGCTCTTCATGCACCCAAGCGCGGAACGCGATTTGCGCCTTACATCATCCCGGATGGGCGTATAGCGCCGTAGTCTGAAATTCAAACACGTTGGAGAGTCCATATGAGTAATGCGAAATACCACAAATTTGCCACTGGTGATGTCGTTCTGTTAGCCCTTATCGGTTCATGCACTCATTACCAAGATCATGGTGTGATGCTTTTGAATCCCAAAGGCGAAAAACTTGTTTGGTTGCCTGAACCTGACAATGAGGCAGCTAAGCGTATGCGAGATGAGGTAGTCGCGAAGCTACTCGCCTAGTAGCTGATCAGTATCACTGGGCCGTATCCCCGTTTAAGGGATACGGCCTTTTTTTTGCCCATAAATGGAGGACTCGTAATGGAACTCGAACCTGATTTGTCATTTTTAACTGGACCTTCCTTCGACTATCCAAGCGAGCGTGGGGAGCCCTTCCCCATGCTATCTGAGCTGGATATCAGTGAGCTAATAGCTCCGCCAGCACTTGATGATTTCTTCAATAAAACACCCCGTCGTCGCCTAGATATACCCCTAGAACCTTTGGGTTTCGCTGATGGTGAGGACCTTTGGATTGGTATTGATGCCGAATGGGTACTGGAGAATGGACGTAATGTACTGCTTTCTTACCAAGCCTTTGTGATCACCCATCTTGGGGAGACGCTTGGTAGAGTTTATTACCCTGATAGGGGCAAACGCCTCTCCTTTGAAAAGTTCATTGCGCGAGTGGTTGAGGATTGCCGTGCTGCTGGCTTGATCAAAAAGTGGCCTCGCACGGTAGTCGTTGTTGCTCACTTCCTGCGTGCCGACCTAAGTACGTTCAAAGACTTCTGGCACATGAAGACTCGCTTGGATGGTCAGGGTGGGAGCGTAGTCGGACAAATTATTACCGATAGCGGTTATGGCATCGACGAAACTGCTGAACGTAAGCGCCGTGCGCCGCTAAAGCCCATCACTCTGCTCGATCGCAATCGTAAGTCCCAGAAATCGATCATCCAATTTGTTGACACATTGTTTCTATCACCTAACAAATCGCCGCTGTCAGCGCTGGGCGTAATGCTCGGTTTGTCCAAGGTAGAAATCCCTGATGGCTACAGTATTGAGCGCATGGATGAGCTGTTGGCGGGTAACAAAGAGGCGTTTGAACAGTATGCTCAGCGGGATGCTGAGATTGCTGTGAAATATGCCCAGAAAGTACGCGATTTTCTCAGTGGGCAGTTCGGTTTGCCGAAGCTTCCTAGGTCTTTGGGGGGCTGTCGGCGTTTCTGTATTTCGGCGACAACTCAAAGGCGCCAATATCGACTACATGACAGCCTTCGGGCTTGAGAACGCCAAGTTGGAGCGGTGGAATGCCGGTACAGGTAAAGTCACGACCAAGAGTGTGACACGGCCTTCTCCTGCTCGTGGTCTATATGAAGATCTTGCCATCCGTTGCTACCACGGGGGCAGGAATGAGTCATTCATGATGGGCCCTACCGATATAGGGGATTGGTATGACTGGGACTTGAAAGGTGCTTACACCACGGGGCTCTGTGACCTGTTAGTGCCTGACTACGCCAACATGTATACGAGCTCTGACCCGCAAGATTTTATCGGCCACGTCATGGGCTTTGCCTATGTCGAGTTCGCTTTCCCAACGGGCACTCGCTTCCCTTGTTTACCTGTTAGATCCGAGCAGTATGGGCTGCGCTTTCCTTTATCAGGATTTGCGTATGTCACAGCGCCAGAAATCGAATTGGCGCTATCCATGGGAGCTACCATCGCGATCAAGCACGGTGTCATTGTTCCTTGGGTTGCAGGGAGTCAGCCCTTGTTTGAGGATTTCACGCGGGTGATCCAGCAGTTACGACGGGAATATCTCAAAAAGAGCCTCGAAGAAATAATGATCAAAGAAATCGGTAACTCGCTCTACGGGAAGCTGGCCCAGGGGCTAAGCGATAAGACTGCGTTCGATACTGCTACCGGTAAGAATAATAAGATTGGGCCCTCGGCTGTGACCAATCCCTACATGGCGGCGCATACAACGGGCCTGATCCGGGCGGTGTGTGGCGAGTTGCTTCACCGGATTCCCCCCCATCGCACGGTGGTATCGCACACTACAGACGGATTCCTCACTGATGCCCCTTTGGAGGAGCTCGACCAGACTGGGCCTCTGTGTCGTCGTTATCAGGCGCTGTGTCAGCAGTTGCATGGTGATGAGAGTGGCGAACCCGTGCCGATGGTGGAACTGAAGCACCATGCTCGCCAGATTGTGTCTATCAAAACGCGGGGGCAGTGTACCGCAGTCATTGGTGATACTCCCCCTGTGCTAGCTAAAGCTGGCGTTAAGTGTGCGGGAACGACGGAGGAGCAGAACTCATGGATCCTGAGGCTCTACCTTGACCGTGAGCCGAGCCAGAAGATCGACGCCAGTCACCTGATCTCGCTTCGGGAGCAGTGGCTGACGGAAAGCGACCTGATCGAAATCAAGAAGCAGATCAGGCTGAGTTATGAGTTCGACCAGAAGCGGCAGCTGGTGAACCCACGGATGGTTGAGGTTGCCGGTGAAACGCATATTGCTTGCGATACGGTGCCTTGGGACGATGCTGGCATGGCGGATCATTGCCGTGCCCGTTTCGATGGATGGCGAGAGAACAACTGCCTCAAGACCATGGAGGACTGGGCCAGTTGGGAGGACTACTACGAATCTGCGCTGGCCCTGCAAGGTTCCACGATGCGGATCCGGGAGGATGGCTCGCTGGGTATCTTGACCCGGATCCTGACCCGCTCACTGGTGCAGAAAGCTTGGTTCGACCACTCGATGACTTACGGCGAGATTTCGGCGTTGATGACATCGGTGGGGTTGCCTGTCACGGTCGACACCTGCAAGAACAGCAAGCGGGCCGCGCTGCCGGAGAATGTCGTGCCTGTTACTGGCGAGGTGCTGCGGGTGCTGGCTCTACTGTTACATCACCTACCTAAATACCCTCTTGAGACTTTGTTTAAGCCCGAGCGGTTGGCTGAGGTTAAACGTCGTTTGGCTGAGTTGGAGAAGATGTCCCATGAGTGAACAGAAATTTGGTTCCAAAATCCTTACCGAAGTTCAGACGCTCTATGCTGTCATGAAGGGCCACAAAACTACATACGGTTCTGGCGAACTGCCCAGCTTTATTTCACTACATGTACCAAGCTTGGTACGTACACCTTGCTTCCGATCTAACCTGTGGGCGTTGGTTGAGGAGAATACGAGTTGGGGGCGACGAATCTTTATCCTCCGGGTCTTTGAGTTAATCCGTCGAGAATTTGGTGTTGAAGTGCCGAGTGACCCCGATTATGTGCCGAAAGCGGCTAAAGCCGATGCTATGGCCGAAGCTGTTGAGGCCCAAATCGCCCTAGTTGAGATGTATGAGGATGATTTGCGGCTGGAGAGGGCGCGGATGGAAGCCGAACATCGACCGTGGGATGATGACTAACCAATGTAATATGACAACGCCGCCGTTCATCATGGCGGCGTTTTTATTTAATAGCGAGACGCACTCTCCCCCATTCGACCTGCTAAGGCTGCTCTTGGCGTGTTCCCTAAAGCTCATTGGATCAACAATATCTATCTCTTGGAGCAACAATTCTCCGGACGATATCCGGTCAGACAGGATGACAGATGGCTACAAAATCTCGACGGACGCGACGGCTCGGCGGTTATCCCAATCCGTTGATAAATGAATGAAGTCCAGTAGGAAGGTGCAGAAATGGCAAGCTTAGCTCAATTTTTAGACGAAAGAAGTAAAAACTTACTTCTGCATGTCTTTCTGATTGACTTTTATTAGATAGATTACTATTATGCGCCCCGTCTTAACGAGACAGGCAATTCCTCCTTAGTTCAGTCGGTAGAACGGCGAACATCCAATCCGTAGATAACGGGTTAAAGTCCTTGGGAGGAGCCAATTCCCTCGTAGTTCAGTCGGTAGAACGGCGGACTGTTAATCCGTATGTCACAGGTTCAAGTCCTGTCGAGGGAGCCAAATTCTAAAGCCCAGCCTTTTGGCTGGGCTTTTTCGTATCTGCCTCAGAAGAGTCTAGAGAAGCCTGGATTACTCATCCCCACACTGGGGGCTGTCACGTCCACAAACAGGTCAATACCACGCCACAACCGAGCATGCTCACGGAGTGCTTGCTGATAGGCCCAAGTGGCGATGGCAGTAGAACGCTCGGCATCGACGCTGACCAGAGGGGCCAGCTCGTCCGTGAGGTACGCCCCATGGGTCAGGATATTCTGCTCGTACCAGGTATCCCTGTGCTCGGGAGCGGCAAGAAAATCCCGTTTGCTCCGATTACAGTTGGCGTGTGCCAGTACGAAGTTGTGACCCAAATCGATTGGATAACGACGCCAGGGGATGAAATGGTCTACCTCACCACTCCCGTGTATCGCCTTGTTACAGTAAAAACAGGTTCCCCCCTGCAAGTCCCTCAATACCTCTCCTACTCGCCCCAGCGCCTGACGGCTTGAACCAAATAGAAAATTCTCCAACCCCACACTGGGGCCAATCAGTGGCTGATTACCCTTGATGTCGCAGATAAGCTGTAACCAATGCTGTCGGGAGAGGGAGACCACCAGATCGTAAAAGCGGTGGAGACAGTAGAGAATGCCGGGGTTAAGGCAGATATGATCCGCACCCCTTTGGTGCGGATAGAGGTGGCACTCCTCTCGCCCACCCAGGATCTGCAGACGCCACAAGGGTCCCTCAACAAGGATGCGCCGAACTCGGGCAAGAAGAGGCCGCCAGGCGTCGTGACGACGCAGTGCAGTTACCGAGCGGATCCCATCTTCACGCAGCCGGGACAACTCCGTCAGCATGATGGCCTGACGACCGCTGCTCTGTTTGAGCAAGGTGGCCGTTTCTCCCGTCGCCGAGTAGGGCAGACTGTGCTGCCAATAGAGCTCCACAAACTTGGTGGCCAGTTCGTCCAGCGTAATAGTGCGCGCCGCCATCAGCTCATGGGTCTCAGTACTGCGCTCAATCGCGATATCTGCAATCCCGTGAAGCAAGGCGCACTTGTAAGTGGCCACAAAATCGCCTTCGGTAAAGATGCGTTGCAGATAGGCAATAAAAGCGAGTTGTTGCTCAGGGGAGGCGTGCATGTTCGCCCCCAAGGATAAGACTCTGCCAACTCAAGCCGCTACGCGCCAAGGCATCCCCCTGTGGTTCTGACACATGGAGAAGTGTCATCCCCCCCTCCAATGCAAGCCGCTCCACTTCATCGACAGCTACCGGATACATGGCTCGCTCCCGCATCTCCTGCTCCGAAATAACCAGGCGCAGACTCAGTACCAGATAACCATCTGGTGAGAGCAGCTCATGAAGACGTGCAAGAGCCAAGGGACGAGACTTCGGGGGTAGATGCATCCAGACAGCACTGAGCAAAATCAGATCAAAAGTACCGGTCACGCGAGAGAGAGCCGGCATAGCATCATTGACCCACGCCACCGCAGCCTCACAGGTATGACATTGCCCCTGCGCAGCAAGTGCCTGACATGGCTCGACAGCGACCACCATGTTGCCCTGATGGAGCTCGGCTAAAAACGCGGCATCACGACCACTGCCGGCCCCCACATCGAGTAACCTGCGCGGTGCAGCAAGGAGCCAAGGCTCCAGCAGTGTGAGCCAGTCGCCGTGCACGGCGCGCGCAGATACCTGTTGGTAACGAGTCGCCAATTCGGTGGCATGGCACTGGTAGTAGTCGAGGGACACAATGCGTTCCGAACGGAGGGGGAGGTAAAATAATCTCACAAGATCAGTTAGTTGGCCATGGTCAGAACGACACTTTCCCAACATGAACGATTAATCTGGCTGCGGCATTTACAAAACCGGGAGTCCGCCAAAAGAACCGCTGCCAGAGGGCTCTGAATGATGCCATCATTCAACATTTCGGGTAATATTCGGCCAACTCACTGATATCTTGGCACTTATTATCGCCATGAGAGGTCAACGCCAGATGGAGATGGCTATTAATGAACTCGACTGATGTCGTGCCCCTGTTTGGGGATGACAAGATTCTTTCCTTTGACCTTGAACTGACCCGGGACGAAAAACTCCGTCATCTGGGGGCGCTCCTGGCTGGTCGTGAACTCAATCTCAAGGGCCCGCAGGATCTCGCACTCAAGGAGCTAAATGCGCTGGCACAAGGGGCGGATGTGATCCTTGGTCACAATATTCTCGATTTTGATCTCCCCTGGTTGGCCAAACAGGCTATACGCCCTCAGTTACTTCTCGAAAAGCCGGTAATAGATACCCTCTATCTATCTCCCCTTGCCTTTCCCAAAAACCCCTATCACCGCTTGGTCAAGGATTACAAACTGGTTCGGGATACCCTCAATGATCCGGTCGCGGATGCAAGGCTCGCATTGCAGATTTTCTCGGAACAGCTGATAGCACTACAAGCCTTACCCCTGTCCCAATTGCAGCTTTATCAATATCTGTTCGACCAGGGAGTCATGGCGCAATTTAACACTCAGGGTCTGTCACTGGTGTTTGCCAGACTGACAGGCCACCCGCCAGTGCGGGTCTCGGAGCTACCCACTCTCATCAAGAGCATTGCCCATGAGAAAGCGTGCCCCAATCAGCTCAACCGAGTGATTGGTGATGCCCTGCGTCAACCCATGCAGCTGTTACCATTGGCTTATGCCTGCGCCTGGTTGCCCGTGTCCGGCGGGAACTCCGTGTTGCCTCCCTGGATTTGGCGCCGCTTCCCCCAGACCGCAGAGATCATTCACACAGTTCGTGAACGTCACTGCGGTCATGCTGACTGCAGCTATTGTCAGGAGAACCACGACGCACGCCGCCATCTGCAGCGAATCTTCGAGCTCGACAACTTCCGCAACCTGCCTGATGGGACACCATTGCAGAAGACCTTGATCGAGGAGGCCATGGCTGGCGTCGCACTGCTCGGCATACTCCCTACCAGCGGCGGCAAGTCGCTCTGCTACCAGCTCCCGGCACTGGTGCGCAACCAGCGCAGTGGTGCGCAACCAGCGCAGTGGTGCGCTAACTGTGGTGATCTCCCCTCTGCAGGCACTGATGAAGGATCAGGTGGACAACCTTAAACACAAGGCCGGTATTGAAGGGGTTGCCGCTATCTCGGGGCTGCTGACGCTACCAGAGCGAGGCGCGATTCTTGAACAGATCCGCATGGGGGATATCGCCTTGCTCTATATCTCCCCCGAGCAGTTGCGCAACCGCACAGTCAAACAAGCAATACGACAACGTCAAATCGGTGGCTGGGTATTTGACGAAGCGCACTGCCTGTCGAAATGGGGACATGATTTTCGCCCTGACTATCTCTACTGCGCCAAGGCTATCGCCACCATTGCCAAGGAACAGCAGGTCCCCATGCCTCCAGTCTTCTGCTATACCGCGACCGCCAAACCGGATGTGATTGAGGATATTTGCGCCCAGTTTCTCGACAAACAGCCCCGACCTCTTCTCAGACTGGAAGGAGGGGTTGAACGTACCAACCTCGAATATGCCGTTGTTGAGTGCCCCGGTCTCAATAAACAGGGCCATATCCTTAACCTGCTCGAGCAGTTCTTCGGTGAGGAAAAGCCCGGTTCCTGCGTTATCTACTGCGCAACCAAGCGCAGCGTGGACGAGCTGGCCGATTTCCTCGGTCAGCAACAATCCCTCCCTGTCTCACGCTTTTACGCCCGCATGGACAGTGCCCAGAAGAAAACCACCCTCGAACAATTTATCAATGGCGAGATCCGGGTCATCTGCGCGACCAATGCCTTCGGGATGGGGATCGACAAGGATGATGTGCGTTTGGTGATCCATGCCGATATCCCCGGCTCCCTCGAAAACTATCTACAGGAAGCGGGACGAGCTGGCCGCGATACAGCACAAGCCCACTGCGCATTGCTGTTTGATGAACAAGATATCGAGAAACAGTTTCAGCTCGAGGCCATGAGTGAAGTCAGCCTGCGCGATATCAAACAGATTCTGCGCGGAATAAGGCTCAGGGCCAGCAAAGGAGGCAAGCAGGATAACAACTCGCCACTGGTCGCCACCAGTGCAGAGCTCATCAACCAGCCAGAGGTAGAAACCAGCTTCGCTGCCGATGACAGCAATGCGGATACCAAAGTCAAGACAGCTATTGCCTGGCTCGAACGAGCGGGCTATCTGGAACGTAGTGACAACATCACTCAGGTATTTCAGGGTCGTCCCCTGTTTGCCTCCACCGAGGAGGCGATGAAAAGGGTAGAGAGTCTGAAACTGGCCCCCAAGGCCAAAGCCATATGGCAAGCGGTTATCCAGGCGCTGATGAGTGCTGCCGACGATGATGGCCTCAGTGCCGATACCATCGCCGAAGAGGCAGGCCAATACATGGCAGACAAGGGAAGTGGTGTTCAGGCCAGCGAAGTGATGCGGGTACTCACCCAGATGGCGGATGTCGGTCTTCTCTCTCAGGGGATGTTACTGACTACCTGGCTTCGCCCCAAAGGAAGAGACAATGCCCGGGTGCTCTGCGGGCAAGTACACAGCATTGAAAAGGCGATGCTGGACACCTTGCGTGAAAAAGAACCCGAACCTGATACAGGGCAAGGGCTGATCTTTAACATTCGACTGGTCAATCAGGCCATCAAAGATCTGGGGCATGAGCGGTGTAACCCTGGCTTGCTGCGCAATTTGCTGACCAGCTGGGCCCAGGATGGTCGCTCGGGGGGTGATAAAGGCTCCATTGATGTCAAATATCTCTCTCGGG
Source organism: Aeromonas sp. s11 (assembly GCF_040907945.1). NCBI lineage: Bacteria > Pseudomonadati > Pseudomonadota > Gammaproteobacteria > Aeromonadales > Aeromonadaceae > Aeromonas > Aeromonas sp. s11. The sequence continues at coordinate 79,925 of NZ_JBFOCU010000041.1, read as the reverse complement.
ATCTTTACCAACTCACCTTCAACCGAACCTGGTCCCAGATTGAGCAGACAATTGATCAACGCCATCGCGTCACTGGCGCCACCCTCGATTTTCTCTACACCCTGTTGGCAAGCAGCGAAGAGAGTGTCCAGCGCCAGGTGATGCTGTCATTTGCCCTGGAGCAACTGGTCAAATACCTGCGAGAAGACATGGATGTGGCTCAGCTCATGAACAAGCGGGAGGCAAGCAGCCAGCAGGAGTGGTTGCTCAAAGGGGCAGAGCGGGCACTGCTCTACCTGCATGAGCAACACGCCATCGTGCTGCAAAATGGCCTTGCCGTGTTCCGAAGCGCTATGACCCTCACGCTGACCGCTGAGCGGCAGCAACAATACAACAAGGCAGACTATCAGCCACTTGAGCATCACTATCGCCAGAAGGTGATTCAGATCCATGTGATGAATGAATACGCCCGCATCAGCCTGGAGCACTTCAAGAAAGCCAAAAAGCTGGTGACAGACTACTTCTCCATGGAAGCTGACAAGTTCCTCGGTCACTACTTCAAAGGGCGCAACAAGATCCTGGAGCTGGCGACCAGCGAACACTCCTGGAAGCGCATCGTCGAAGATCTTCACAACCGTTCCCAGGAACAGATCGTCCAGGCACCGCCCGAGCAAAACTTGCTGGTACTGGCAGGGCCGGGGTCAGGCAAGAGCAAGGTGATTATCCACCGCTGCGCCTATCTGATGCGGGTCAAGCAGATCTCCCCATCGCGGATCATGTTGCTCTGTTACAACCATAATGCGGCGATGTCCCTGCGCCGACGCCTGACCGAGTTGCTGGGGCGTGACGGAGCACGGGTCTCGGTATTCACCTTTCACGGTCTCGCAATGAGTCTGACAGGCAATGCGGTGCAAAATCGGACATCCGACGATATCGACTTTACCACCATCATTGATGACGCAATCAAGCTGCTCCGGGGAGAGCAGAACCAGCTCGGTCTCGAATTGGAAGAGCAGCGGGAAAAACTGCTCGGTGGGCTGCAATTTCTGCTCGTCGACGAGTATCAGGACATTGATGAACAACAGTACCAGCTTATCGCGGCACTGGTGGGCAAAAGCGAAGAGGATGAGGAGGCCCGACTGCATCTGATGGCCGTGGGTGATGATGACCAATCGATCTACGCCTTTCGCGACGCGAACGTCAGCTTTATCCGTCGCTTCGAGCAAGACTACAACGCCCAGACTCACTTCCTGACCTGGAACTATCGTTCCACCGCCCACATCATCGAGACCTCCAACCGCCTGATTGAGCACAATCAGGATCGCATGAAGCGTACACATCCCATCGAGATCGACGACAGGCGCAAGATGGAAGTGGCTGGGGGGCACTGGGAGGGGATGGAGACAGCACAGGGTCGCGTCATCATCCAGCAGTGCCAGGATGCAGCCCAACAGGCAGCCGAGGTCGTGAGACATATCGCGCTTATCCGTGAGAAGACTCCCACTTGCCCGCTGGAATCTATCGCCGTGCTGGCCCGTAATGGGCTAGATAAGGAGGAACTGGCCTGGGTTCGCTCGGCGCTGGCAGATGCCGATATTCCCTGTCGTTTTACTCTGGATAAAGAGAACGGTTTTCCTGTACATCGCTGCCGTGAAATCTTGCGCTATCAGAATTGGCTACAACAGCAAGGTCATGCCCTGCTGACAGCAGAGCAACTTGCAGCCCCTCTCCCTCCACTCTCACTGGCCAACCGTTGGGAGGAGCTACTGCACGATCTGATTGCTCAGTGGCAAGCCAGCCAGGGAGAGCATGCTCTTTCTGCCCACCACTTCCTGATGTTCCTCTACGAGTATTTGAGCGAGCAAAAGCGCCAGATCCGCTTCGGTAAAGGGGTATTGTTAAGTACGGTACATGGGGTTAAGGGGGAGGAGTATCGCCATGTGATACTTCTCGACGGCGGCTGGCAACGCGCGGCGGAGCTATCGACCAGTAACCTGGAAGAAGAGCGGCGCCTCTTCTATGTGGGGATGACACGTGCTATCGAAAGGCTGGTTCTCATGGCTCGCCACGATCAACGTAATCCCCATATTCCACTGATCGCCTCCCACTGCTACGTGCAGAGACCTAACGCAACCCGACCGGACAGACAACGTCGTTTTGCCATGATGGGTATGTCGCAACTGGTGTTGGGCTATGCAGGTCACAGTGATGAAGGCCAGACTATTCACAACGAACTGAGAGCGTTGAAAGTAGGCGATGCCGTACGCATTGCCCCCGACAAACAGGACAGGCTCCATGTCTATCACCGCAGTCACAAGATCGCTCGCCTCTCCCTACAGGGAGAAGAAACCTGGAAATTCGATGTGAATACAATCCGCGAAGCCAGAGTGATCGCCTTGGTAGAGCGGCGTAAAGAGCAGGAAAAGGATGAGTATCAACCCAAGATGCGCAGCGAACGTTGGGAGATCCCCATAATCGAGCTGGAGTTATGAACCAAACTGGTAGCCCCCATGCTACCGGGATAGACCTTCACGACTTGCAGCACCAGCTGTGCCGGTACTGCAGTAGGTGATAGTGAAAGCTTGGTGACTTGACGACACGTCGCTGCCAATAGCCTCTATTCAGGTCATAATCACCCAGCTTCCCTTACCTTGGAGTTTTTATGCGTCGATTCAATTTCATGCTCAATGGCAGCAGATTGATGATGTTCCCCTTCTACATTGGCATTCTCATCTGCGTGATATTGCTGATGGTGAAGTTTGCCATGCAGCTCTATCAGCTTTCTGTAAACATTTTCGAGATCCCCTATCTGGATCTCATTACCGGCGTGCTGACCCTGGTGGACTTTATACTGGTGGCCCAGATGCTGATCCTGGTTGCTATCTGTGGCTATGTGCAATTTATCCAGACGGAAGAGCAGCGCGCCTCCCTTAGCAGCAACTGGCTTAGCAAGATCAACTTTGCCTCCCTCAAGCTCATCGTCATCAACTCGCTGGTGACTATTGCCGGAGTGGAGGTGCTCAAGGCATTTCTCGAAGATGGCATCATCAACGAAGTCGATATGAAGTGGTCCGTGGTGGTGTTTCTCGCCTTCTCGCTGGCCGCGCTCATCTATGCGGTGACCGAGCGGATGGCGGAGCATAAATAGTCGAGCCTGATCACTGTGATTGTTCAGCCTTGATTCACCAGCAATACAATTGATAACACTTTTCATTACTCTTACTGCGTTATAAACTTGCTCCCCCCGGGCTGCCCCGCCCGGGTGCTGGAGCCTTTATGACAAGCCTTTCTCTCTCACCCCGACAATTCTGGCAGTGGCTGGCCTACCACCATCAGGCCGCCGAGGGCACCCTCTATCTGATGTTCTTCTCCGGCCTGCTGCTGTGGGAGCCGCTGACCCCGCTCTGGTCGCTGGCGCGCTGGAATTTGTTTTTTCATGTGATGCTCTCGCTCACCCTGTTCCCGCTGCTGTTTGGCGCCTTCTGGCTCTCCCATCGCAGCTTGTTGAATCGCAGCAACAAACCCTTTTTGCGCACCACGGGGCGGATTATCGAAGCCCTGCTGCTGATCTGTCTGGCCAGCGGCCTGCTGCTGGTGCTGCACGGCACTCCGGGCGATGTCATGGGCAACCTCGCCAGCTGGGCCCACTGGCTGAGCGCGTTGGCGTTAACTCCTCTGGTGCTGCGCCACGCCTGGCGCTGGACCATCTTGAAATGGCGCACCTGATCCCATGTTGAAGTCATCGTTTTCTGCATATTTGTCACCCCTGCTGGCCCTCGCCCTGCTGCTGACCAGCCCCTTTGCCACTGCCCAGCAGATGGGTGCCGGGATGCTCGCCTATGAGGAGGGAAGCGCCCCGCGCCTCGTCACCGCCAACCTGAGCGCAGGCTCGGTCACCCTGCTTGAGCGCGATAGCGGCAAGCGCCTGAAAGAGGTGCCGCTGGGGGGCGATCTGCGCCAGCTGGCCCGCGCCGATGATGGCACTCTGCTGGTCACCGACTACAGCGGCGATCGCCTGCTGCTGCTGGATGATGATCTCGATCTGGAAAAGGCGATCCCCACCGGCCACCGCCCCTATGGGGTCATCTTCGATGCCAAGCGGCAGTGGTTCTGGGTCACGCTGTTCGAATCCGCTCGCCTGCAGGCCTACGACAGCGCGGGCAACCTCAAGCTGGATGCAGAAACCGCCGAGACACCCCGTGGGCTGGCCCTGACCGACGACGATCGCCTGCTGCTGACCCACGCCATGACAAGCCAGCTCGCCATCTATGATCTCGCCAAGCTTGGCCACGGCGCCAAGGGAGCTTCGCTTCCCAAGCCCAAGCTCATTACCCTGGCCGAGACCCACAGCGACACACCGAGCGACTCGCAGGGCCTGCCGCGCCTGCTCGATGGCATCGCCCTCTCCCCCGATGGCAGCGAGGCCTGGTTGCCTCATGTGCTGTGGAGCTTCAGCCACCCCTTCCAGTTTCAGAGCACCGTCTTCCCGGCCGTATCCATCATCGATCTCGATGAGGAGAAAGAGCGGGTCGATGAAAGAAAACAGCTCTTTTTACAGATCAACCTGCCAAGCGTCGGCAACCGCAGCCAGATTGTCTCCAACCCGTTTGCAGCCCGATTTGCCGCCGATGGCAAGCGGGTCTATCTGACCCTGGCGGGCTCGGAAGATCTGCTGGTGTTTGACCTCTCCCGCAGCGGCAAGTCCAACAACAACCGCCACCGCCGCAAGAAGTTTCAGGGGGGCGCCAAGGCGACCCAGCTCTTGCGTCACCTGCCGGGCCAGAATCCGCGGGATCTGCTGATCGACGGTGACCATATTCTGGTGCACAACGCCATGGGACAGGATCTCACCCGCCTCAATAGTGGCGGCAGCGGCCCGTTTGCCCGGGTCACCGTCGATGTGCCCCACTTCGCCAAGCTGGTAGAGACGGATCCGCGTCCCGAGCCGCTTCAGCGCGGCGAGCGGCTGTTCAACCTAGGTAACACAGCGTCCAACTCACGCTTCCCCATGGCGGGGGACAACTGGATGAGCTGCAACTCCTGCCATCTGGACGGGTTCAACTTCACCAACCGCTATCTGATGGCGGCCCATCGCCAGAAGAGCGGCGACAACGCCATCAACGGCCACGCCAACCTCACCAACATGGTGGCGGGGGATTTTGTCGGCGAATACCTGCGCATGACCCAGCAGACTCAGGGCGGCATGGGCCATGACACCCGCGATGGGGCCGAGGCAGTTGACCCCGCCAAGCCCCAGCCGGAAGTGAAAGCGATGATGGAAGATCTGCACGCCTTCGTCACCGCCGATGGCAACCTCCCCTATCTTGCCAACTGGCTGCGACTCGATGCCCCGCGCACGGATCCCGCCAAGGCGCCGACTACCCACCCGAAGGAGTGGCTCAACTCCGCCTCCTGCCAGAACTGCCACCAACAGGCCTTCAAAGATTGGAGCGAGAGCAACCACCGGCTGATGGGCAACTCCCACCCCTACTACAAGGTGGTGCAGGCGTTGGCCCGCGAAACCGAAGGGGAAGCGTTCGGTCAGTGGTGCCAAGGCTGCCACATGCCCCAGCAGGTGATGACCGGCCAGCTGGATCTGCCCAAGGGCTCCCACATGTTCGAGCAGGGCGGCGCCTCGCTGATTGCCGCCCACAAGGCGGGCGAACCTGTGGTGGAGGAAGGGACCGGCTGCGTGCTCTGTCATCGCATCACCAAAGTGGAAGATGCGGGCGGCAACAGCGCCTTTACCGTGAATTTGAAAGACCGCGAGAGCTATGTGTTCGAGGATGCCCCGGGCGGCAGCCTCCAGCACTGGCTGGCCGAGCGGCAGATCAACGCCCGCCCGGCGGCCCACAAAGCCTCCTATCAGAAGGATTTCTACCGCGATGCGGCCCTGTGCAAGTCGTGCCACAACGAGTTTGCTCCGGGCACTGGCGCCAATATCGTCAATACCTGGGACGAGTGGGAAAAGTCCAGCTTCGCCAAGGCCGAGGATCCTGCCAAACGGCGCACCTGTATCGACTGCCATATGAACCCGGAGCCGGGCAATGGCGGTGCGCCGGTGGCGGGCCAGTCCACCGAAAACGGCACCATGAAGGCGCGGCTCTATCGCCACAACTTTACCGGCGCCCAGCACCAGCTGGTGGGGCTGCGCAATCCAGAACTCGAGCAGGAGAGCCTGGCGCTCTTGCGCTCCAGCGCTACCCTCTCCGCCCGTATCGAACAGGCTGCCGATAGTCAGCAGCTGGTGGTGCGGGTCGCCAATACCGGCGCAGGCCATGCCCTGCCCACCGGGGTGGCCGATTTTCGTGAACTCTGGCTGGAGCTGACCGTCACCGACACCAGCGGCAAGCTGGTGCTTGCCAGCGGCCAGCCGGTGGATGGCGCTGTCCCTGAGAATGCTCGGTTGTTCAGAAAAGTGTTCGGTGATGCCGAGGGCAAGCCGGTGGGGCTCAAGTTCTGGCGCTACGCCAAGCTCTTGGAAGATACCCGCATTCCGGCCGATGGCTGGCGCGATGAAGCCTGGCCGCTACCTGCAGATGCCCAAGGGCCCTTCAAGGCCGATATCAAACTCAATTTCCGCACCTACCCCAAGTGGGTCAATGATGCGGTGCGCACCGCCGAGCCGAGCTTGCCGGAGCCACCCATAGTGCAGCTAAATCGGTTGCAACTTACCCTGCAGCCTCTCCCCGTCACGCCCGCTACGGAGCCTCAATCCTGATGTTTGCAAGTTTTCTGATTACCCTGCGCGAGGGGCTGGAAGCCTTCCTGCTGGTCGGCATCTGCCTCTCCTACCTCGCCAAGCTGGGGGCGAGCCGCTACAACAAGTTCATCTATCTGGGGGTGGGGCTTGGCCTTATCGCCTCACTTGTCGTCGCCTTCCTGTTCCAGGTGGTGGTGAGCCAGTTCGAGAGCGAGCGCTACAACCACCTGTTGATGGCAGGGATCCTGATGTTTGCCACTCTGGTGCTCACCTATATGGCGATCTGGATGCAAAAACAGGCCAAATCCCAGGTAGGGGCCATGACGGCGCGCATAGATGCAGCCATCGATGGCGGCAACCTGTTTGGTCTGGTGCTGCTCGCCTTCCTTGCTGTGATGCGCGAAGGGTTTGAAACCGTGCTCTTCTTCTCCGCCCTGCTCTATTCGGGCCAAGGGGTCGATCTGCAATCCGGCCTGATGGGCGCGCTGGCGGGGTTGCTGGTCTCCATCGCGCTGGTGTGGGGGCTGCTGCGTTCCACCCGCAAGGTGGCGCTGGCGCCTTTCTTCCGCTGGACCGGCCTGCTTATCATCATCATCGCCGCAGGCTTGCTCTCGTCTGCCGTCAACATGTTGCAGGCGGCTGAGATCATCACCTTCTGGACCACGCCGGTGTTCGACATCAGCCACATTCTCGACGATCAGGGGGTATTTGGTACCTTCCTGCGTGCCCTGTTTGGCTACAATGCCTCACCCGCTGGCTTGCAGCTGCTGACCTGGGCCCTCTATCTGGCGATCTTCGTGACCCTCTGGCAGCGCAGCTATCGTCCGCAGGTGAGTGCCGCGACTGGCAAAGGCTGAACCCGCACGCCCTGTGGCAACAAGGGCACGGGGTAACAACACTATTCGGGAGCCGCGCCTTGGCGCGGTTCCCTTATCTATCAAGCAGTTTCGGAATAGGTCATGAGCGATAACAACAAGAAAAGCATTGCAGTGCTGGGCGCTGGCCCCGCCGGTTTGATGGCGGCCTGGCGCCTGCGCTGCGCCGGTTTTGCCGTCACCCTGTTCGAGCAGGAGCCGGTGGTCGGCGGCATGTGCGCCACCCAGACCTTCAAGGGGCGCGATGGTGAGTATCGCTTTGACTACGGCGGTCATCGCTTTATCACCAAAAACCCCGAGCTGCTCGCCTTTATCGACGAGCTGATGGGGGATGACCTGCTCCACGCCGAGCGCAAGAGCGTCATCCGCTTTGGCGGGCGCACCTATGACTACCCCTTGAACCTGCCCAACCTGCTCAAGACGGCGCCGCTCGCCCTGATGGCCGGTGCGGTAAAAGACTTGCTGCTGTTGCCCTTTAGCAAGAAGCCGGATGATTTTGCCAAGGCGAGCTTTGCCGAGTGGATCCAGAGTCACTTTGGCCGCACCCTCTATCGCCAGTTCTTCGAGGGCTACACCGGCAAACTGTGGGGCATCAACCCAGACAAGCTCTCCGCCGACTGGGCCGGTCAGCGTATCAGCCTCATCGATCTCAAAGACGTGGCGCGCCGCCTGCTGCCAAGACGTAACGGCAGTATCTCGGTGCGCACCTATGCCCGCAAATACCGCTACCCCAAATATGGCTTCGGCCAGATCTTCACCACTCTGGGGGAGCGACTGGTGGCAGAGGGCGTTGAGCTCAAAACCGGCGCCACCATCACCCGCCTTGAGCAGGCCGATGGCCGCATCGAACGGGTTTATTGGAAACAAGATGACATTGAGCAGAGTGAGCGCTTTGATCAGGTGATCTCCACCCTGCCGCTGCCGCTCACCTGCCAGCATCTGGGCTTGCCGTGCGATCTGCACTACCGGTCGCTTCGCTTCGTCAATATGCCACTCAAGCAGGAGAACCTGTCGGACAACACCTGGCAGTACCTCTCCGATCCCCATATTCTGGCCACTCGTTTGCAGGAGCCGCGCCGCCGCAGCCCCTTTATGGCGCCCCAGGGCCAGACCTCGGTGATGCTGGAGATCCCCTGCAATCCGGGGGATGCCACCTGGCAGGCGCCGCTGGCCGATCTGCGCGGTCGGGTTACCGCCGATCTCGCGAGCCTCGGTGTCGATACCGCCAAGCTTGGCGATGAGACCTTCGAAGCCCGCAGCGAATACGCCTATCCGCTGATGGATTTGGGCTATCAGGCCCGTCGTAACGAAGCCATCAAGGCGCTAATGCCGATCAGTAACCTCATCATGACCGGCCGTCAGGGGACATTCCGCTACATCTTCACCGACACCGCCATGGAGATGGGAATGATGGCCGCCGACATGGTGATCGACGGGGTGGACAGACGTCACGCCATCTTTAACCATCGCAACGAAAACACCGTGATTGAAACCCAGAGCGTGGCATGAGTGCCGCGCCATTGGCATAAGTAAGGAGAACAGGATGACCATACGCCCGGGTTTACTCGCCCTCACCCTGCTGCTGGCCCTCTGCGGGCAGGCGCAGGCTTACTCCTACGCCGCCGCCGGCAAGGAGCCACTGATCGACGCCCGCGAAGCGCTGCTGGGCGCCGCCACTGACGGCAAGGATGCCAGCGCCACCTTGAGCGAGATTGCCGACGAGCTGGCCTATCTGGAACAGCACCACAAGGTGGAACTGCAAGCGCCGCTGGCCGCCGCCATCAAGGCCAAAGATGCCGCCGCCACCGCCGCCCTGCTCAACCGCGCCTACAAGGCGGAGATCGAGCGCCGCCTCGAAGGGGCCAGCCAGAATCTTGGCGACTACCAGACCGCCAAGGTGCTGGTGGTCAAGAGCAAGCGCTTCCTCGATCTGATCCTCCCATCACTCAGTGAAGGGGATCGCAAGGCAGCCGAACAGGCGCTGGCCAAGGTGCTGGATGCCATCGGCAACCCGGGGGTATTCGGGGTGGGCGCCAAGCCTGCCGATGCCGCCGCCTTTAGCGATGCAGAAAAAGCGCTGATGGCCGTGCTGGCGCCGCTTTGATGGCCTCTCATCGATGATGACGGCCCCCCTCATCCCCAACCCTTCTCCCGCAAGGGGAGAAGGGGGGCGTCACCACGGCCGATTACGCTTCGCTAATCGACCCTACTTACTGATCCTGCTGCAACTGGCCTGGCTCGGCTGGCTGCTGGCCTTCCCGGTGGCGCTCGATTCCGACGATGCCCTCAATTTTGCCCACGGGGTGACGCGCTTTAGCGTGCTGGAGTTCTCCCCCCACTTTCCGGGCTACCCCGCCTTTATCTGGCTGGCGCGGCTAATCAATCTGGCGGTGGACGATCCGGCCCGCGCGGTGCAGTGGGCAAGTCTGCTCGGGAGCAGTTTGCTGGCGCCGCTCGCCGCCTTGTTGGCGGTGAAGCTGTGGCAACGGCCAAGCCTGCTCGCCCCCGTCTGGTTGCTGGTACTGGCACTGCCGCTCACCCCGACGCTGGCGCTCTCCGGCCTCTCGGACGGGCCCGCGCTTGCCGCCTGGCTCGGAACGCTGCTGGCCTTGCAGCAGCGCAAGAGAGCGCTGGCGGGTCTGTTACTGGGCCTTATGCTGGCGCTGCGTCCCTCCTATTTTGTGCTGGCGTTGCTGCCCCTGTGGCTCGGGATGGCGCAGAAGGAAACGCGCTTCAGGTTTGTGCTCCCCATCGTGCTGGTGGGGCTAGCCTGCCTGCTGTTTGTCTGGCAGGCCGATGGCTGGGCCTATTTCAGCGAAGGGCGGCGCTTTACCGATGGCCACTTTACCCTGTGGGGCAACACGGCGGCGGCCCATGGCGATCGGCTGCTGAGCTGGGCGCGCACCTTCAAAGATCAGCTCACCCCGCTTTGGCCCGTGGCTGTTGGAGCGCTACTGGTACTGCCGCTTTGGCAAAGATCAAAAAACCGCCCTGCTGCCCCTCCCCCGCTCTGGACGCTCTACTGGCTCGCCCTGCTGCTCTGGACCCTGTTTGGCCAGAATCCCGACAATCCCCGCCATCTGGCCCCCATCACCCTGCTCGGTATTGTGCTGCTGGCAGGTTGGCTGTCGCGCCGTGCTGAGTGGCTGGTCGCGGTGGCCGGATTGCTGCTGCTCGGCGCAACCTTCACCCTGCCCCGTCCGCCCGCCATGGTGCAGGCGGCAAGGCTGGCAGAAACAGCGTGCCCGGCATTGGTGACCCAGTGGGGCGTGCGGCTGCTGCGGGAGACCACAGCTCTGCCGGTGACCGATGGCTGGTACAAGGGGGATGCGGCGCTGGCACTCTCTCAGGGAGCCTGCCGCCTCAGTCGCCGCCCCATCGCCGCGAGCGAAATGCCCACCGCGGTGCGCCAGCACTGGTTTGCCCCGCGCTTTGCCGCCGAGCCCGGACTCTGGCTCGCCATACCGGATCCATAGCCGCGACAAAACTGATAGACTGCTTTTTTCGCGCTTTTCAACCCGACGTTTCGCATCAACTGGACACCCTATGCCCCAATCGCCAACAGCTCAGGCTGCCGCCCTCTCCCCCCGTTTCCTGTTTATCCTGCTCGGTGCTCTGGCGGGTCTGACCCCGCTGGCGGTGGATATGTATCTGCCCGCCATTCCGGCCATCGCCCGGGATCTGGCCACCAGTATCGACGGCGCCCAGCTCACCATCAGCGCCTTTCTGGGCGGCTTTGCCATTGGCCAGCTCTTCTACGGCCCGCTGGCCGACAGCTATGGCCGCAAGCCGGTGATCCTGGCGGGGCTCATCATGTTTGCCATCGCCTCGGTGGGCTGTGCCATGGCGGACTCCCTGCCCGAATTGCTGGCCTATCGGATGTTGCAAGCAGCGGGCGGCGCGGCGGGCTCTGTGGTGGTCAACGCCCTGCTGCGCGACCTGTTCGAGAAGGATGCGTTTTCTCGCGCCATGTCGTTCGTCATTCTGGTGATGACCCTGGCGCCGCTGGTGGCCCCTGTGGTGGGCGGCTATATCAGTGCCCACGCCGACTGGCGGGTGATCTTCTGGCTGCTGGTGGGGATCAGTCTGCTGATCTGTCTGGTGATGCAGTGGAAAATTCAGGAAACCCTGAAACCGGAGCACCGCCAACCCCTTAATCTGGGCCAGATCCTCAAGAACTACTGGGGGGTGCTCTCCCATCGCGGCGCCATGGGTTATGTGCTGTGCGGCTCCCTCTCCAGCTCCGGCATGTTCGCCTTCTTAAGCGGCTCCCCTTACGTCTATATCGAGTACTTCAAGGTGCCGACCGAGCACTACGGCTGGCTGTTTGGCCTCAATATTCTGCTGATGATGGTGGTCACCTTCGTCAACAGCCGACTGGTGAAAGGGGTGGGCGCCGAGCGGATGCTGCAATACGGTCTGCTGGTGCTGCCCTGCGCGGGCGCCCTGCTGGTCTACAACGCCTGGAGCCAGACCGGCGGCCTGTGGGGCATCGTCATTCCGGTGGTACTGTTTGTCGGCCATATCAGTCTGGTGGGCGCCAACGCCATGACCGGCCTGATGGGCCACTTCCCGCAATCTGCGGGCACCGCATCGGCACTGGCGGGCACCCTGCGCTTTGGCATCGGCGCCCTGGTCGGCATTCTGGTCAACCTCAATCCGCCCCACTCGCCGCTGCCCATGGCCATCGCCATCGCCTGCTGCGGCGTGGGATCTACCCTGAGTTACTGGCTGCTGACCGGCAAGCGAGGCAATTGATCCCCCTCCCTCCTGTCAGGAAAACGAAAGAGGCTTCCGTCAACGGAAGCCTCTTTTCGTACTGGCGCCCAGACGTTCAGAACTGGGCACTGTTGAGCCAGAGATGCGCCCCTATGCTCACCAGATAACCGAGCAAGATGGCAGGCAGCCACTTCAGGTGGCCAAAGAAGGTATACATGCCGTGGGCCTGTCCCATCAGGGCTACCCCGGCCGCAGAGCCGATGGAGAGCAGGCTGCCGCCCACTCCGGCGGTCAGGGTCACCAGCAGCCACTGCCCCAGCGCCATATCCGGGTTCATCGAGAGCACGGCAAACATCACGGGAATGTTGTCGATGACGGAGGACAAGACCCCGATGAAGATGTTGGCCATGGTGGGATCCCCAGCGTCATACAGCCAGTGTGATACCAGCTCCAGATAGCCCATAAAGCCCAGCCCACCGACACACATCACCACCCCGTAGAAGAAGAGCAGGGTATCCCACTCCGCCTTGGCCACCTTGTTGAACACGTCAAATGGCACCACAGAACCCAGACTGCGCAACCGCACCTCATCTCCATTGCGTTCATAGAGTGCACGCTTGCGGGCAAGGGATCGCGGCAGCGACTTGCGCAAATAGAAGCCGAAAAACTGCAGATAACCGAGCCCCAGCATCATGCCGAGCACAGGCGGCAGATGGAGAAAGCTGTGGCATAGCACTGCCGTGATGATGGTCAGCAGGAACAGCGCGACGATGCGGCGGGCCCCCCGCTTGAGATCGACCACCTCGTTATCAGCCTCCGGCACATGGCGCGGCACCATCAGGCTCATCAGGATGGCCGGTACCAGAAAATTGAGCAGAGAGGGAATAAGCAGGGTGAAGAACTGGCCAAATTGCACCTTGCCCGCCTGCCACACCATCAGGGTGGTGATATCGCCAAAGGGACTGAACGCCCCTCCGGCGTTGGCGGCGATCACTATGTTGATGCAGGCAAGATTGACAAAACGTCGATCACCGTTGGCCACCTTCAACACCACGGCGCACATCAAGAGCGCAGTGGTCAGGTTGTCTGCCACCGGCGAAATACAGAAGGCAAGTCCTCCGGTCAACCAGAACAGGGTGCGCAGGTGAAAGCCGGATCGCACCAGCCAAGCACGCAGGGCATCGAACAGCCGCCGATCCTCCATGGCGTTGATATAGGTCATCGCCACCAGCAGGAACAGCATCAACTCGGCATATTCCAGCAGGGTATGGCGAAATGCCTGCTCGGCGACAGGGCTCATCCCCTGCTGTGCATAGGCGATACCGATCAGGATCCAGATCACCCCGGCGGCCACCAGCACGGGTTTGGACTTGCGCAGTTGCAGATACTCTTCAGCCATCACCAGGGCGTAGGCCAACACAAACAATCCGACACAAAAAAGTCCGATGGCGGAGGATGTCAACAAAACAGGGCCACTACTGGCATGGGCGGGAGGGATAAACAGGGAAAGCAGCAAAATAACAGGGGTGAGCGCAGACATGGTCTCTTCCTTTTAGAACCATCTGGCAATCATGCTAGCACCTGGATGAAAAGAAAAATTCATCCAGGTCAATTAACGCTTAATTGGTTTGCTGTCGAAACGCGGGATTATTTCTTGCCGAAACCCGACTGCTTGAGGGTATAGCCTGCGCTGTTTTGCCAGGCATCCAGACCGCTGCGGTTATTGCCCGCCACCAGACTGGCGGCCAGACTCGGGCTGTTGAACAGCTGATCGGCGGTAAAGACAAAGCCGCCCTGACTGCGGGGCACTATGACCCCCTTCTCCAGCAGTTCGTGACGCAGCTCGATCACCGCTTCACGCAGAGAGGCGGCATCCTCGCCATTGGCGGTGGAACCGGCCAGCACCATAAAGCCCGGATTTTGCCGCTTGCCCACCGGATAACCGTGGGCCTCGGCCCCCTTGCCGTTGAAGTGGTAGAGCTCGCGCTCCCCCGGCCGGTTGTCGGAGAGTGCCTTTTGCAGGGTCATCAGCTCGTTGTAGATCTCGATGGGGACGACGGCAGCCTGCTTGTTGCCCTTGCTATCGATGATAAAACTGACTTGCTTGTGTAACATCCTTGCTCATCCTGTGACCCATGGAAGCCCCTATTCTAACCACCTCGGGCAAGCGGGATCCAGCGAGGATCCACTGCTCTTTTGCCGCCTTGATCACTAACTGGCACTCTTGATCAACCGTAAGGGGTGTTGATCGATGCTGGCCGTGCTAGCGTACCAAGCATGATGAAAGCCATTGACCATCAAACGGTTATCCCATGCTGACCCTTCGCAACCTCTGCAAGAGCTTCGATAACGGCAGTGAACGACTGCCGCTGTTCCACCATCTCGATCTCGCCCTCCCCGCTGGCGAGATCACCCTGCTGCTGGGCCAAAGCGGCTGCGGCAAGTCCACCCTGCTCAATCTGATCGCCGGGCTGATTGCACCGGATGAAGGGGAGATCTGGCTGGGGGAGACCCGGATCGACAACCGCTCCCCCGACGAGCGGGCGCGCCTGCGGGGCCGCCATTTCGGCATCGTCTATCAGGATTTCAACCTGCTGCCGACCCTGACCGTGGCCGAGAATCTGGCCCTGCCGCTCGCCATCAACGGGCTGCCACCGGATGAGACAAAGATTGACCAGTTGCTGCACCGGCTCGATATGAGCCACAAGCGCCAAGCCTGGCCGGAGCAGCTCTCCGGCGGCCAGCGACAGCGGGTGGCGCTGGCCCGCGCCCTGATCCATCAGCCCCAGTGGCTACTCGCCGACGAACCCACCGGCAGCCTCGATGAACACAATGCCGAACAGGTGATGACGTTGATGGTGGCGGCGGTGCGCGATACCGGCGCAGGCTTGCTGCTGGTAAGCCACAACCCGGCCTATGCTGCGCTGGCAGACAGGGTGCTGCGCCTCGAAGGGGGGCAACTTATCGAACTCAAGGGGCCCCGTCATGACTAAACAGCGACTGCGTCTGTCGGGGGCTCGCTGATGCTGCCACTCAAAGCGCTGCTGCGCCTCTATCGCAGTCACCCCTGGTTGCTGTTGATGAGTCTGGCCGGGCTGGTATTGGGGGTATCGCTGGTGGTGGCCATAGAGCTGCTCAATCACAGTGCCCGCACCAACTTCGTCGCCGCCCGCAGCCAGCTGGCGGGGGAAGCCAACTACCGGTTGGCCCCCGCTGGCGGGCTGGATGAACAGCTTTACGTGCAGCTGGTGACCAGCCAACCCGCCCTCGATGCCATGCCCCAGCTCCATGGCTGGCTCAAGGATGAAGAGGGGCGCAGCTTTCAACTGCTGGGAATGGATCTCTTCAACCCCGGCCCCCTGCGCCAGCTGTTTGGCGCCCAACCCGCGAGCGAACCTGCCTTTTCCCTCAACCGCAACGACAGCATCTGGTTGGCGGCCCCCGAAGCGGAGCGCCTTGGCTGGCAAGCGGGCCAGAGCCGCCGCTTTGTATTGGGTGGCAACGATGGCGCCAGCGCCCGCCCTCTGACCCTGACGCTGGCGGGCACCTTTGAACCGGGCGCCGTGCCCATGGAGCGGCTGCTGATAACCGACATCGGCCTCGCCCAGCCGCTGCTGGGCAAAGCGGGTCGGCTCGATCGCATCGTCTTCAAATTAAGCGACGCCGAGGCTCGCACCCTGCAGGCCACCCTGCAAACCGATTACCCGAACCAGCCCTTGTGGCTTGAGCCCATCAGCCCGGCGCTCGATGCCAGCCAGCTTGGCGATGCACTGGCCCTCAACCTGACGGCGCTCTCATTGCTAGCTGTGGCGGTGGGATTGTTTCTGGTGTTCAACGCCCAGCGATTTGTCCAGAGCGTGCGCCGCCCACAGCTGGCCCAGTTGATCATTCTGGGGATGGGGCCGAGACGGGTGCTGCGCTGGCTCATTCTGGAGCTGCTTATTCTCGCCACGGTGGGCACCCTGCTCGGGGTGCTGCTCGGCAGCCTGTTGGCGCTGGCACTGATGGGGCAACTGACCCAGGCGCTGGCCGATCTCTATGGGCCCAACCCCATCGATATGTTGCGCCTCTCCCCCGTGAGCCTGCTCAAGGCGCTGTTGATCGGGCTGCTCGGCACGCTGGCTGCCAACCTGCCCGGCTGGTGGCAACTGCTGCGCCAATCCCCCCTCGAACTGCGAGCGGGAAGCAGCCGTCCCCCCGCTCACCCGTGGCGACGGCGCGTGCTGGCCATCGCCATCTTGCAGCTGTGCGCTCTGTGCCTGTGGTTGCCGCAAACGGGTCTGACCGGTGCGCTGTTTATCGCCGGCGGCTGGCTGCTGGCCATGGCACTCTGGCTGCCCGATGCCCTGCGCGGCCTGCTTGGCTGGCTGCGACGGCGCGCGGGCGGCCCCCTCACCGCCCGGCTCGGGGTGGCCGAGACCCTCTATCATCTCGACCGCACCGCCATCGCGGTGATGGCGTTGCAGCTCGCCATCGCGGCGGCCATCGGCATCGGGGTCATGGTGTCGAGCTTTCGCTCCAGCGTGGAGATCTGGCTCGGCCAGCGTCTGGCCGCCGATCTCTATGTCACCGCCCCCAAGGGGGTGGCGGGCAACAAGGGCACCTTGAGCGACACCACCCTCGAGACCCTGCTCGCCAATCCACTGGTGAGCGCCGCTTCGCGCCGCTCGGTGCACCCCGCCCGCTGGCAGGGGCAGCCTATCGAATGGGCGCAGATGGACTTTATCCCCCAGCTTAAAGCGGCCTATCCGCTGCTGGCCGGACGCTGGCCGACCCGCCCCGACGAGGTGCTGGCGAGCGAACCGCTGACGGTGCGCCTCGGGGTCAAGGTGGGACAGACCCTTGAGGTGAGCGGCGAGCAGGGGCCAAGGCAGTTCACCGTCACCGGCGTCTATCAGGACTACGGCAGCGACAAGGGGCAAATTCTGCACGCCTTCGAGGCGGGAGCGGTGCAATCCCTCGCCCTCTTTAGCAACGACCCCGAGCTGCTGGCCGACCGCCTGCGCGAGCGCTTTGGCGAGCAGCTAAACCTGCTCTCCGCCCCCGCCATCCACAGCGCGGCGCTCAAGGTGTTTGACCAGACCTTTGTGGTGACCGAGCTATTGAAACTGCTGATCCTCGGCATCGCCTTTGTCGGCATTGGTTCGGCCTTTATGGTGCTGGGGCTGGCACGCCGTGGCGAGCTGCAGACCTTGCAGAGTCTGGGTTTGAGCCCCCGCCACTGCCGCCAGCTGCTGGTGTGGCAAGGGGCTGGATTGGGGCTGCTCACCGCCCTGCTGGCCCTGCCGGTGGGCTATGGCCTTGCCTGGGTGCTGATCGAGGTGGTTAACCCCCGCGCCTTTGGCTGGCGCCTCGCCTTCGAGGCCGCCCCCCTCCATGCCGTCACCGCCCTGTTGCTGGCACCGGTATGTGGGGCATTGGCATCCTGGTATGCGGCAAGGAGAGTGGTATGAGCCAACAACCGCGAGATACGCCAGCATGCTGGCTCTCACACCTGATACGTGGCGCATTGGCATCCTGGTATGCGGCAAGGAGAGTGGTATGAAACAGATCAAAGGGTGGCCGCTGGCGCTGGGTATGCTCTGGACGCTCTATAGCGGGGCTATCGCTGCCAGCGATCTGGGCGCCCTGCTCGGCGGTGGCAACGACAGCTTTAAAAAGGTGCTGCCGGGGCAAACTATCAAACTGCCGGAGGATCACGCTGCCCACCCCGATTACCGCTCCGAGTGGTGGTATCTCACCGGCAATCTCAAGGATGAACAGGGGCGCGAATATGGCATGCAGTGGACCCTGTTTCGCCAAGGGATCGAGCAAGAACTCCGCACCAGCAACCCCTGGCTCACCCCCCAGCTCTGGCTGGCCCAGTTTGCCATCACGGATCTCGACCGTGGCTCTCACCAGCAAGATGAGCGGGCCAGTCGGCAGGGGCCGGGACTGGCGGGGGCCAGCGGCGGCCAATATTGGCTCAGGGAGTGGCGACTTGCCTCGCAAGGGGCGGCGCTCTTCCCTGCCACCCTCAAGGTGCAGAGCAAGATTGGCGACCTGAACCTCACCGTCACTGCCGCCAAGCCGCTGGTGCTGCAAGGCAAGGCCGGTTACAGCGAGAAGAGCCCGGGCAACGCCTCCTTTTACTACTCCTACCCGCGCCTGCATTTGAGCGGCACCCTGACTCGCGATGGCGAGACCCGCACCGTGACTGGACAAGGGTGGTTTGATCACGAGTGGAGCAGCTCAGTATTGGCCGAGTGGCAATCGGGCTGGGACTGGTTTTCGCTGCAACTGGCCGATGGCCGCGAACTGATGCTGTTTCGCCTGCGCACCAAATCGGGCCGCGCTAATCCCGAAAACCAGCCAGAAAACCGCTACGGTATCTTGATTGAGCGGGACGGCAGCAGCCGGGTGCTCGCCCCCGACGCGATTCGCCTCACCCCGGGCAACATCTGGCGCGGCCCCAAGGGGCAGAATTACCCCGTCGAGTGGCAGCTAAACGCCGCCGGAATGAACCTCACCATCAAAGCCCGTCAGCCCAATCAGGCCATGACAGGTCGCTTTGACTACTGGGAGGGTGCAGTCTCTGTCTCGGGGGATGCCAAGGGGGTCGGCTATCTGGAGATGACCGGCTACTGAACACCCTCGACAAACATGGCCGGTCTGCTCGATGACCCGAAATAAATCGCCCTTATAACAGGGCATAACAGTGATATCGCCCAGCCATTTATGTCACTTGGCGCCAGTCGCCAAGGATGCTTTATCTGTTTATTTATTGAACTCCCCTTACCCACTCAACCCGCAGCCAACTTGGCTCAAGTCTGATCCCCGTCAAAAAACCTTTCAAAATCCGAGCGATAACTAACTTTTTACTCACTTTAATTGGTCTACGTTTGATATCTTTCTCATCCGGCACTCATAGCCCCAAAGGCAGCCGAGGTAAGCCCATGATTTCCCGATGTTCAATTTGGTTAAAAACAGCACTCGGGGAGCTGCAACCCCGTGCGGTAGCCATTTTTGCTGCTATGGGATAAGTAATGAATACTCATTACACTCGTGACCAGCTAATTAGGATATATTTTATATATTTTGAAATGAATCCCCACTGGCAGGTGGGTAGTTGAAATGCCTCTTATATATTAAATATATAAACCACCACTAAATATACGTATAATAAAAATCCACATAATAATTTGCTACTAAATAGACTTATAGACATTAAAAATGGAGGCAACATATGTTTGAAGGTATAGATAAGTCAACTTTCGATGACCCAGAGTTCAAAGAGGATTCAGTCAGAGAGCTTGTTATTGCACCGATACTTAAAAAATTAGGATATCTACCTACAGGCAAGCATCGAATTGCAAGAAGCAAAACCCTAAGAAATCCTTTTATACGTGTTGGAACGCGAAATCACGCAGTAACTACGATTCCAGACTACACATTTTATATAGATGAGCGTCCAGTTTTCGTGCTTGATGCAAAAAGTCCGACCGAAGATTTGTTGGACCCTAACCATGTCCAACAAGCATATAGCTACGCTATTCACCCAGAAATATGTTGTGATGAATTTGGGCTTTGTAATGGTAGAGAACTTGTTGTTTTTAGTTTCAAAACGTTAGAGCCACTACTTCATATTGATTTTGAACAATTTGAATCAAATTGGGATGAAATAGAACGTCAATTAGCACCAAAATACTTATCCACTCCTGTTTTACGAAAATTTGCGCCGGATTTCGGAATGGCTCTATTGAGAATGGGGCTCAATAAAAGCACTGATTTTCACATGTTCCAAACAAGACTTAATATGTTTGCTAAAATTGATGACTCTCTAATGACTGCATCAGCAAATTGTAATTTTGGAGCTGGTGATTATTGTGTAAGTTTTGATTTCCATCCAGATATGTTGCCTATTATCATTGCTGGACTTCCCAAGCAATTAAGAGAGCGGTTCACTTATGCACTAAAACGCACACCATTTCAAGCGGCAGCGGGATTAGCAATAGAAGTCGATATAAATGCAAATCTGGGTGAGATAACCAAAGCACAGTCTGAAGAATTCATACCTCTAATAATTAGAGAGGTTTACGAATCTAGATTTAATCCTACTGAAGTTCCTAATCCACAAAATGATATACCTCCGAACATATTTAATCTTAGAGAACATTTTGTCATTAACACTAATGTGAATGCCAACTAAAAAGCTAATCATCTAGAATTAAATTACGCATTTTAATACATGAAGTTCATCACCAAGACTGTGCCACTCCACATACTCAGAGAATAGAAGTATTACTGTATATTCTGGCAATTTGCCTGTTTAGACAACCAATAAGGTGATGAATATATTGATTCATCTTGTACTTTCGTTTTTTCGCCACAGAACCCATTCTGCATGCTGAAGATTATTTTCTCCCGCCCCCCAGCGATTGAATAAATGCCAAGGTACGGCGATTAAACTGCTCCGGTTGCTCCACATTGCAGACATGGCCGCACTGTTCGATCACCGCTAATGAGGAGCTGGCATCGCGGGCCACCTGTTCGCGCACCGGTGCCAGAAACATATGATCCTCCTCCCCCATCACATAGAGGGTGGGTATGGGCAGGGAGCGTTCGCGGAAGTAACGCATCAGCGGGTTAACCTCGGTGGCGAGGCGGAACCAGCGCTTGAACTCTTTCTGGCAGAGCTTGCGAGCCTCGCGCACAAAGAGGTTGCGCGACTCCTGATGGTGCTGGCGCGGCATGATGATGAAGGCAAACAGCCGGTAGAGCCACATATAGGGCAGGAAGTGCTGGCCGAGTCGGCCCAGTTGCACCAGCACCCGCGAGCGGATATCGAGCCGCAAAATGGCGCCCCCCAGTACCATGCTTTTCACCCGCTCCGGGCAGAGTTCGGCCAGATGACGAATCAGGATGGTGCCAAGGGAGATGCCGACAAAGTGGGCGCGGCGGATATCGAGATGATCGAGCAGCCGAACGATATCTTCGGTCACTTCCCGAAAGCTGTAGTGGCCCTTGACCACCTGTTGCAACTGGTGGGACTGGCCGTGGCCGCGCAAATCCAGCAGCAGCACGTTGAAGTGCTCGCGATAGGCGCGCAGCTGCTTGAACCAGATGGAGGAGCTGCCACCGGCGCCGTGGACAAACACCACCCAATCCCGCTCGGGACCCAGCTCGAAAGTCTTGTGATACAACATCCAATAGGCTCCCTTGGTGATGGGGGGTATACTCGGCAGCGCGCATATTAACAGAACAGGCCCGCCGATAGATATGCGCCTGCATGACCCGGATCACCCCTTGCGCGAGAACTTTCCATGGATTTGACCCGTTTGCGCCACTTTCTGCTGACCCTGCCGGGCGCCACCGAAGATACCCCGTTTGGCCCGGAGATCCTGGTCTACCGCATCGCGGGCAAGATGTTCGCGCTGGTGGATTGGCAGGCCGAGCCGCTGACCATCAACCTCAAATGCGAGCCAGAACTGGCGTTGCTGCTGCGCGAGATCCACCCCGAGGTCAAACCGGGCTGGCATATGAACAAGCAACACTGGAACACAGTGACCCTGAACAGCACCTTGCCAGATGATCTGTGGCAGGGCTGGGTGCACCACTCCTATGAGCGGGTTGTCGCGGGTCTGCCCAAAGCCAAACGGCCACAGGCGCCGCGTCCCCTCTCCCCCACTGACGACCCAACCTTATGACCCCAGCACTTAGTCCAGCACTTTGCATTGTCCCCCTTGGCGAGGCACATATCCCCGCCCTCGTGAGCCTGTTTGAGCAGGCGGTGCGACGCTGCGGCCCCGAGCACTACAGCGCCGAGCAGGTGGAGCAGTGGGCCCTCGGTTCACAACATCCGGGCTTTGTCAGCCAGCTGCGTGAACACCACGGCTGGGTAGCGGAGCTGGCAAATGTGCCCCTCGGGTTTGTCACTCTGAGCCCCGATGGCCACCTCAGCCTGCTCTATGTGAGCGCCGACCATCAGCGCCAGGGACTGGGCAATCTGCTGCTCACCACGGCGCTCGCGGGGGCCAGAGGACTCGGCATGACGCTCATCACCACCGAGGCCAGCGCCTTCAGTTATGAGCTATTTTTACGACATGGCTTTACGTTGACCGGGCTGGAGTGCGTGGAGCGGGGCGGAGTCAGTTTTACTCGCCATCGCCTGCACTGCTGCTTGCCAAGCTAGGGCAAGCCACTAAAATACGCTTAATTTTCGTATTGTTACTGTATTGAGGCAGCAACCATGGTGGTAGAAAGTGAAGGCTATATCTCGCTGATCGAGTATCTGGTGGAGAGTTTGGGATTGTTTGAATCCCAACAGCAGAACGATGGTGAAGAGACCATCGAAGATCTGGTCAGTGGCCGTGTTGCCAGCAACCTGATGGCCATTTGCGAGCAAAACCCCCAGCTCGATCCCAAGGTGCGTTTCGCCATCATGCAGGAGGCCGACGCCGTGGTCGCCGACCTGGAAGAGGTGCTCTCTGCCGTCTGGCTGCGCGCTCCGACCCCGGAACAGAAAACCTTCCTCATCGAGTTTATCGATCTCATCAAGAACCTGTTCGATAGCGCCATCGGCTGATCTGCCGTCCGGCCCTCCCGCCCAACGCAAGATTTCAAAGCAGCAGATAAGGAAAAGGGCCGCCTTGGTGGGCAGCCCTGCTTGCTATCATTTTCAACCCGCCAGTGCGTTCATTCATCAGGCGGTTATCAAGGCAAGAAATGTGTCTGGACTTTGCATCCGATCCCTGGACGCTACCTAGTTAGTCCCGACTGGTCGCAATAAGTTCCCTCCTCCGACCATTTATTTTCACTTTAATTAAGAAATCGACTACAAACCTGTTCAGCGGTTCAGGCTGGGCGGCAAACAGACTCCAATGCCACCCAATCCGCAGTAACCATCCGGATTTTTCTCCAGATATTGCTGATGGTAATCCTCGGCGTAGTAGAAGGGGGCCAGCGGCAGAATGCGGGTAGTGATGGCACGGCTGTCACCGCTCGCCGCCATCGCCTGCTGATAGGCCGCCATGCTCTGCTGGGCAATGATCTGCTGGCTCTCGTCACCATAGAAGATCACCGAGCGATACTGGGTGCCAATGTCCCCGCCCTGACGCATCCCCTGCGCCGGATCGTGCTGCTCCCAGAACAGTCTGAGCAGGTCGCCGTAGCTGATCACCGCCGGATCAAACACCACCTGCACCGTCTCGGCATGACCAGTCAGCCCGCTGCACACCTCTTTGTAGGTGGGATTCTGGGTCACGCCGCCCTGATAGCCGGCCGCGGTGGAGTAGACGCCCGGCTGCTGCCAGAACAGGCGTTCCACGCCCCAGAAACAGCCCATGCCAAACCAGGCGATCTCCATGTTCTCGGGCCAGGGGCCCTGGGTCGGGTTGCCATTCACCGCATGCTGCTGACCAATCACCATCGCTTCGCGTCGTCCCGGCAGGGCATCTGCCGGTGAAATAATCTGTTCCATGAATTCTGTCCTTGTATAAAACCCTGTGAAATCACACAGCTGACGAAAAGGAGCATCGAAGATAGCAGTTTATCGCGCCGGATCAACCGGCGGGCCCCTCCCCGCTCGCCCCAACGGCCATCTGCGCTTCGAACCATCCTTTCCCAATCCGCACGGCCAAACCGCCCCTCGTAGACCAGAAACGGCCAAAATCAATATTTAGTCTTGATTTGTGAATTAATTTTCATATATTGAGCCAGTCGCTGTTTTTTATGGAAGAAATATCAAGTGCGTGAACGCGAACCCAGTCTGGTCAATGCCTTCCGGCAATCCACCCCCTATGTCAATGTGCATCGGGGTGCCACCTTTGTGCTGATGATGGGGGGAGAAGCCATCTGCCACCCCAACTTCGCCAATATCGTCAGCGATATCGCCCTGCTGCAGACACTGGGCATACGCCTGGTGCTGGTGTTTGGTTCACGTCCGCAAAACGATGAAGCGCTGGCCCGCGCCGGTATCGAGGCCCAGTATCACAAGCGGATCCGGGTCACCGATGACGAGAGTTTCACCATCATCAAGCAGGTGTGTGGCGGCCTGCAATACGACATCACCGCCCAGCTCTCCATGGGGCTCGCGAACACACCAATGCAGGGGGCGCGGATCAGCGTGGTGAGCGGCAACTTCGTCACCGCCCAGCCGCTGGGGGTGGATGATGGCATCGACTTTTGCCACAGCGGCCGGGTGCGCCGTATCGACGTGGAGGGGATCACCCGCCAGCTCGATCAGAAGAGTCTGGTGCTGATCTCCCCCATCGGCTGCTCGGTCACCGGCGAGAGCTTTAACCTCAGCTCAGAAGAGGTGGCTCGCCGGGTGGCGGTCGACCTCAAGGCGGACAAGCTTATCTGCTTTAGCAGCACCCAGGGGGTAATGGACAGACGCGGCGAAGCTATCTCCGAGCTCTTCCCCGAACAGGCCGAAGAGCTGCTGGTAGAGCTGGAGCAGGCGGGCGAAGAGATGTCCGGCACCGCCCGCTACTTGCGCGCAGCCATTGCCTCCTGCCGGGGCGGCGTGCCCCGCTCCCATCTGGTGAGCTATCAGGATGATGGCGCCATGTTGCAGGAGCTGTTCAGCCGCGACGGCCTCGGCACCCAGATCGTGCGGGAAAGCGCCGAGCAGGCCCGCGCCGCCACCATCGAGGACATCGGTGGCATTCTGGATCTTATTCGCCCGCTGGAGGAGGAAGGGATTCTGGTACGTCGCTCCCGCGAACAACTGGAGATGGAGATCGACAAGTTCACCATCATCGAGCGCGATGGCCTCATCATCGGCTGCGCGGCCCTCTACTGCTTTATGGAAGAGGCGATGGCGGAGATGGCCTGCGTCGCCATCCACCCCGACTATCGCAACTCCAACCGGGGGGATCAGCTGGTGGCCAAGGTAGCCGAGCGGGCCAAGCGGCTCGGGATCCGCCGCCTGTTCGTACTTACCACCCGCTCCATCCACTGGTTCCGAGAGCGGGGCTTTGATCCTCTGGAAGTGGAAGATCTGCCGGTGGCGCGCCAGCGTCTCTACAACTGGCAGCGCCGTTCCAAGGTTTTGTCAAAGAGCATTTCCTAAGTCATTGATCCTGCGTTGAGTTCGCTGACACTTTGAACTTTTTCACAAACTCGATTGACAGTGCAATCCAACGCAGGGTATTTCTAAATGCACTCCACCGCCCTGGTGGAGCCAGAAGAGGAGCGCTGCCCAGGCAGCCCAAGGGAGGACGCCAGCGTCCGGTGAACTTGGGTCAGGGGGAGCAGCGCCGAGACGAGTGAGGAGACTGGTAACCTCAACGTCGGCTGCGGGGGCTGAATCCCCCGGGTTGTCATCGGTAGTGATCATCCCCCACCGCGCCCTGTCAGGGGCGGTACGGGATGGGCTCTGCAGGTGGAGTGCTTCTGGCCGGGATAGCTTCGTTCATTCCTGCCATTTTCAGCCTCCTCCTCTCTTTTTTGCCCGATGGAACCGGAATCTTAAAATAAGACAGGAGTAAGCAATGAGCCCGATCAATGTCGCCAAGTTTGGCGGAACCAGTGTCGCCAACTTCCCGGCCATGAATCACTGCGCCGACATCGTGCTGGCCAATCCCGCCACCCGGGTGGTGGTGCTGAGCGCCAGCGCCGGTGTCACCAACCTGCTGGTCACTCTGGCACAAGGGGAGCTGGACGAAGCGGGCCGCGACGAACAGCTGGCCAAACTGACCGGGATCCAGCAGGCCATTCTGGCCGATCTCGGCAACCCCGTTGATGTGAGCGCCCTCATTCATGGCCAGTTGGACGAAATTCGCCTCATGGCCCAGCAAGCCCACCAGCATACCGATGCGGAGCTGGCCGATCGCCTCATCGCCTGCGGCGAGCTGATGTCTACCCGCCTCTTTACCGAGCTGTTGCGCCAGCGCGGCGTCAAGGCCCACTGGCAGGATGTGCGCCAGCTGATGCGCACCGACAGCCGCTTTGGCAAGGCCACCGTCGATCTGGCCACCACCCGAACCCTTTGCCAGCAGACGCTGGGCCCGCAGCTTGGCGACAGCCTCATCATCACCCAGGGCTTTATCGGCGCCGATGGCGATGGCCGCACCACCACGCTCGGTCGCGGCGGCTCTGACTACAGCGCGGCCCTGCTCGCCGAAGCGCTCGATGCCGCCAGTATCGAGATCTGGACCGATGTGCCCGGCATCTACACCACGGATCCGCGCCTCGTCACCCGCGCCCGCCCCATTCCCGAAATCAGCTTTGTCGAGGCGGCCGAGATGGCCACCTTCGGCGCCAAAGTGCTGCACCCCGCCACCCTGCAACCGGCGGTGCGCCAGAATATTCCGGTGTTTGTCGGCTCCGCCAAAGACCCCGCCGCCGGTGGTACCTGGATCCGCGCCAGCACAGATTCAAACCCGCTGTTTCGGGCCGTCGCCCTGCGCCGCCAGCAGGTGCTGGTGACCCTGCACAGCCTCAACATGTTCCACGCCTACGGCTTTTTGGCCGAAGTGTTCGGCATTCTGGCCCGTCACCGCATCTCGGTCGACCTCATCACTACCTCGGAAGTGAGCGTGTCATTGACGCTGGATCACACCGGCAGCCAGAGCAACGGCGAACCGATCCTGAGCGACAAGGTACTGGCCGAGCTGGGCCAGCTTTGCAAGGTGGAGGTGGAAACCGGTCTGGCACTGGTGGCGCTCATCGGCAACCGGATGAGCGAAGTGAACGGGGTGGGCAGTCAGGTCTTTGACGCCCTGCGCGAGCACAACATCCGGATGATCTGCTACGGCGCCAGCGCCCACAACCTCTGCTTCCTGGTCAAGGAGAGCGAGGCGGGCAATATCGTCAACCGCCTCCATCAGGAGCTGCTGGACTGACCCTCACCGCGAGGTAAACCAGACCATGCAACAGGGCGCCCGCAAGGCGCCCTGTTTATTTGTATTCCGCAAAGGTATCGGCTCAGGCAAGGCTGGTGGCAGGCAACTGGCAGGCAACTGCCTCCCGACGTAGCTGCTGCAAGCGGGCCAGCAGCCCGGTCTGGCCCAGCTCCGTCTCCTGAGGCGAGAGATTGTCCACCAGCAGCGGATAGTGATCCGTCACCGCCTGCATCAACCAGTCGAGGCGACGCAGGGTGAGCGGGCCGCAACTCTGGCCGCTCAGATCATCGGCCACATCGAGCCGGTGGCTGCGATACATGTCCCGCCACCAGTTGGCGACCAGCGCCTCGTCGCTCGCCAGCGCGGCGCTCCACTCCCCTTGCTGGGCGTGCAGGCGTGCCAGCACGGGCGCGCTGGCTCCTTCGCGGATCAGGTGGTGGATCTCCCGTTTCACCCACTTGAGGCAGAGCTCGCGCCAGTAGCGAAATTGCGGCAGAGGATCGGCCTCATCGAGCCAGAGTCCGGAGAGGGTGCGGGTCTCCAGTCGCTCCGGCACATGAAACTGCGGGTCGACCAGACCATTGGAGTTGTATTCAAAGCGGGGATCGAAGGTCCACATATAGCCAAAGTCGAACACGCAGATCTGCTCGCCGTCATCAAGCAGGTTGCCCGGGCTCGGGTCCCAGTCAAACCAGCCCCAGCGGGCCAGCTCCCCCTGCACCTCCAGCATTTGGGCCAGATTGCGTTCGTTGAGCTGATGGACCGGCACGCCACGCAACCAGGGGGAGACCAGTACCCCGGCCCGCGCCGAGCCAAAGCTGGTGCAGACCACGTGGGAGAGGACGGTAGGATGCAGCTCCCGCAGCGCCTCGATTTCACGCCGCCGCTCCAGCTCGGTCAGAAAGGCAGTCTTGCCATCGAGGTTGGCCACCAGCGAATCCTGACGGCGCCGCTTGAGGCACCAGTGATGCCCCTCCACCTTGAGGTGAAACACCTCGGCGGTGAGACCGTGGCGATAGACCTTGACCACAGCCGGATGGCTATCCTTCAGCTTGACCAGTTGGGCCAGCGGCAGCGGGCAGTCGCGCTCGCGTCCGATCCGGATCTCCTCCTTGCTCTCCAGCATGCGCAGCAATCTGGCCTGACGTGCCATCACTTTGGGATTCATACATGTACCTCCAGTCGCTATCGAGAGACTAAACAGCAGACCCCTCCCAAGCCAGTGGCAAAACCCCATGATGACGCTTTCATCACATATTCCGAACAATCCCTCGACCGGGATCACAATTTGCAAGGTTGAGCTGTAACCAAATATTCATTAAGTGGTCATTAAATTGACAAGCTGAAACAAGGCCCGCACCATCGGGTCAAACTCTATGCGGATGAACGATCTCTCCCTCACTCGCTCAAAGGATGAGCTTATATGAATCTCCCCTCCTCAGGCCGCCCCCGCGTCCTGAGTCTGCCCTCTCTGCTGCTTGCCCTGCTGGGCGGATTGCTGCTGCTGACCCTGTTGTTGCCGCTGATCAATCCCGGCAGCTGGCTGGGCCGTGCCCAGCCGCTGGTGCTGGGCCCCGCCGACAACCCGCTGGCCACCCTCACCCGCCACGCCCTGCTCTATAAAAGCGACAGCCGCGGCCTCTATCTGGTGGTGCGCAGCCAGTGGCAGTTGCGAGGGCCGCTGCAAGCGGGGGACAAGGTGCGAGTGGAGCTGCTCAACGACAAGGGGGAGCGGATTGACCAGCTCAGTCAAGCGGTGGATAAGCGTCAGGTGTGCCGCAATAACCGCTGTACTCTGGATCTCAACAGCACCCTGCGCGCCCCGGACGATGCCCTTGATAGCCGCTATCAGTTGCGCATCGGTCTGCTGCTCAAGGATCGCCCCGAGAGCGGCGATTTCAGCCAGATCCTGCAAACCCTGCCGGAGCAGGGCTTCAACCTCACCTATCTGGTGGTGAGCCTGACCCTGGTGCTGGCCCTGAGCGCCGCCGTGCTCAAGACGGTGCTGCCAAAGCTGCGCCGCAGCCTGCGCTGGCGGATCATCGGCAGCCTGCTGCTCGGCAACCTTACCTTCGTGCTGTTGCACGGCTTCGTGGTGTTCAAGCTGGGGGAGTTTCTGCTCTGGTCAGGCTTTCGGCCGGAGCACTACTATCTCGCCTGGGGCAGCATGGTGCTGGGCTGGAGCCTCTGCGCGCTGGCGGGCTTCAACCTCTATATGGGGCTGGTCTTTACCGCGCTGTCAGGCATAGGTCTGCTGGCCAACTTTATGAAGATCGCCATCTACGGCGTGCCGCTCGGCGGGGACGATTTTGGCAACCTGCTGGCGCTGCTGCGGATCCTGCTCGACCAGCACCCCATCCTGCCCATCTTCACCGTCTTGCTGGCACTGTTTCTCTGCTGGCGCTTTGCCCTGTCACGCTGGGTGCTGCGCACAGCCGCTGCCACCGTCGCCTTCTTTGCCCTGTGCGTGTTTGCCACCCAGACCGGCAACAAGCTGCTGGGAGCCAACATTCGCTACGTGGATCGCGCGGTCAACTACCACAGGGACATCATCCGCTCAGGTCCCGGCCTCTATCTGTTCAATCTGGTGGACGAGATGCTGCAAAGCGGCAGCGTGTTTCGCTACCCCTTGCAGATCAACGAGCTGGCCCCGCAGCTGAGCTATCCGCCCCAGGGCATCACGCCGCGCTGGGATCTGGTGATCGTGCTGCAATATGAGTCGCTCTGGCTCGACTGGAAGGGGCGGATCTGCGCCCCGGCTCCCACCCTCTCCCTGCCCGCCAGCGTGCAGCAGTGGCAAAAAACCATCCACTCCCCCACCACCGGCGGCATGACGGTGCTGGCGGAGTTCGAGATGAACACCGGCCTGCCGGTGGGCTTGCTCAAGCAGGGGGTGGTGCCCTACTACTACCTCTCGCAGCAGGTGCCGGGACTGGCCCAGAGCGCCAGACAGAGCGGCTACCAGACCCTGTTCGCCCACCCCTATGTGGAAAAATTCTGGGGCCGCGCCAAGGCGATCCCGGCGCTTGGCTATGAGGAGCGCTGGTTCGACACCCGTTTTACCACCCTTGAGCACAAGGGGCTCTATATCTCCGATGATGCGCTGATCGACCACATACTCAAGCGCAGCGAACAGGATGACAAACCGCTGTTTGCCTATGCGGTCACCATGCAGGGGCACGGCCCCTTCGATGGCCCCCGCTATCAGGGGCAGGAGCGCAGCGGCGCCTGTCCGAACCAGAGCGAGAGCGACACCCAGCAGCTCAACACCTACTACACCGGGGTGGTGGATGCCATGGCCTCGCTGGAGCGGCTGCTCAAGACCCTAGACCAGTCAGGCAAGCGCTATCTGGTGGTGGCCTTTGGCGATCACCAGCCGTTTTTGATGTCCGCCGGCAAGGGGATTCACGGTGACAAGCCGGCGCGCGATGCCACCTACCAGATCCCCATGATGGCCTTCACCCGCGCCGATGATCCCCTCAATCTGGCGACCCAGTTTGCGCCAGTGCGCCAGCTCTACCAGATGGGTCAGGCCACTCGCCAGCTGCTGGCGGGGGATATCACCCCCATCGAAGAGAAGCCCCTGCTCCATCCGGTGCTAGGCGAGGAGAAAGGCTTCGACCCATCAAGCCTGGTGCCGCAGATCCGCGCCAGCTTCCGGCCCGATGCCCTGCCCTGATCCCTCCCCACAAAAACAGACAAGGCCGCATCCGCGGCCTTGTTGTTGGACATTCATTTCGCACTCATTCTGCTCGCCACCATGGCTCCAGTAGCGTGAGCTGCTGGCGGTCGAGATCGAGATCCACCTCGATGCCCAGCGGCAGCGTCAGCATGGGGTGGGTATGGGCGCAGTCAAACTCCGCCAGAATGGGGAAGCTCGGCTCCCCCACCACCTCCAGCAGGATATCGAGTGGGCGCTTGCCGCTACCCTGATCGTTGAACAACTCGTGCTTGCCGAGGATAAGCGCGCCGATCCGATCAAACACCCCGCACAGCTTGAGATGGGCAAAAGATCGCTCCACCGTCTCGGCAGATTTCAGGCTGTCCTCCAGCAGCAAAATGTCGCCGTGCTCGATGACGGGCATATAGGGGGAGCCCCAGATCCCCGCCATGGTGTTGAGGTTGCCGCCAATCAGCCGTCCCTCAACCCGGCCTGAGCCGACCGAGATCAGCCGATTGGGCTGGCAGCACTTGGCCCTGGTCTGGTTCTCCCAATCGAGCCGTTCATCGCTCCACTTTGCCGGGGTAGGCAGCGTGCAGGGGACGCCAGCTTCATCGGCCAACGCAATCTGTAAAAAACTGGTCAGCGTCTCATCCACCAGCGGCGGCAACTCGCCAAAGGAGGCCACCAGCGCCGGGCCATAAAAGGTAACCAGGCCAGTTTTGGCATGGATGCCGAGCAGCAGCGCCGTCACATCGGAGTAGCCAACGATGATCTTGGGATCGCGCCTCAGCGCATCAACATCGAGGTAAGGGAGCAGGGAGTTGGAGTTGCTGCCACCAATCACCGACATGATGCAGCGTACTTCTGGGTCGCGAATAAGGGCATTGAGCTCCTCGGCCCGCGCGACGATGGAGCCGGAGCGCCAGTGATCCTGCTGGCCGGTGAGGCTGCCCGCCTTGAGCCTAAAGCCCTGCCCTTCAAGAAAGGCTTTTGCGCGGGCAAAACGGTTGGGCGCCCAGGCGGTCGCCGCGCTGGAGGGGGAGAAAAAAGCGATGGTATCGCCACGTTGGAGCAGCGGGGGAACCAATAACATCATGACACACTCATCCTTGCCAATATCCAGCCATCACAGAGTCGTTGAGACTCCTACACAATCCCTTTGATCACAACGGGTTTATCACTGTCGTTTAGAAATACAAAACACTTAATTCATTATTAACAGATATTCTAAACACCATCCCCTTCCTAGAATGACCTCATTGCGATGGCCAACCCCGGTTGGTTGTCAGAACGGTCGGCCTGACAGCCCGAACGTTCTCTTTCCCACTTTTTCTCTCTGACTTATCAATGAGGTGCCTGTCATGAACAAAAACGCATCCCCCAGCGCATTGGTTGTAGAAGGCGGCGCCATGCGCGGCATATTTGCCAGCGGCGTGCTGGATGCGTTTATCGAGCATGACTATCGCCCCTTTGACTTCGCCATCGGTGTCTCGGCGGGGGCCACCAACTTGCTGGCTTATCTCGCCAGCCAGCATGGCCGCAGCCACGAGATCCTGACCAAACTGGCGTGCAGCCAGCAGTTTATGGATCCCCTGCGCTTTGCCAAGGGGGGCAATCTGGTGGATATCCACTGGCTGTGGAACACCAGCTGTCGCAAGTATCCCCTCGACATTCACGCCTACCGGGAGACCGGCATCCCCTTCTATGCGGTGGTGACCAATACCCTGACCGGCAAGGCGGAGTACATCCGGGTCAAGCCGGAAAACATGAACGAGGTGCTGCCCGCCAGCTGCGCCATTCCCCTCGCCTCCCACGAATACCCGGAAGTGCACGGGGTACCGATGACAGATGGCGGGGTGGCCGACTCCATCCCGGTGATCGAGGCCTACCGCCGCGGTGCCCGTCACCTGACGGTGATCCTCTCCGAGCCCCTTGGCTACCGGCTCAAGCCGATGCCCTTCCCCTGGATGATCCGTACCCTGCTCAAGACCCGCCCCGCGCTGGCACAGGCGCTGGAGCAGCGGGATCGCAGCTACAACGAGGCGCTCGATTTTATCGCCAATCCGCCGGAGGACTGCCAGATCGAGGTGATCGCCCCGGCCGACTACTTCCCCGTTTCCCGTTTCACCCGCGATATCAACAAGCTGGAGATGGGATACGTGATGGGCAAGTGCGCAGGCTATCAGGCCGCCCTGCTCAATTGATAAGGATTTTACAGGCATGACCCGACCTGTCGCGACGCTCGCGCCGCCAACACAATAACAATCGGGTCAGTTGAGCAACATGAGTCATAAAAACAGACCGCGGCGAGGCAAGCGCGGCCAGAACCGATGCCAGACACTCTTAGCTGCTTGCGCCTCATCCCTATGCCAGGGCATCTCACCCTCATACAAGGTGTTTATTTATGTCGTTTCTTCTCACCCATCCCGCGCTGGCGCAGCTGTTCGAGCGGCTGCTGCCCGATTACCGGATCATGGCGCCCGCGGCCGAATATCGGGGCGGCCGCTTCTCCGACACCGACAACGTCACCTATCACAGCATCCGTCATCCGGCCGATCTGGTGTGGCAGGAGAAGTCCCACTTCTCCCCGAAAGAGGTGGTGCTCCCCATCACCCAGACCCTGTTCCACTTCGACAATCTGGAGCTGCGCGAATCCAAGGTGGAGGCCAAGCCCACCCTGCTGTTCTTGCGCAGCTGCGATATCCACGCCCTGCGCAGGCTGGATCAGGTCTACCTGAAAAACGGCCAGAACAGCGACGTCTACTACGCCCGGCTGCGCAGCAAGCTCAAGCTGGTACTGCTGGAGTGCCGCGAGAGCTTCGAGAACTGCTTCTGCGTCTCCATGGGCAGCAACGAGACCCAGGACTACGCCGCCGCCATTCGTCTGAGCGATGAGGGTGCCCGTATTGAGGTAAAGGATCCCGAGCTGCTCGGTTACTTTACCGAACTGGGTGAATCCGACGACTTCACCCCGGAATTTGTCCAGAGCAACCCGGTCAAGGTACGCACCCCGGACAGCGTCTGTGACGACCCCCAGCGGATCCGCCAGATCCTCACCGCCCATCCGGTCTGGGCCGAGTACGACAGCCGCTGCATCGGTTGCGGCCGCTGTACCACCTCCTGCCCGACCTGCAGCTGCTACAGCGTGCACGACCTCACCTATGCGGAGAACCCCAAGCAGGGCGAGCGCCGTCGCCAGTGGGCCAGCTGCATGGTGGATGGCTTCAGCGACATGGCTGGTGGCCACGGTTTTCGCGCCAAGCATGGCGAGCGCCTGCGTTATCGCGCCCTGCACAAGGTCAACGACTACAAGGCCCGTCAGGGAGAGGAGCACATGTGCGTCGGCTGCGGCCGCTGCGACGATCGCTGCCCTCACTACATCTCTTTTAGCAACATCATCAACAAGATGACCGATGTGGTCGAACAGACCATCGCAGCCGACAACGCGCAGGGGGCGAACTGATATGTGCCGGTGCCAGCAAACCGCAACAGCAAAACCGCAGCAGGACGTGGTCGAAAACCGCCTGCTGCCCAAGGCCTACACCATTCTGGCCATCGAGCGTCACACCGAGCTGGAGTGGAACTTTCGGGTCTCCCGCGACTTTGATGTCCACTACGGCCAGTTTGTGGAGATCTCCCTGCCCACCGTGGGCGAAGCGCCCATCTCGGTCTCCGACTATGGCGATGGTTATGTGGATCTGCTGATCCGCAAAGTCGGCAAGGTAACCGATGCGCTGTTTGCCCTCGATGTGGGCGACAAGGTGTGGATGCGCGGCGTCCACGGCAACGGCTATCCGCTGGAGACCTACCGCAACCAGCACCTCATCGTGGTGGCGGGCGGTACCGGCGTCGCGCCGGTCAAGGGGCTGCTGCGCCGCTTCAGCAAACACCCGGAAGAGGTGAAGTCCCTCGATATGATCCTCGGCTTCAAGAACGAGCAGGCGGTGCTCTATCGCCACGAGATGCCGCTCTGGGCCGAGCAGCAGAACCTCATCGTCACCCTGGACGAGGGCAAGGAGAGCGAGCAGTTTCGCATCGGCCGGGTCACCGACTACATCGATCAGCTGGATCTCGCTGACAAGGAGGATATCCAGGTGATCGTGGTCGGCCCCCCCATCATGATCCGCTTCGTGGTGCTCGCCTTCCTCGAACGGGGCATCCCCAAGGATCGCATCTGGGTCGACTACGAACGCCGCATGGCCTGCGCCGTGGGCAAGTGTGGCCACTGCCGGATGGGCGACACCTATATCTGCGTGGATGGACCGGTCTTTCGTTTTGACCAGGCCCAGCATCTGATCGACTGAGGGAGAACACCATGAGTCTCGATATCGACATCATCAAGGCCCGCGCCAAGAACGAATACCGCCTCTCCAAGGTGCGCGGCGAAGCGATGATCAGCGTACGCATTCCCGGCGGGATCATGCCCGCCCACCTGCTGGCGGTGGCCCAGCAGATCGCCGAACAGTACGGCAACGGCCTTATCCACCTCACCACCCGCCAGAAGCTGGCGATGCCCGGCATCAAGTATCAGGACATGGACAAGGTCAACGCCGCCCTCGAACCCTTTATCAAGGAGATCGAGGTGGAGACCTGCGGCATCGAGGTAGAGGACACCACAGCCGGTTACCAGACCATCGGCGGGCGCAACATCGTCGCCTGTCAGGGCAACACCATCTGCCAGAAGGGCAATATCGACTGCACAGGGCTGGCCCAGCGGATGGAGAAACACCTCTACCCCAACCCCTATCACCTCAAGATGGTGATCGCCGGCTGCCCCAACGACTGCGCCAAGGCCAACATGGCCGACTTCGGCATCCTCGGCATCGCCAAGATCCACTTCAATGCCGAGCGCTGCATCGGCTGTGGCGCCTGCGTCAAGGCATGCAGCCACCACGCGGTGGATTGCCTCGCCATCAAGCATGGCAAGGCGGTCAAAGAGGAGAGCAAG
Organism: Aeromonas sp. s11; assembly: GCF_040907945.1. Taxonomy (NCBI): domain Bacteria; kingdom Pseudomonadati; phylum Pseudomonadota; class Gammaproteobacteria; order Aeromonadales; family Aeromonadaceae; genus Aeromonas; species Aeromonas sp. s11. The sequence continues at coordinate 44,209 of NZ_JBFOCU010000041.1, read as the reverse complement.
TGTATCGGCTGTGGCGAGTGTGTGCTGGCCTGCCCGACCCTGGCCTGGCAGCGGGATCCCAAGCAGCTCTACATGGTCAAGCTGGGGGGACGCACCAGCAAGAAGACCCCCCGTACCGGCAAGCTGTTCCTCAACTGGGTCACCGAAGAGGTGCTGCATGCGGTGATCAAGAACCTTTTCGAGTTCGAGGCCGAGATGCTGGATGGCAAACCCATCTACCTGCACATGGGTCACCTTATCGACCGGGCCGGTTATCACAAGTTCAAGGAGCGGGTTCTGCGCGGCGTCACCCTCAACCCGGAAGCCATGGTCGCTGACCGCATCTTCTGGGCCGAAGATCAGTACGTCGCCAACATGCACGTCAAAGCGGTGCAATAGGAAAAACCTCGTTTGGGGAAGCGTGATCAAGTGGCTGACACCGGTGGGGATCTGTCGTTGGCCCGGGCGTAGATCACCCTTCCCCTTTTTTATTCCCGTCGGGGGATCTTTCCCCCGACCATCCGGGGTGCGTCACGGCGCACCCTGCTATCTCGCCCGGCGCGGCATTGCGAGCGGGCCAGCATCCGGAGCCTGTTATGGACTTTCTCCCTCTCTTCTGTCAGCTGCAAAACAAGCCGGTCCTGATCGTCGGCGGCGGTGAGGTGGCGGTGCGCAAGGCGCGCCTGCTGCTCGATGCCAAGGCGAAGATCACCATCAATGCCCCGCATCTGGAACCCCAGCTGATGAGCTGGGCCGAGCAGGGTCGCCTGACCGTCTGCGCCGCCGATTTTCATCCCGAACTGCTCGATGGCAAGTGGTTGGTGATCGCCGCCACCAACCAGCCCGAGGTCAACCAGCAGGTCTTCAACGAAGCGAATCTGCGCCAGATCTTCTGCAATGTGGTGGACTCTCCGGCCCACTGCAGCGCCATCATGCCAGCCATCATCGACCGCTCGCCGCTGATGGTGGCCATCTCCAGCGCAGGCGCGGCGCCGGTTCTAAGCCGCCAGCTGCGGGAAAAACTCGAAGCCATGCTACCGCAACACCTCGGCCAGCTCGCGGCGCTGGCGGGCAAGTTGCGCGAGCGGGTCAAACTCATTCCGGACAAGCTGGCCCGCCGTCGCTTCTGGGAGCGGCTCTTTAGCCACGATCGCCTCGCCCGCCAACTGGCCCGCGGCCAGCAGCAAGCTGCCGAACAGAGCGTCGCCGAGCTGCTCGATGAGCAACAGCAGAGCAAGGGAAGCGTAACCCTGGTGGGCGCAGGCCCCGGCGATGCGGGACTGCTTACCCTGAACGGCTTGCAACAGCTGCAACAGGCGGATGTGGTGGTCTATGACCGGCTGGTCTCGCAGGAGGTGTTGGCGCTTGTTCGCCGGGATGCCGAGCGGATCTTTGTTGGCAAGGAGGCGGGCCGCCACTGTGTGCCCCAGCAGGCGATCAACCAGCTGTTGCTGGAGCAAGCACAGCTGGGCAAACAGGTGGTGCGGCTCAAGGGGGGCGATCCCTTTATCTTTGGCCGGGGCGGCGAGGAGCTGGAGACCCTGGCCGAGGCAGGCATCCCCTTCTCGGTGGTACCGGGCATCACGGCTGCGTCGGGCTGCGCCGCCTACAGCGGCATTCCCCTCACCCACCGCGATCATGCCCAGCGAGTACAGTTCATCACCGGTCACGACAAGGAGGGCAATATCGCCCAGGAGTGGTCGGCGCTGGCGGCCCCCCGCCAGACTCTGGTGTTCTACATGGGGCTGGCCCACGCCGCCCGCATTCAGGATGCGCTGCAAACCCACGGCATGCCCGGCCACACCCCGGTGGCGCTGGTGGAGCAAGGCACCCAGCTCAGTCAGCGGGTGGTGCGCGGCGAGCTGCGGCAGTTGGCCGAACTGGCCCGTCAGGTGAAGAGCCCGAGTCTCATCATCATCGGCTCGGTGGTCACTCTGGCCGACAAGCTGGACTGGTATGGGGAAGCCAACGCCATCCACGGCATCTAACCCCGCACGGCTATCACCCAATAGAGACAACAAAACAGAGAGCGGCCATGCCGCTCTCTGTTTTTTGCATCAATGACCAAGCCGTGGCACGGCGTGTCTGTTACTCGAGCCGGATGGGGCCGGTATTCTGAACATCGCTGTCATTCCAGTCGCTCTCATCGCGAATACGCGGATCCCCCTGCAAGGTGTAGAGGATGGTGCCCTGACGAAACTGCAGCGCGCCATCGGCCCGCTTGGCCTTCACCTTGACTCCGTTGACCCACACCTGCTCCTTGCCATCCACCTGAATATTGGCCACCGTGGCACCTGTCTCGCGGTTTTTGGCGATCCACTTGCCCTGATAGGGCGAGTCCCCCTTGGCCATCGGCAGTGCGGCGGCCTTGCCCGCCGACCAGGCGTGCACGGTGCAAAAGCCGTGGGCTCGGCGATCATGCTTGATGACGTAATCCAGGGTGGGTTCGCTGGCGGGCAGATCGAAGGTGATCCCGATGACCACCTTGCCGCTTGTGGCCGAATAGGCGGCGGGCGCCAGTGTTTTCAGGGTCGCCTTCTTGCCATTGATAAAGACGTTGCCCCCTTGCGACTTGACCCGGATATCGGTGGGGCAAGTGGCGCTGAAGTTGGGCAGCGCCGCGAGGGCACTGCCGGCATGGGCGGTCATGGCCAACACGACAAGGGTCAGCAGAGCAGGTTTTTGATTCATTTTGATACGCCTTCAAGAGAAGAGAACCTCGTCCGTGAGCGGTGTCGTTCCTGATGGCGGCACTCTAGCTTGACCCTCTCGGGCTACCCAGTGAAAAAAAATAAAACCGGTCAGTGGAGTTATTAATAAATATAAATATTTAAAATCAATAGGTTGAGTAACAACCCCGCCAGCCGCCACGTATCAGACAGGCAATAAAAAAGCCGATAATCCAGTTATCGGCTCATTGCCCATGCAGAAGTGGATGCCCGATCAGACCACCACGGCGGTGCCACTGATGCTGACCATCAGCATGCTGCCGTTTTGCCCCACCACTTCGTAGTCGATATCGATGCCGACCACTGCGTTGGCACCAAGGGCGGCGGCACGCTCTTTGAGCTCATCGAAGGCGATATCGCGGGCACGGGCCAGCTCTTTTTCATAGGCGCCGGAGCGGCCGCCGATGATGTCGCGGATCCCGGCAAAGAGATCCTTGAAAATGTTGGCGCCGAGAATGGCTTCGCCAACCACGATGCCGCGGTATTCACGAATGGTTTTGCCTTCCAGCGTGGGGGTCGTCGAGAGGATCATCTTGAACTCCTGTGAGTAGCAGAAGGGCTCAGACTACCCCAACTGCCCGAAAATCCCAACCGGGGGGTGACCTGTACGACGCCGTCCTTAAAAATCACGACGGCCAGATAAAAAAACACCGCGCACGGGGCGCGGTGTTTGTTTCAGAGGGCCATTGCCAACGGCAAGCCGTCACGGATTGTAAGAGACCACCGAGCCACTGAGGCCGGTCATCTGGGAGATCCGCCCCTGCATCCCCTGCAGTTTGGCCTTGGAGACATCCGGTCCGATAAAGACCCGGTTGAGCTGACCCTGCACCGGTGTGCGCGGCGAGGTGTGGGCAGAGTAGCCCGCCGCCCGCAGCTTGCTCACCAGCGCGTTGACGCTGTCGACGTTCTTGAAGGCGCCAAGCTGGAGGATCCAGCTACCCTGTGCCGGTGCCGCAGCAGGCGCGGGTGTGGTCGGCTGGGTCATCTTGCTTTCAATCAGATCGTCGAGAGACTTGATCTGCCCCGCCTGCGGCTTGGCCGGCGCGGGCGCCTTGGCCACTTCAACCGGTTTGGCTGGCGTCGGCTTGGGGGCTGGCTTGGGCGGTTCGACCGGCTTTTTGGCCACCACTTCCGGCTTGGGCTGTGGCTTGGGTTGAGCATTCTGTTGCGGCTGGACCGGCGCCGGTGCGGCAGGGGTTGTCGCCGGCTGCGCACCGTTGCCCTGACCGGCGAGGGTCATGGGGTCAGCCACCTCTTCCACTTGCCACTGCTGGGCCGCAGAGGCCTGTTGCTGGCTGGCCAGATGATCGGCTGGCAGGCTGCTGGCAGCCGAGACCTGCAGCGCAGGCTTGGCAGGCTCCAGCTCGGGGCGCAGCGGGATCTTGGCAAAGGCCTCCTCCTTTTGTGCCAGCTTGTGACCATCCAGCAAGTCCGGCAGGAAAATAACAACCAGGGCCACCAGGATGACGGTGCCCACCAGACGGTTTTGAAACTTCGAGGCCAAGTTGAATCCTACCTTTACGTAACTCAATATGCGATTTGGCTCCCCGCCCGAAGGCCGGGGAGCCGGGGTGTGGCCTAGACGGCGACACCAGCCAGAATGTCGGCGACAGTGTAAAACGAACCAAACACAATGACCATATCGTCCGGACTCGATGCGGCCAACGCTGCCTGATAAGCGGCGCTGACATCATCAAACTCCCTGGCAGGCCCCTTGCCCTCTCCCAACGCCGCAGCCAGTTGCACAGAGGTGGCGGCTCGCGGGCCGGTGAGGCTGGCCAGATACCACTCGCCAATCAAGCCATCGAGTTCGGCAAGGGAGCCCGCCATGTCCTTGTCTTTGAGCATGCCGACCACGGCACGGCGCACACCCGTGCAGGGCATCTTGCGCAATTGCGCGGCCAGATAGGCCGCCGAATGGGGGTTGTGGGCCACATCGACGATCACCAGCGGCGCACTTTGCAGCTGCTGCATCCGGCCAGCCAGACGGGCATTGGCCAGCCCGTCACGAATGGCGGACTCCGGCAGCGGCAAGCCGAGGGATTCCAGCGCCGCCAGCACGGTCACCGCGTTCATCAGCGGCAGCGCCGGTTTTGGCAGATCCCGCCACTGGTTGAGGCCGTGATAATCCCAACCGCTCTCGTGCTCATCGCCAAGAAAATCGATACCGACCTGACGCAGGTTGGCGCCAAGACGCTGGGCTTCACTCGCGATAGTCGCAGGCGGATTGGGCTCGCCACTGATGGCGGGTTTGCCGGCGCGATAGACCCCCGCCTTCTCCACCGCCACTGCTTCGCGGGTATCCCCCAGCCAGTCGCAGTGATCGAGGGCAATGGAGGTGATCATCGCCACATCGGACTCCACCACATTGGTGGCGTCGAGCCGACCGCCCAGCCCCACTTCCAGCAGCAGCACATCGGGGGCGGCGCGGCAGAAGAGCCACAAGCCGGCCAGGGTGGCGAACTCGAAGAAGGTGAGCGCTATCTCGCCGCGAGCAGCTTCCACCTCGGCAAAGGCGGCGCAGTGATCGTTGTCGGGCAGCTCTTGCCCGTTGACCCGCACCCGCTCGGTAAAGCGCAGCAGATGGGGCGAGGAGTAGACGCCGACCTTATAGCCTGCGGCCATCAGAATGCTGGCCGCCATGGCACAGCTGGAGCCCTTGCCGTTGGTACCCGCCACCGTGATCACCTTGAACGGCAGCTGGGTGAGACCCATGCGCCGGGCAACGGCACCGACCCGATCCAGCCCCATGTCGATATTGACCGGATGGATCTGCTCCAAATAAGAAAGCCAGTCGACAAGCGACCGGCTTTGGGATTGTTGCATGTTTGAACTCATCTTCACTCTTCGATGACGTGAGTATTCAGCATTTTGGCGAGCAGGCTGGCCAGACGGTTACGCATTTCGCGGCGATCGATGATGATATCGATGGCACCCTTTTCCAGCAGGAACTCGGAGCGCTGGAAGCCTTCCGGCAGTTTCTCGCGCACGGTCTGCTCGATAACGCGCGGACCTGCAAAGCCGATCAGCGCCTTGGGCTCGCCCACATTGATGTCACCCAGCATCGCCAGACTGGCAGAGACGCCACCCATGGTGGGGTCGGTCAGCACGGAGATATAGGGCAGGCCCGCCTTGGTGAGTCGGTCCAGCGCAGCACTGGTCTTGGCCATCTGCATCAGGGAGAAGAGGGCTTCCTGCATGCGAGCACCACCAGAGGCGGAGAAGCAGACCAGGCCACGGCCTTCCTTGATGCACTCCTCGACGGCGCGTACAAAGCGGGCACCGACCACGGAGGCCATGGAGCCACCCATGAAGGAGAATTCGAACGAACAGGCGACAACCGGTACCCCTTTGAGGGTCCCTTTCATCACCACCAGCGCATCTTTCTCCGCCGTCTCTTTCTGAGCGGCAGACAAACGATCCTTGTAGCGCTTGGAATCCTTGAATTTCAGTACATCCTGCGGCTCCAGCTCGGCACCGATCTCGGTACGACCCTGCTCATCGAGGAAGCTCTCGAGACGGGCACGGGCGCTGATACGCATATGATGATCACACTTGGGGCACACTTCGAGGTTGCGCTCCAACTCTGCCCGGTAGAGCACCTGTTCACAAGCACTGCACTTGGTCCACACCCCTTCCGGAATGTTGTGACGACGGGGCGCAGTGATCTTGCTCTTGGGAAGAATCTTCTCAAGCCAGCTCATGGAATTCCTTAATGCTTTTGTGCCTGACAAAACGCATCGAGCCTAGATTGTTCAATGACTTAATAGCTCGATGGCAACAAATGACGGGTCATTAAACCACAATTTTTCGGGCGCAGTTACTAAAAACTGGTCGTACCCGGTGCCGAGTCCGGCAGCCACAGCGGGCCGAGCGGCAACTGCGGCAGAGCAAACTCGGCCGGGTAATCCACATCGACCAGATAGAGGCCACCGGCCTTGGCGGTCGGCCCGGCCAGATTGCGATCCTTGGCAGCCAGCACCTCGGCAATCCACTCCACCGGTTTGAGCCCCTGCCCCACCAGCAGCAGGGAGCCTGTGATGTTGCGCACCATATGGTGCAGGAAGGCGTTGGCCTTGATGTCGAGCACGATGTAGGGGCCGGAGCGGCTGACACACAGATGGGTCACATTGCGCCACGGGGTGTTGGATTGGCAGGCGACGGCACGGAAGGTGCTGAAGTCGTGCTCCCCCAGCAGGCTCTGGCCCGCCTGGTGCATCAACTCGGCATCGATGGTCTCGTGGTAGTGGCTGACGCCACTGCCGAGGATCGCCGGCCGGTAGTTGTGGTTGTAGATGACATAGCGGTAGCGACGGGCGGTGGCGCTGAAGCGGGCGTGGAAGCTCTCGTCCACCTGTTTGACCCAGCGCACGGCGATATCCGGCGGCAGGTTGGAATTGAGCCCCAGGGTCCAGGCCCCTTCGGCACGGTTCGCCTCGGTATCGAAGTGGATCACCTGACCGGTCGCATGGACACCGGCATCGGTGCGCCCGGCACACTGGATGGAGACAGGGTGGTTGGCAATCCGGCTCAGCGCCGTCTCCAGTTCAGCCTGCACGCTGATCACTTCACGCTGACGCTGCCAGCCGAAATACCGGCTGCCGTCATATTCAATACCTAGGGCAATTCGCATGGATAAACTTGTCTTGTTGTGAAAACGCAGTGAAAGAAACGGGGCGGATTATACGCGCTCAGCCCGAAAAGTCCCACCACGCGCGCAATTGGCCTGGATGGTCAGCCTGCGCGGCCATGATCCCCCATCGCAAATCGCCAAAAGAAGAGGGCAGCCTGCTGGCTGCCCCCGTTTTGCTGATCCCGTGATGGGAGATGCTTTAGCCCAACCGCTTGAGTAACTTCTCGGCTTCGGCACGCTGGTGATCGCTGCCCTGCTCCGCTGCCTCTTGCAGCAGCTCGCGGGCGCTATCCTTGTCGTCAATCTCGAGGTAGGCACGGGCCAGATCCAGCTTGGCACCCACACCGCCGTCGTCGGCATCCACATCAAACCCGGTGGATTCCGGCAGCACCTCGGGGAAGCCATCGAGCCCCACATCCAGCGAGAAGCCCTGATACGGCTCCTGCTCCGGCGCGGTGGCATCCGCTTCGGCCAGCAGCTTGTCGATCTCGACGTAGCCGCTCTCCTGTGCCTGCTCACGGGGTTGAACATCTGCCGGATGTGATTCCACCTCGGCGAACGCATCTTCAAAATCAGAGAGCGCCAGCTCGTTGGGATCCCATTCCAGATCCAGCTCGGCTTCCTTCGCCTTGACAGGCTCAAGACCGAGCTCGGCCAGCATGGCATCCGCACTCTCGTCAGCGTCCTCTGCGGCACTGAGATCAATAGCGTTATCATCTTTGCCAGCAGCAGGCTCGTCGAGGGCATTGTCGAAATCGCCGAGATCGAAGCTGGCCAGATCGTCGTCAGCGGCACCGACTTTGTCGATGGAGCTCAAATCGGGCTCGAGGTCGGCGGAGATATCCGCATCCAGCTCGGCAAACAGGGCTGCCTGCAGCTCCTCTTCGCTCATGATCTCGTCAGCGGCCTTGGGCTTGGGATTGAACTCGCTGGCCAGATCCATGGAGGGCTCGTTGGCCAGCGCAATGGGCTCATCCAGCGAGAGATCGAGATCCGGCACCAGATCCGGGTCACGACTGGCTGGCTGGGCCGCCATCCGCTCGGGCTCAAAGCCCTGTAGCTCCATCTCGCCCTCGTCGCTGAACACCAGATCGACATCCGGCTTGGCGGCCGGCTCGTCAGGCTCCATCGGCATAAAGCCATCCGGGGTGTTGAGATCCGGCACAGGGCGCACCGGCTCGTTGTCGGTCACATCGACGCTCAGCAGATCATCAAACTCGCTCTGCTCCTGATCCATCATCATGGCGGTGGATTCGGAGAGGCTCTTCTCCTGCTCTTCCAGTTCGCGGCGGGCACGGGCACGCAGCCACAGGGTCACCAGCGCCAATACCAGCAGCACCGGCAGCAGGATGATCATGGCGAGGTTGAGCGGCGAGGAGAGCAGATCCATCAACCAGTTTTTTTCAGGTTCAGGCTCGGCTACCACCGGCGGGACCGGTTGGGCCTTGAGCTCGGCAATCTCTTTTTGCAGCGCCGTCTGATCCTGCAACTGGGCCTTGAGGGTCTCCACCTCCTCGGTCAGGGATTGCAGACGCAGCTTGAGCCTGTGGTTCATCTCGGTCACCTGGCCGAGCTGGGCATTGGCATCTTCCAGTGCCAGCGCCATCTCGGTGGCCGGTTTGCCCACCGGTTTATCCAGATCGGAAGGCAGAGGCGCCGGGGTGGTGCCTTCTGCAGCGCTAGGAGCAGGTGCTACCGCCTCTTTCGGCGCAGGCTCGCTCACCTTGGCCACTTCTTTGGTTTCAGCAGCCGGTTGCGGTGCCACCACCGGAGCGGGAATGGGGGCGGCTTTCGCCACTGGTAGCGGCGCAGGCGAAGCCTTCACCGGCTCGGTCTTGGCGGCTTCCACCTTCGCGGGTTTGGCGGCAGCCGGCTTGGCGGTGTGGCCCTGCTTGTCAGCCAGATATTTGGGGCTTAACCCCTTCCAGCTGGCGTTGTCGCTACGGAACTTGGAGCGGGCCTGAGCATCAGTGATGACGCTCGCCTCGGCCGCGGTCGGCAGCAGAATGCGGGATCCCACCAGAATGTGGTTGATATTGCCATCGGCAAAACTGCGGGGGTTTTTCTCGTAAATCGCCACCATGGTCTGGTAGACGCTGACCCGATTGGAGGGGCGATATTTGCTCGCCAGGCTCCATAGGGTATCGGTCGGACGAACAGGGCCATAGCTACCGGCATTGGCAGTGACCTGACGCACCACCGGCTGGGCGGTTGTACGCACAGGTTGTGCGACGGGTCTGGCGACCGGCTGCGCCAGCGGCTGGGAATTGACGGCGGGAGGTGCGGGTTCGTCAGGGCCTTTTAGCTCGACAAAAAAAGGCTCCCGCGCCGAGTCTTCAGCCTGGACGGTGCCCAGCAGACCCAATGCGAGTAGCGTTGCCAATGTTATGCGGGAATGTCCCATATTCGTTCCTTCGTATGACGGCCCTATCACATTGAAAAATCTGGATAGTTACCCCAAAACAGTCGGTTCAATATAAATCAGGCTCGCCTGGCAAGCCAGCGGTCCGACACATTTAGCACCCAACTTGACCCTGAGTGTAGGAAAAAACTTAATCAGTTGATATCGCAACAGAATCTTGAAGTGACGGAGTGCGGCATGGGTCACACCCCGGTTTGATCACAGGCCGGATGCGCAGCACTCCCTGCTGCGCATCTGTGGCATCTGACCAGCCTTACAGATAGTCGCGAACCAGCAGCTCGGCAATCTGTACACTGTTGGTTGCCGCGCCCTTACGAACGTTATCGGCCACGATCCACATATTGATACCACTTGGATGAGAAATATCCTGGCGCACCCGACCCACCAGCACCTCATCCTTGCCGGTTGCGTCACGCACCGGGGTCGGATAATCCCCTTCGTCATCAAACAGGGTCACGCCCGGCGCATTGCGCAGTAGATCCTTGACCTGTTCGGCATCGAGCGGCTGGTGCAGTTCGACGTGTACCGCCTCGGCATGGCCGTAGAAGACCGGCACCCGCACGCAGGTGGGGTTCACGGCAATGCTGGCATCGCCAAGGATCTTCTGGGTTTCCCACACCATCTTCATCTCTTCACGGGTGTAGCCGTTGTCAGTGAAGCTGTCGATCTGCGGGATCAGGTTAAAGGCGATCTGTTGCGGATAGAGGGTCGGTTCCACCGGACGACCGTTGAGCAGATGAGCGGTCTGACCCGCCAGCTCGCTGACCCCCTCTTTACCGGAGCCTGACACGGATTGATAGGTGGCCACGTTGATACGTGCGATCCCCACTTCGTCGTGCAGCGGCTTCAGGGCCACCAGCATCTGGATAGTGGAGCAGTTGGGGTTGGCGATGATGTTGCGATTGCGAAAATCGGCCAGCGCATCCGGGTTCACTTCCGGGATCACCAGCGGGATATCTTCGTCGTAACGGAAGCAGGAGGTGTTGTCGATGACGATGCAGCCGTGTTCGGCAGCAATCGGCGCCCACTTGGCAGAGACCTCGGCACCGGCGGAGAAGAGTGCGATCTGCACCTGGCTCCAGTCAAACGCCTCCACATCGAGGATCTCGAGGTTCTTGCCGCCAAAGCGCACGGTATCACCGGCGCTGCGGCTGGAAGCCAGCGGATAGAGGGTCGCTACCGGAAATTCGCGCTCTTCCAGGATCTCGATCATCGCCTGACCCACGGCGCCGCTGGCACCCAATACCGCTACGTTAAACTGCTGGCTCATTCTGTTCTCCTCTGATAATGCTGCAATGGCGCCGGGTGGCACCATGGTCGGCAGGCTCCCGCACGGCGAGATAACGCTGCCTGATATGGCTGAGCCGGCGCAGTAGCATCTGCGCCAGCTCAGTAAAAAAATGGGGGCGAGGTAGCCAGTACGACTCACCCCTTCCGGTTATCTTCCAACTCCTAGGCCCCGATTCAGGGGCGTGACAGCGCAAATCCCAGCTCGCCCAGCGTCTGGTCGGCAAACGCCCCCTCCACCTGCAGGGAGGATAGTTCACGGCGTTCGGGATAGTGTTTGCGCTGCTCGTCAAAGCTGCCGGGCAGGCCGAGTCGGGCCCGGAAACGGGCATCATCACGGCGCACGTCATAGACCAGATGCACCAGCTGCTTGATCAGCGCCTGATCCGGTGCGCGGCCCGGCACCACTGCCTGCACATCGGGGGCGGGCAACAGCCGACTCAAATCCTGACGAGGCTGGCGTCCCAGCTGCTGGCAGAGCGCCTGATAGAGCATCCAGGTGCCGCGGGCCTTCCCCTCCAGGCTGTAACCGGCGATATGGGGGGTGGCAATCTCGGTATGGGGCACCAGCGCAGCCAGTGGCTCGGGCTCGTTCTCCCACACATCCATCACCAGTCGCAAAGGCGCATCGCCCAACTGGCGCGCCAGCAGGGCCCGGTTATCCCACACCTCGCCACGGGATGCGTTGATCAGGATCTGCCCGGCAGGGCGCGCGGCAATCTGTTCGGCATCGAGCAGATGGTAGGTGGCATCCAGCCCTTCACGGGTAATGGGCACATGGAAGCTGACGATATCGGCACCAAGGGCAGTCTGGTAATCGACAAAGCCCGCATCGGGGGTATTACGCGCCTTGGGTGGATCGCAGCGCAGTACCCGCATGCCGAGCGCTTGGGCCTTGTCAGCCACACACTCGCCGGTATTGCCCGCGCCAATCACCGCCAACGTCATGGCCGAGAGGTCGAGTTCATAACGCTCCGCCAGCACCAGCAGGGCGGAGAGCACATAATCCCCCACCGAATACTTGTTGCAACCGGGGGCGCTGAAGAAGGGAATATTGCGGCTTGCCAGCAGGGTCTTGTCCACATGGTCTGTGCCTATGGTGGCGGTGCCGACAAACCCGAGTTTGGGGCTGGTCGCCAGCAAATCGCCGTTGACGCGGGTGACCGAACGCACCAGCAGCACATCGGCATCCAGCAGATCGCAGGCCTGCATCTGCCGTCCGGGCAAGGCGACCACCTCGCCAAATTCGGCAAACAGCTCCACGGCATGGGGCATATTCTCATCAACGACTATCTTCATCGGGCTCTCTTTGGTCACAACCGCCACGGGGGCGCCATTCTAGCGCAAAGCCGCCCGAGATTTCAGCCTGTGATGCAATCCGGCGCGAAAGGGGACCACATTGCGCGGCAGCCGCTCCATCCGCCCGCTCAAACAGAGGATATCGCCACAAATGTGTAAGCAGAGGTAACAAACGTGCTGCTCGGCTTTGTCCGGGCATATCACGATGGCACAATGCCCCTCTTTTTCGCGATCGCCCATACCCACCATGCCGCCACACGCTTCGTCGCTCCCAATGTCAACCGCTTCACTCACCCGCAGTCAGGTGCTTGGCTTCACTGCCCTGTTAATCCTGCCCCTGCTGCTGCTCGCCACCCTGCCCTGGCAGCCTTTTCTGACCGGCTCCCTGCAATCAGGCTGGTTATGGTGGTCATACGCCCTCACCCGCATGGTCGATCTTCCCGGGATCGGGGTCAGTGGCGCCCTCTTGCTGATGCTGACCCGCTACAAACTCAAACTGGAGCTGGCTCCCTTCATTGCGCTGGGGTGTGCGCTGGCGGCCCTACTTGCCAGCGACTGGGTGCTCAAGAGCCTGATCAAACACCTGACCGAAGAGCCCAGACCCTATCTGCTCTGGCTTGAGAGTCAGGCGCTGATCCCGGCCATCAAGCACTTCTACGCCAGTAGTATCGATGTGCGCAGCGAACAGGTTCATGCCGCCAGCCAGTTGTTGGCCCTGCCTGAGTGGCTCGGCCACCACTGGCAGGCCGAGGTGAACTACGCCTTCCCCTCCGGCCACAGTATCGCCGCCATCAGCTTGGCCCAGTTCTTTGGCCTTATCTGGCTGGCCCGAGCCCCCACGGGCGTCTGGCTGCTGCCGTTGTGGGCGCTAGGGGTTGGTCTGTCGCGCATGGTAATGGGAATGCATTGGCCGGTGGATGTGCTGGCCAGCGCCCTGTTGGGCACGCTCACGGCGCTGATTGCCGCCCGCTGGTGGCTGCACAGATATTGAATCGAGCGACATATTGCCGCGGCCGACAGCGTGGGATGGGGGGACAAGCCAGCGCTTTTTTGCCATAATGCCGCCTCATTTTATCCCGACCGAGATCCCATGACCGACGCAGTTCATACCCTCAAGGGCCGTTTCCGTGGTTTTTACCCCGTCGTCATCGATGTTGAAACAGCCGGGTTCAACGCCAAGACCGATGCCCTGCTCGAAATCGCGGCTTACACCCTGAAAATGGATGAGCAGGGCTGGCTCGTTCCCGATCAGGTATTCCACTTTCATGTCGAGCCTTTCGAAGGTGCCAACCTGGAAAAGGCCGCGCTGGAGTTCACCGGCATCGACCCCTACAACCCGTTGCGTGGCGCTGTCTCGGAAAAAGAGGCACTGACCGAGATCTTCAAGGGGATCCGCAAGGGGATGAAGGAGCAGGATTGCGGCCGCGCCATCATAGTGGCCCACAACGCTACCTTCGATCACGGCTTCGTGATGGCTGCCGCCGAGCGCGCTGGCCTCAAGCGCAATCCGTTCCACCCGTTTGCGACCTTCGACACCGCGGCTCTCTCCGGATTGGCGCTGGGTCAGACCGTGCTGGCCAAAGCGTGCCAGAGTGCCCGCATCCCGTTTGACAATAAAGAGGCGCACTCTGCCCTCTATGACACCGAACGCACCACAGAGCTGTTCTGTCATATCGTTAACCGCTGGAAGAGCATGGGGGGTTGGCCGCCAGCGCATCCGGATGATGACACAACCGATGCTCCTGCCGATGATGAGGGGCAAGAATAAACGGACGAAGGCTGCCACAGGCAGCCTTCGCTATTTTGGGAAGTGATTGATTGCACGGCGCACCGGAAATCGCTATCAAGGTCACTATCCACCGCTGCGCACGGGATGCACGGAGATAAACAGGTCAAAACCCCTCATGTTGAGCAACCTTGTGCCACATGCTGCTGCGATATGAGGGGTTTGACTGATTTTTTTCTCGACATTTGTCACATTTTTCGCAAACTAACTCCCCTTCACATGACAGACAGCAATAACAAACTATAAGGAAATCAAATGAATCCAGTTGTTATCGCAGTCGGGCTGATGCTGGTGCTCAGTCTGCTGCGGATCAATGTGGTGGTCTCGCTGGCGCTGGGGGCCATTGCTGGCGGCCTGGTCGGTGGGCTGTCGTTGACCGATACCCTCACCACCTTCAGCGGTGGCCTGGGCGGTGGCGCCGAGATTGCTCTCTCCTACGCCATGCTGGGCGCCTTTGCGGTTGCCATCTCCCGCTCCGGGATCACCGACCTGCTGGCCCGCAAGGTGATCAACCAGTTGGGCAAGGATGCCAGCTCGACCCGCATCATGTGGGTCAAAACCCTGCTGCTCTCTTCCGTGCTGGCCGTGGCGATCTCCTCCCAGAACCTGATCCCGGTTCACATCGCCTTTATTCCCATCCTGATCCCGCCGCTGCTGCATGTGATGGCGCAGATGCAGATCGACCGTCGTCAGGTGGCCTGTGTCATCACCTTTGGCCTGACAGCTACCTATATGGTGCTGCCGGTCGGCTTTGGTGGCATCTTCCTGAACAACATTCTGGCCAAGAACCTGATTGATAACGGCGTGCCCATCACCACCAGCCAGATCCCGCTGGCGATGGCCATTCCGGTCGCCGGTATGGTACTGGGCCTGCTGACTGCGGTATTCATCAGCTATCGCAAACCGCGCCAGTACGATCTGGCCAAGATCCTGGATGCCGAGCCCGAAGCGGTCGAGCTCAACCTTACCCACATCTGGGTAGCTCTGCTGGCCATTGGCGTAGCGCTGGGGCTGCAACTGATGACCAACAGCATCGTACTGGGTGCGCTAGCCGGTTTTGTCATCTTCACCTGCGGCGGCGTCATCAAGTTTCGCGAAAGCCAGGATGCCTTCACTCAGGGGGTGCGGATGATGTCGCTGATCGGCTTCATCATGATCTCCGCCGCCGGTTTTGCCGCCGTGATGAAGGCAACCCACGGGGTCGACTCTCTGGTTCAGGTGGTTGCCTCAGGCATAGGCCAGCACAAAGGCATCGCCGCCTTCCTGATGCTGCTGGTGGGTCTGCTCATCACCATGGGGATCGGTTCTTCCTTCTCCACCGTGCCCATCATCGCCACCATCTATGTGCCGCTCTGCCTGCAGCTTGGCTTCTCACCGATGGCGATCATCGCCCTGGTCGGTACCGCAGGCGCGCTGGGGGATGCGGGTTCACCGGCCTCCGACTCGACTCTGGGGCCCACCTCCGGCCTCAACGCAGATGGTCAGCACGACCATATCTGGGACAGCGTGGTGCCCACCTTTATTCACTACAACATCCCGCTGGTGATCTTCGGCTGGATTGCCGCCATGGTGCTCTGATATGTAAAGTCAGCATCTAACTGAACTATTCATAAAAAACCGGCCAAGTGGCCGGTTTCTGTTTTTATGCGCTGGCGCTGTCTCTATTAACCCAGACGAACCCGGGCGTTGCGGAACATCCGCATCCAGGCGCCGTCCTCGCCCCAGTTGTCGGGGTGCCAGGAGTTGGCCACGGTGCGGAACACCCGCTCCGGGTGCGGCATCATGATGGTGGCGCGGCCGTCGGTGGTGGTCACGGCGGTGATACCATCCGGCGAGCCATTCGGGTTGGCCGGGTACTGCTCGGTCACGCTGCCGCGGTTGTCGACAAAGCGCAGCCCTACCAGACCGCTCTGCTGCAGTGCGCTCAGGTGAGCGGCATCGCGCACCTCGACACGCCCTTCCCCGTGGGAAACGGCAATGGGCATCACCGAGCCTGCCATGCCGGCGAAGAAGGCCGATGGGGACTCCTGCACCTCAACCAGACTGAAGCGGGCCTCGAAGCGCTCGGAGCGGTTGCGCACAAAGCGCGGCCAGAGATCGGCACCCGGGATGAGATCCCGCAGGTTGGACATCATCTGGCAACCGTTGCAGACACCCAGAGAGAGGGTATCGCCACGCTCGAAGAAGCGCTGGAACTGCTCGCGGGCGTTGTCATTGAACAGGATGGACTTGGCCCAGCCTTCCCCCGCCCCCAGCACGTCACCGTAGGAGAAGCCGCCACAGGCCACCAGGGTCTGGAACTCCTCCAGCTTGATGCGACCGGAGAGAATATCGCTCATATGGACATCGACCGCCGCGAAACCGGCACGATCGAACGCCGCCGCCATCTCCACATGGGAGTTGACCCCCTGCTCGCGCAGCACCGCCAGACGGGGTGAGACCCCGCGGGCAATGTAAGGTGCAGCCACATCCTCGGACGGGTTGTAAGTCAGCTTGGCATGCAGACCCGGATCGGTGGCGTCCTGACGGGCCGCGTGCTCACTGTCGGCGCACGCCGGGTTGTCGCGCAGGCGCTGCATCTGCCAACTGGTCTCGCCCCAGATGGTGCGAAGGGCAGTGCGGCTGGCGCGATAGACCTCCTGACCGCCCCGCTGCAGGGTGATGAGGTCCCCTTCGCGCACGGTACCGAGCACATGGGAGCAGGCCGCCAGACCGTGACCGGCCAGCAGGGTCATCACCGCCTCTTTATCTTCACGACGCACCTGAATGACGGCGCCCAGCTCTTCGTTGAACAGCGCCGGCAGCAGCTCGCCGCCGATGCGATCGAGCTGGATGTCGAGGCCGCAGTGGCCGGCAAACGCCATTTCGGTCAGGGTGACGAACAGGCCGCCGTCGGAGCGGTCGTGGTAGGCGATCAGCTTGCGATCGGCCACCAGCGCCTGAATGGCGTTGAAGAAGCCCTTGAGCTGGACCGGATTGTCGAGATCCGGCGCCTTGTCACCCAGCTGGCGATAGACCTGCGCCAGCGCCGAGGCGCCGAGGCGCTGCTTGCCATTGCCAAGGTCGATGAGGATAAGGTCGGTTTCACCGAGATCGGTACGCAGTTGTGGCGTGACTGTGTTGCGCACATCCTCGACCCGGGCAAAGGCGGAGATGAGCAGAGAGAGCGGCGAGGTGACGCTGTGCTCCTTGCCATCCTGCTGCCAGCGGGTCTTCATGGACATGGAGTCCTTGCCCACAGGAATGGTGATGCCAAGGGCCGGGCAGAGCTCCTCACCCACCGCCTTGACCGCCTCATAGAGCCCGGCATCTTCCCCCGGATGACCGGCAGCGGCCATCCAGTTGGCGGAAAGCTTGACCCGCTTCAGCGACCCGATGTGGGTTGGCGCCAGGTTGGTGAGCGCTTCCGCTACCGCCATGCGGGCAGAGGCAGCGTGGGAGAGCAGCGCCACCGGAGTACGCTCGCCCATCGACATGGCTTCGCCGTGATAGCTGTCGTAGGTGGCAGCGGTGACGGCGCAATCGGCCACCGGGATCTGCCAGGGGCCAACCATCTGGTCGCGATTGACCAGACCGGTCACGCTGCGATCGCCGATGGTGATAAGGAAGGACTTCTCCGCCACGGTCGGCAGACGCAGTACCCGCTCGGCCGCGTCACTCAAAGTGATGCCATCGAGCTGGAGCGCTTTGCCTTGTGCAGGCAGGGTCACCACGTCGCGGTGCATCTTGGGGGCCTTGCCGAGCAGCACATCCAGCGGCAGATCGATGGGCTGATTGTCAAAGTGGCTGTCAAAGAGGGTCAGATGCTTCTCTTCGGTCGCGGTGCCGATGACGGCATAGGGGGCGCGCTCGCGCTCACACAGCGCCTTGAACTGCGGCAGCTTGTCCTGCGCTACCGCCAGCACGTAACGCTCCTGGGATTCGTTGCACCAGATCTCCAGCGGGCTCATGCCCGGCTCATCGCTCTGGATGGCGCGCAAATCGAAACGACCACCGCGCTCACCGTCGTTGACCAGCTCCGGCATGGCGTTGGAGAGACCGCCCGCCCCCACATCGTGGATAAAGACGATAGGGTTGTCGTCACCCAGCTGCCAGCAGCGATCGATCACCTCCTGGCAACGGCGCTCCATCTCGGGGTTGTCACGCTGCACCGAGGCAAAGTCGAGATCTTCGGCTGACTGGCCGGAGGCCATGGAGGATGCGGCACCACCGCCCAGACCGATGTTCATCGCCGGGCCGCCCAGCACGATCAGCGCCGCACCGACCGGGATCTCCCCTTTCTGGACATGTTCGGTGCGGATGTTGCCGATGCCGCCTGCCAGCATGATGGGTTTGTGGTAGCCACGCACCTCGACGCCGTTGTGGCTCGGCACCTCCTCTTCGAAGGTACGGAAGTAGCCGAGAATGGCCGGACGGCCGAACTCGTTGTTAAACGCGGCTCCGCCGAGCGGCCCCTCCTGCATGATGTCGAAGGCACTGACGATACGGCTCGGCTTGCCGAAATCCTGCTCCCAGGGCTGCTCGAAGCCGGGAATGCGCAGGTTGGAGACGGAGAAACCGACCAGCCCCGCCTTGGGCTTGGCACCGCGACCGGTGGCCCCCTCGTCGCGGATTTCGCCGCCGGAGCCGGTGGCTGCCCCCGGGAACGGGGAGATGGCGGTCGGGTGGTTGTGGGTCTCCACCTTCATCAGGATGTCGACCTGTTCCTGGTGATACTGGTATTCGCCGTTGGCCGGGCTCGGGAAGAAGCGGCCACCCTGGCTCCCTTCCATCACGGCGGCGTTGTCTTTATAGGCAGAGAGGACATGATCCGGCGTCTGCTCGAAGGTGTTCTTGATCATCTTGAACAGCGACTTGGGCTGCTGCTCACCATCGATGGTCCAGTCGGCATTGAAGATCTTGTGACGGCAGTGTTCGGAGTTCGCCTGGGCGAACATGTAGAGCTCGATATCGTTGGGGTTGCGACCCAACTTGGTGAAGTTCTCCACCAGATAGTCGATTTCGTCGTCGGCCAGCGCCAGACCGAGCGCCACGTTGGCTTCGGCCAAGGCTGCGCGACCACCGCCCAGCACATCCACCTGGGTGAAGGGGCGCGGCTCGTGGTGAGCAAACAGGGCGGCAGCTTCGCTCATCTCGGCAAATACCACTTCCATCATCCGATCATGGAGCACGGCGGCAATGGCGCTGCGCTGGGCGGCACTCAACTCACCCTGCCCCTTGATGGTCAGGTAATAGGCAATACCACGCTCCAGCCGCTTGACCTGTTTCAGGCCGCAGTTGTGGGCGATGTCGGTTGCTTTGGAAGACCAGGGGGAGATAGTGCCGGGGCGGGGGGTAACAAGAAACAGCTGACCGCTGGGGGTGTGTTCGGGGATAGTCGGGCCGTAGCGCAAGAGCTGGCCCAAGGTCGCTCGCTCGGGGGGAGAGAGGGGGCTTGTCAGCTCGGCAAAGTGCACATACTCGGCATAGACATCCTCTATCTCTACTCCGCTCTCTACTCCACTCTCATTTCTCATCTGTGCGAAGCGTTGCAGCAGTTTTTGGACACGAAAATCAGACAGTGCTGGGGCACCACGCAAGATATCCATATGACCTTTCTCACCAAGTTTTAAAGTGGGGGGGAATTGAGACGCGCGTATTATAGGGATCTGGCTCACAGCGGACAAACGTTTTTCTCACTTCGTGCAGTGTGACTCTGCGCACACTCTCTGGTATAAAGGTGCCTCTTTTTTGACAAATGCCGATTTTTTCAACAAAGGTACTCACCTACTTGCGCTGCATTTTTCGACTGTTTATCGGGCTGTTGTTGACGCTGACACTGGTTGGCTGCGACTTCTATAGCCCCTCCAGCCAGCTGGAGCAGATCCGCCAGCGAGGCGAGATCCGGGTTGGCACCATCTATGGTCCAACCTCCTATTACCAGCGTGACGACCTCGCCCAGGGGTTCGATTACGAGCTGGCGCAAAATTATGCCGACTGGTTGGGGGTGAAACTCACCATCATCCCGGTCGACACCACTGACCAACTGGTCACCCTGCTGAAAAAGGGCAAACTCGATCTGGCGGCTGCCGCCATCATGGTCACCCCCGAACGGCGCGAGCTGTTTCGCTTCGGCCCGGGCTTCTATCAGGTCTCTCCCAAACTGGTCTACCGCAACGGCAAACCCAAGCCTGCCTCATTGAACGATATCAAGGGCAAGTTGGTGGTGGCCGCCGGCTCCACCGGTGAAGATCTGCTCAAAGAGATGAGCAAAGAAAATCCGAAACTAGCCTGGAGCACCAGCGACAACGCCGATGTGGAGGAGCTGCTCAAACAGGTGGTGGATGGCAAGATTGACTACACTGTGGTGCAGGATACCGTGCTGGCCCGTACCCAGCGCTACTACCCGGAGCTCACCGAGGGGCTGACCCTGGCCCAGAAGCAAACCGTTGCCTGGGCCATGAGCAAGCTGCCCGATGACAGCCTCTATGCCAGCGTGATCGACTTCTTCGGTCAGCGCTTTATGGATGGTGCCATCGCCAAGCTGGACGAGAAGTACTTCGGCCACGTGCAGAACTTCGACTTTGTCGATACCCGTACCTTCCTCAAGCGCGCCAAGAGCCTGCTGCCCAAGTACCAGCCGCTGTTCCAGACTCACGCCAAGAATATCGACTGGCGTCTGCTCGCCGCCATCAGCTATCAGGAGTCCCACTGGGACCCGCAGGCCCGCTCCTACACCGGCGTGCGCGGCATGATGATGCTGACCGAGCCCACCGCCAAGGCGATGGGAGTCAACGACCGTCTTCATCCGGAAGAGAGCATCAAGGGTGGCTCCCTCTATCTGCAACAGATGATGGAGAAGGTGCCGGATTCTGTGCCCGATGACGAGAAGGTGTGGTTTGCCCTCACCGCCTACAACATAGGTTACGGCCACATGATGGACGCCCGCCGCCTGACCAAAGAGCTTGGCAAGAATCCTGACGCCTGGAGCGACGTGAAAGAGGTGCTGCCGCTGCTGCAGCAAGCGCGCTGGCACCGCAAGGTACGTTACGGCTATGCCCGTGGCAGCGAGGCGCGCAACTATGTCAACAACGTGCGCCAGTATTACCAGAGTCTGCTCTGGCTCGACAACGAGCAGCAGAAGGCACATCAGCGGGAGAGTCTCGACAACGACAGCGAGCCCGAGCTGGCCGAGCGCCCCACCGCCATCGCCGAAGTGGTCAATCAGATCACCATGCGCTAACCAGCCATTATTCGGCTGTTTTCACGCAAACTTCTCTGTTACCATCGATTCACATCGGAGCCTATCCGAAATCGCATTGTTTTCATTATGTTGAGAGATTAAATAACAGCAATTTCGGATGGGCTCCATCAATGACCCAAGGCCGGGATGGCCAACTAAGTTGGGAGGAGACCAAGATGCAAAAACGTAGAAAAATCAGTCTGGTCAGAAAAGCGAAGTGCAGCTGGAGCCCCAGACGCAAACTCAAGCTTAATGACATCAAGCGCAATCTGTGGCGCAGAAATCGATCCTATACCCTGCTTATTGCAGAGCACACAGCATAAACCCGGCATTCGCCGGGTTTTTTTATCTTCTTTCTCACCTGAATACTGTCTTACACCAGCGCCGCCTTGAACTGTACCGACCGCTTGGAGATCAGCGAGTTGCAGTGGTTGCAGAAGTAATCCACCGCGCCGCACGCCTTGAGACGCTCCAGCTCCTGCTGGCAGGTGGGGCAGATGGCCGTGACGCGGACATTGGCCTGACACTGGCCACAGGTTTGCTCCTTGCTGCGGGTATCCAGTTCAGCCTGGCATGATGGACAAAGCAGGGCTTCCATAGTCGACTCCTCGAAAAGTGGATCTGCCATGGTCTTGTTCCATGGCAGATCCCCCTCCCCTTATTCCTCACCTTAACGTGGCGAGGATAACAAAGCGGCTGCCGGTGAGGGCAGCCGCAAGGACTTATTTCTTCTTCATCTTCAGCAGGCGTTTGCGCTGACGTTCCTGACTCAGGGTCATGGTGTTCTTCTTCCCTTCAAACGGGTTGACCGACTCCTGGAACTCGACCCGGATTGGCGAGCCCATGATCTTGAGGGACTTGCGGAAGTAGTTGATCAGATACCGCTTGTAGGAGTCCGGCAAGTCGTTCAGCTGGTTGCCGTGGATCACGATACGCGGCGGGTTGTAGCCACCGGCGTGGGCATACTTGAGCTTGACGCGGCGACCATTGACCATCGGCGGCTGGTGATCTTCCTGCGCCATCTGCATGATGCGGGTCAGCATGGCGGTGCTGGTACGACGGGTGGCGGACTGGTAAGCCTCCTGAATGGATTCAAACAGATGGCCGACACCGCTGCCGTGCAGGGCGGAGATGAAGTGGACGCGAGCGAAGTCGATGAAGCCCAAGCGACGATCCAGCTCGTTCTTCACATCCTCTTTCACCTTCTGATCCAGACCATCCCACTTGTTCACCACCAGCACCACGGAGCGACCGGCGTGGAGCACATAGCCAAGGATGCTCAAGTCCTGATCGGTGATGGTCTCCTGGGCGTCGATCACCAGCAGGCAAACGTTGGCATCTTCGATAGCTTTCAGGGTCTTGATAACGGAGAACTTCTCCACCGTCTCGTGCACCTTGCCACGACGACGCACACCGGCGGTGTCGATAACCACATACTTCTGCTCGTCACGCTCCATCGGAATGTAAACGGAGTCACGGGTGGTGCCGGGCATGTCATAGACGATGACCCGATCTTCACCCAGCATGCGGTTGGTCAGGGTAGATTTACCGACGTTGGGACGACCAACGATGGCGAACTTGATGGGCAGGTCGGCGAACGGGGTCTCCTTGGTGTCCTCTTTGGTATCGAGTTCACCGGCAGCCACCATGCGCAGCAGGGCTTCTTCGTCGAAGTCCTCCTCTTCCTCATCCTGCGCATCTTCATCGGTAGCGGAGTCGACCAGGGTCTCCAGATGGGGAGCCAGGGCCAGTTCCAGCAGGCTCAGCACGCCACGACCGTGGGCGGCCGCGATCTGATAGACCTCGCCCAGCGCCAGACCGTAGAACTCGGAGACCGCGGAATCACCGTCGATACCGTCGGTCTTGTTGGCCACCAGAAATACCTTCTTGTGGGCCTTGCGCAGGTGCTCGGCAATGGCTTGATCCGCCGCGGTCAGGCCGGCACGGGCATCCACCATGAACAGCACGACGTCCGCTTCTTCGATGGCCAGCAGAGATTGCTCGGCCATCTTCAGCTCGATCCCCTCTTCGGTGCCATCGATACCACCGGTATCGACCACGATAAATTCCAGCTCGCCCAACTTCGCCTGACCGTATTTACGGTCCCGGGTCAGACCGGGAAAATCGGCAACCAGGGCATCCCGAGTACGGGTCAAGCGGTTAAACAGGGTGGATTTCCCCACGTTGGGGCGGCCCACCAGGGCTACTACAGGAGTCATAAAAGCCTCATTCTCAAGACGACAAAGGCTCCGGGTCCGAAGACCAGGAGCCGGATATTCACATTATCGGACGATCAAGGACGCTTGAGGGCGTACAACTTGCCGTCACGGCTCTGCACATACAGGGTCTCGCCATCCACCAGCGGGGCGGCATAGAGACCACTGCTATCGAGCTGCTGCATCGCCTTGATGGTACCGTCGGTACGATCAAGCCAATACAGGTATCCTTCCACATCACCCACCACCACATAGTCACCGAAGATGACAGGTGCAGTGACGGTACGATTTTCCAGCTGGGTGTTGGACCACAGCTCCAGACCGTTGCGACGGTCGATGGCAAACAGATGGCTGCGGCTGTCGGTCAGCACGATGGCATTACCGGTCATCGCCAGATCGCGATAGCCGGAATACTTGCGCTTCCACACTTCATCGCCGGTCATCAGTTTGCGCGCCATCAGCTGACCGTTGTAGGCGATGGCGTAGAGCTCATCACCGGCAATCAGCGGGCTGGCATCGACGTCAACCATACGGTCCAGCTCGGTGGCACCGCGCGGATCAGCCACCTTGGACTGGCGCACAGGCTGGCCGTTGCTCAGCAGGGCGATACCCACCTTGCCATCGGCACGACCGTAAATCACGGCGCCGTTGGTGATCACCGGTGCACCGGCACTGCGCAGGGTCAGCGGCGGCTGCTCTTCGGAGAGCGACCACTGCATCTTGCCTTCATCAGTGTCGAGGGCGATCAGGCGACCGGAGGTGGTCAACACCACCACGCGGCCATCTTCCACCGCGGGGCTTGCCACCACTTCGCCGGGCACATTGGTCTGCCACAGCACTTCACCGTTCTCTTCGTTCAGGGCGTAGACCACCCCGTTCTCGGAGCCGAGGAACAGCTTGCCGTAACGGGAGACCAGACCACCGGAGAGACGAGCGCTGCGCTTGTCGGCGTTGACCGGCAGGTCGGCCAGATCGACAGTCCAGAGGCGATCACCACTGGCACGGTCAAAGGCGCTGACATCGCCGTCGCGGGCCGCCGCATAGATACGATCCTCTTCCACCACCGGCTTGAGCTGGGAGTAGAAGTCACCGATGCCATCACCCACAGTGGATGACCATGCGGTGTCGGCAGTGAAGGCAGATTCAACCTTGGGCAGCGGCGCCATCGGGTTGAGATCCTCTTCGGAACTGAACAGGGAGCACCCCTGCAGAGCGAAGGAGACCGCAGCCCCCAGCGCCACCATTTTGAATAGATTACGCATCCGGTGCCTCACCAGTCGCAACGGCCGGCAGGGCCAGATCGTCCATTTTCAGCTTGAGCTCGGCGCTACCCTGCAGGCCGCCGGCATCCGCCGCCGCCTGATAGGCATCACGAGCCTCTTCGGTCTTGCCCTGCTTTTGCAGCACATCACCACGGACTTCGGCTACCTGCGCCTTGAAGGCCTCATTCTGGATAGTTGCCAGCTTGGCCAGCGCTTCATCTGCCTTGCCCTGATCATTCAGCACACGGGCCAGACGCAGCGCCGCGATGGGACGAATGCTCTCGTCACCCGTGGTCGCCACCAGATTCAGCTGCTCGGCAGCCAGATCCAGCTTGCCCGCCTTGACGGCAGCGGCAGCCAGTTGCAACGCGGCCAGTTCACCGTAGGAGTCACCCTTGTTGGCGGTAACAAACTGCTGTGCCTGCTCGAAACCGGCGGCATCGCCCTTGGCCAGCTGCTCAATCACCTGGTTGTAAGAGTGGGAGGAGGCCTCCATGGTCTCTTGCTGGTGCTGGTTGTAATAGCGCCAGCCGAACAGACCGACCAGACCGATCACGGTCCCGGCAATCACCGAGGTTCCGTTCTCTTTCCACCACTCCTTGATAACCTCAACCTGTTGTTCTTCGGTGGTATAGACTTCCACAGCTTACTCTCCTTTGGCTGCCAGCAGGGCAATGGCGGCGTCAACCTTGACGGTCTGTTGCTCGGCCTGACCACGCAGATATTTGATAGTGATCTCCCCGTTTTGCACCTCGGTCTCACCAAGGATCAGGGCGATTGCCGCGCCGCTCTTGTCGGCACGTTTGAGTTGTTTCTTGAAGTTGCCACCACCGCAGTGGCTCATCAGGCGCAGGTCCGGCAGGGCATCGCGCAGACGCTCGGCCAGCTGGAACCCAGCCTGTTCGGTCCCCTCGCCCACCATCGCCAGATAGACATCCACCGCCGGGCGGATATCGGCGTTGAGCTCGAGAGTTTCCAACATCAGCACCAGACGCTCCATGCCCATGGCAAAGCCCACGGCCGGGGTCGGTTGACCGCCCAGCTGCTCTACCAGACCATCATAGCGGCCACCGGCACAGACGGTGCCCTGGGCACCCAGACTGCTGGTGACCCACTCGAACACGGTCAGGTTGTAGTAGTCAAGACCACGCACCAGACGCTCGTTCACTTCGTATTTGATACCGGCAGACTCGAGCAGGCGCTTGAGCCCCTCGAAGTGGGCCAGGCTCTCTTCGCCCAGATGGTCGAACAGACGCGGGGCACCCGCCAGAATGGCCTGCACCTTTTCATCCTTGGAGTCGAGCACCCGCAGCGGGTTACTGTACATGCGGCGCTGGCTCTCTTCGTCCAGCTGCTCCTTGTACTGCTCCAGATAGGCCACCAGCGCATCGCGGTAAGCGGCACGCTCGGCGCTCTGACCCAAGGTGTTGAGCTGCAGGGTGACATGCTCGCTGATGCCAAACAGACGCCACAGACGGTGGGTCAGCATGATCAGCTCGGCGTCAATGTCCGGCCCGTTGATGCCAAACAGCTCGACACCGAACTGGTGGAACTGGCGATAACGGCCCTTCTGGGGACGCTCGTGACGGAACATGGGGCCCATGTACCACATCCGGCGTTCCTGGTTGTAGAGCAGACCGTGTTCGATACCGGCACGGACGCAGCTGGCTGTCCCTTCCGGACGCAGGCTCAGGCTGTCGCCGTTACGGTCTTCAAAGGTGTACATCTCTTTTTCGACCACGTCGGTCACTTCACCGATGGCGCGCTTGAACAGATGAGTCTGCTCGACAATCGGCATGCGCACTTCGCTGTAGCCATAGCTGGCAACGACCTGGCGCAGGATCTGTTCAACCTTCTGCCATACCGGGCTCTGCTCCGGCAGGCAATCATTCATACCGCGAATAGCTTGGATCTGTTTTGCCACGTTGATACTCGAGAAAAAGAGGTAAAATTTGGCCGCATTATAGGGATTTTCCCCCCCAAGGTAAAATCAGGGAATCCGGATGCGGGATTTAAAATCAGTCACCTGGAAACAGGGCCACCCAATGTGGCCCTGTTTCGCTCACTCCTTGTCCATCGGGATCCGGTTGGCGGGATCCAGCATGGCGGCACGGGCGCGAATGCGGCGCTCCAGAGTTGGAATGAGATCCTTGTTGTCGAGCCGATCGACCCGCTGGCCCCCTTCATAGAAGGCACTCTTGTTGGCGGCACCCGCCAGACCAAGGTCAGAGACCAGCGCTTCGCCCGGGCCATTCACCACACAGCCGATGATGGAAACATCCATCGGGGTGATGATGTCTTCGAGCCGCTCTTCCAGCGCGTTGACAGTGGCGATCACATCGAACTCCTGCCGTGAGCAGGATGGGCAAGCGATAAAGTTGATGCCACGGGAGCGAATACGCAGGGATTTGAGGATATCGAAACCGACCTTTACCTCCTCCACCGGATCCGCCGCCAGCGAGATACGCAGGGTATCGCCGATGCCGTCGGTGAGTAGCATACCCAGACCGATGGCAGACTTCACCGCGCCGGCACGGAAACCGCCCGCTTCGGTGATGCCAAGGTGCAGCGGCTGTTCAATCTGCTTGGCCAGCAGGCGATAGGCACCGACCGCCAGGAACACATCGGAGGCCTTGACGCTCACCTTGAAATCCTGGAAATCGAGACGATCGAGATAGTCCACGTGGCGCATGGCTGACTCCACCAGCGCCTCTGGGGTCGGCTCGCCGTACTTCTCCTGGATATCTTTCTCCAGCGACCCGCCATTGACCCCGATACGGATCGGGATATTGAGGTCGCGTGCACAATCGACCACCGAGCGCACCCGCTGCTCGTTGCCGATGTTGCCCGGGTTGATACGCAGGCAATCGGCACCGTACTCGGCCACTTTCAAGGCGATGCGATAGTCGAAGTGGATATCGGCAACGATGGGAATGCGGGTCTGCTGTTTGATCAGCCGGAAGGCTTCCGCCGCTTCCATGGTGGGCACGGAGACACGGACGATATCGGCACCGACCCGCTCGATCCGCTGGATCTGCTCGATGGTGGCGGCGACATCTGTGGTCTTGGTGTTGGTCATGGTCTGCACGGTAATGGGGGCATCGCCCCCAACCGGTACATTACCAACCATGATCTGTCTGGATTTACGACGAATGATGGGAGATTCGTGAGAAGACATGGGAAACAGATTACTCCTGCGGCAGTGAGAAGCGGGCTGTACGACCGTTGTTGTAACGGCTCATATCAAACGACTGACCCTTGTAGTCAAGCTTGACGGCCATGGGCGCGCCAATGATGAACTTCAGGGGCTCGGCGCCTTCCAGCACCAGCTCGTCGTTGGCCTTCTTCAGACCACTGAACAGGGTCTTGCCGTTGGCATCTTTCACATCCAGCCAGCAATCGGCGGTGAAGCTCATCTTCAGTTGCGGCGCAGTCGCCGGATCAACGACAGCCTCTTCAGATTCAGTGCCATTGGCGCCGGATACTGCTGCATCGATCGCAGTGCCGACAGCCGCGCTGACATCGCTCGGGGCAACAGCCGCAGAAGCAGGCGCCAGGGTAGCAGTCGCATCGGAGACCACCGCAGGGGCAATCACGTCCGTGGCGGCCGGTGCGATGGCAGCACCTTCGGCCGGAGCGGTGTTGAGCGCATCGGGCGGCGTGATAGCCGGTTCAGCCGGAGTCGAACTGGTTGCACTCATCTCGGTGGCTGCCAGCGCTTCATCACCGGCGGAGCGGCGTGAAGTACTCTGCCACCACCAGGCGACCGAGAGCGCAATCAACACCAGGATCACCAGCCAGGTCACCACCTTGAGCCGACTGTCGTTGGCTTGCTGGCGGGAGCGACGGGAGAAGCTCTGCATGTCGATATTGTCGGGAGGGGTCAGACCCAGCTTGTCGTAAGCAGCCAGAATGGTCTCGTCGGGGATCCCGACCAGCTTGGCATAGGTACGCAAATAGCCCCGAATAAAGGTGTGGGACGTGTGCTTGTCGTAGGTATCCGATTCGATAGCGGCGATCAGGGTCAGACGAAGGTGAATGCGGGACGCAACCTGTTCTCGTGTCCAGCCAAGCTGTTCACGGGCGTTGCGCAGCAATTGGCCTGGGCCTACTGCCTGGGAGTCGTCTTGGAAATCGTGTTGCTGTTCAATAGTCATTGGCTAAATAACGCTTGGCTTGTTGCGAAGTGGGATATTGCCTTACCAGCTCAGTCCCGAATTGGTGAAGTAATGCCGGCTTGTCCATCACCTGTGCCAGCCGAAGTCTCAACCAGAGACTCTCCTCGTTCTCGTCTGACACATCGGCAAAACGGGCGAGGTAGGACTGCACATCAGGCAGCTTGCCATCTTTCATGGAAAGCTCGGCCAAGTCCAGCAATAACCCTGGATTGCGGGGATTATACCCCAAGGCCAGGCGATAGTACTCGCCTGCTTTATCATTTCTGCGATTTTGCAGCGCACAAAGTGCCGCATTTTCATAGGTATCGGCAATTTTTACGTAGCCTGGCTGAATAACAGCCTGGTTGAACGCCTGATCTGCCTCGGCATACCTGCCGCGATCACAGAGGAAGGCACCATAGTTGTTCATTGCGTCAGCATTGGACGGATCCATGGCAAGGGCGTTCTTGTAATGGGTCTCGGCCGCCTTGAAATCCCCTACCTTCTGGTAAAAGTAGGCAAAGCCGATCTGGATCTGGGGGTTGGAGGGGTCATACTGGAGGGCGCGGTCAAGATTGAACTTGGCCTGCTCGGCATTGCCCTGACGCAGGTACTGGATACCCAGGTCGAGGCGGGTTTGGGCAGCCGCCTTGAGGTCAGGACCCACTTCACGCTGGGTCGAGTTCTGGCCAGCGTAAGTGGTCTCGGTCACACAGCCTGGCAGCGCGCAGAGCGCTGCCACTACGATCAATGTACGTGTATCCATTCCCTGTCTATACAATGGCTTAGCATTTAAACCATTTTGACGGAAATCCCATCCTGTTGCATCCGATTTTTGATAGTTCGCTTGGTACGGTCAATCACGTCACCCACCAGCTGACCACAGGCGGCATCGATGTCATCACCACGGGTCTTGCGGACAATCACGGTGAAACCGTACTCCATCAGCACCTTGGAGAAGCGATCGATACGGCTGTTGCTCGGCTTGCCGTAAGGGTTGCCCGGGAAGGGGTTGAACGGGATCAGGTTGATCTTGCTCGGAGTGTCCTTGAGCACCTTGGCCAGCTCGTGAGCATGCTGCATATCGTCATTGATATGATCGAGCAGCACATACTCGACGGTCACCCGACCACCGTTGGCATTGGATTTGGCCAGGTAACGACGGACACCGGCGAGGAACTCCTCGATGTTGTACTTGTCGTTGATCGGCATGATCTCTGAACGCAACTTGTCGTTCGGGGCGTGCAGGGAGATAGCCAGCGCCACGTCGATCTGGTCACCCAGCTTGTCCAGCGCAGGTACCACGCCAGAGGTGGAGATGGTCACCCGGCGCTTGGAGATGCCAAAGCCGTAGTCATCCATCATCAGACGCATGGCAGGCACCACGTTGGCGAGGTTGAGCAGCGGCTCGCCCATCCCCATCATCACCACGTTGGTGATGGGACGCTTGCCACCGACCACACGGGCCGCACGCCACACCTGACCGATGATCTCGGAGACTTTCAGATTGCGGTTGAAGCCTTGTTGAGCCGTGGAGCAGAACTTGCACTCCAGCGCACAGCCAACTTGAGAGGAGACGCAGAGGGTCGCGCGGTCATCTTCCGGGATGTAGACGGTCTCTACCTCCTGATCACCCACCTGCAGGGCCCACTTGATGGTGCCATCGGCAGAGCGCTGCTCGCGGCTGATCTCGGGCGCCTTGATCTCGGCGATCGCCTTGAGGCGCTCTTTGAGCACCTTGTTGACGTTGGTCATCTGATCGAAATCATCACACCCAAAGTGATAGATCCACTTCATGACCTGATCTGCCCGGAATGGCTTCTCGCCCAGTTCGACGAAAAAGGCACGCATGGCATCCCGATCAAGATCCAGCAGGTTGATTTTTGTTTCGCTCATCAATGGCCTCAGTTCAAACACTTCATCAATTATTGGCTGACGACGTCAGGGGGCGGCATTGTACAAATAATGGGTCTGGCTTTCCACCTGGAGAATAGAGGGATATTGCGTAAACGGCGAAAACAACAAAGGGAGCCGAGGCTCCCTTGGGTCATCATCCACAAAAATTAGCCGCGCGGGCAGATCTCGTTGTCAGAGAAGAAGTAGGCAATTTCGCGGGCAGCGGATGCAGGTGCATCGGAGCCATGTACTGCGTTGCGATCGATGCTCTCGGCATAACAGGCACGCAAGGTACCAGCCAGCGCCTCTTTCGGGTTGGTCGCACCCATGATCTCGCGATTGCGACGGATGGCGTCTTCCCCTTCCAGCACCTGCACCATGACAGGGCCAGAGGTCATGAAGCTGACCAGATTGTCATAAAAAGGCTTGCCCTGATGCTCGGCATAGAAACCGGCAGCCTGTTCACTGCTCATGTGCAGCATTTTGGATGCCACCACTTTCAAGCCTGCGCTTTCGAAACGGCTATAGATGGCACCGATCAGGTTCTTGCTGACAGCATCCGGTTTAACGATAGAAAAGGTACGTTCGATGGCCATTGATATCTTTCCTTAACTACAGAGTTTTATTGTTAGAATCCATGTTCGCTGGCGATTATACGTAAACAAAAACCGGAAAAACACACAAACAAGCAACTTTTTATTAAACATCACTCCCTTGCAATCAACATCCACACTCATCTTGACCGAGCAGAGCCGGAAAATATGTGCGCTTGCGCACGATAGTTACCTTAAGCCGCCAAAACCCCATCTTTTGTTCACAATTCGAACAGCATGAAAAAGGCACCCGAAGGTGCCTTGTCTCGCCTATTTGGTTTCCGCCAGCAAGGCCCGCGCTATGGTGCGCATCCCCAGGGTATTGGCCCCCGGCGCCCAGAGGGCATCGCCGTTGTCACTGAAGCAAGCTGCCAGATCGATATGCAGCCACCCCATCCCTTCGTTGGCAACGAAACGGGAGAGAAAACCCGCCGCGTTGGAGGCGCCACCCGGTCCGCCCCCCTTCACCGGACGGCTGTTGGCCGTGTCGGCGTAATGGGAGGGGCACTGCTGGCGGTGCCAGGGCTCCAGCGGCAGCGGCCAGGCAGGCTCATGCTCGGCATCGGCATAGGTCATGGCCCGGCTTACCAGCCCTTTATCGAGGCCGAACAGAGCATTGTAGCGCCCACCCAGCGCCATCACGGCTGCGCCGGTCAGGGTCGCGGCATCGATGATCAGCGGTGCGCCGGACTCGCTCGCCAGTTGCAGGCCGTCGGCCAGCACCAGCCGCCCCTCGGCATCGGTATTCACAATCTCGACCGTGGTGCCGTTCTTGTAGGTGAGGATGTCGCCCAGCTTGTAGGCGTGGCCGGAGACCAGGTTCTCGGCGCAACAGAGGATCAGCTTCACCCGCTTGTCGAGCCCGCGCAGCATAGCCAGCGCCAGCGCACCGGTGACAATCGCCGCACCACCCATGTCGCACTTCATGGTGAGCATCCCCTCGGAGCTCTTCATGGAGTAGCCGCCGGAGTCAAAGGTGATCCCCTTGCCCACCAGCGCTGCCGCCACCGGCGCCTTGGGGTCACGCCCCGGGTTGAAGTCGAGCTCCAGCAATACCGGTTCGCGCGCACTGCCGCGGCCCACCTGATAGAGGCCGACCCAGCCCGCCTGTTGCAGCGCTTCGCCTTTC
The DNA here is from genome assembly GCF_040907945.1 of Aeromonas sp. s11. NCBI lineage: Bacteria > Pseudomonadati > Pseudomonadota > Gammaproteobacteria > Aeromonadales > Aeromonadaceae > Aeromonas > Aeromonas sp. s11. Next base: position 11,599 of record NZ_JBFOCU010000041.1, on the reverse strand, counting down.
AAAATGCGATGACTCACCTTGTCCGGCGCCAGCTCGGTAATAAAGGAGGCTGCTTCCACCGCCAGCTCCAGCGGGCCCAACTGCTCCGGGGTGGCATTGGTCATCTCGCGCACCCAGCGGCCGCAGAGCCAACGCGCTTCCAGCTCCTCTCTATCCTCTTCCGAGGACATGGCCCACTGCAGTTGCACCTCCGCCTTGGGGGTTTGTAGCCCTTGGGCAAAAGCCCACTGCTGTTCACGCTCCCAGTGACCAGCCAGGGTCACTTTCTGGATCCCCTGCTGGCAGAGGCGACGGGCCGCCTGCTGGATATCGAGCAGCGGATTGGCCGTCACCAGATGGATCACCATGCCGTCGGCACGGTGAGAGAGCAGCGCCCCCTCCCCCCACTCGGCCGGTGCAAATTCACGACTTAACCAGACATTCATGCGGTCACCTCCTGCAGCCAGCGGGCGATGGTACGCAGACCGTGCCCCTTGGCGCCGGTCGCCCAGAGATCATTGCCCGATTTCTGATAAGAGGCTGCCAGATCCAGGTGTACCCAACCCTTGCCCTCATCACGCACGAAGCGGGAAAGGAACGCAGCAGCCGTGGTGGCACCGGCCGTGCCTTCTGCCGAGGCGACGTTGCCCAGATCGGCAAAGGCCGAGGTGAGCTGGCTGGCATGCCAGGGCTCCAGCGGCAGCGCCCACGCCTGCTCGTTTTCCACCTTGGCGGCGGCCAGCGCACGCTGCTGTTCGGTCTCATCGAGGGCAAACACCGCATTATAATCGCGCCCCAGCGCCATCTTGGCGGCGCCGGTCAGGGTGGCTGCGTCAAGGATATAAGCCGCACCGCTGTCGGAGGCCGCCATCAGGCCATCGGCCAGCACCAGACGACCTTCCGCATCGGTGTTCTGGATCTCGACTGAAACCCCATTCTTGTAGGTGAGGATGTCGCCCAGTTTGAAGGCGTGGCCGGAGACCAGGTTCTCGGCGCAGCAGAGAATGAGCTTCACCCGCTGGTTCAGACCGCGGCTGATAGCCAGCGCCAGCGCGCCGGTCACCATGGCCGCGCCGCCCATATCGGACTTCATCGGCAGCATGTTGTCAGAGGACTTCATGGAGTAGCCACCGGAATCAAAAGTGATCCCCTTGCCCACCAGCGCCGCCACCACGGGTGCATTGCGATCCCCGGTCGGGTTATAGTCGAGCTCCAGCAGCACAGGCTCGCGCTCGCTGCCACGGCCAACCGACCAGATCCCGATATGGCCGGACTCGCGCAGCGCTTCACCGGCGGTGATGCGAGCTGTAACCTGATCCCCGGCCAGACCACGAATGAGCAACAGGGCCGATTCCGCCAGACTCATGGGGTAGATCTCTTCCGGACAGCCATTGGTGATGTCACGTACCCAGCGAGCCGCCTTGAGCAGCGCATCCAGTTCACGGGCTTCCGCGTCGCTCTGCTGGCCAAAATCCAGTTCACGCGATCCCTTGGCGGCGTAGAACCCCTGGGCGAACGCGTAGCGACGCTCCAGATCCCAGCCTTCACCGACCAGCGTCACCCGCTTGATCCCGCTCGATTCGAGGCGACGGGCGGCGCGCTGAACGGTGCGCAGAACATCCTTCTGCTGACCGGCGGTACCAAGATGGATCAGAGCCTCGTCGCCATTAAAACTGAGCTGGGCGCCCTCGCCCCAATAAGCGGCCGCAGCCTGGGTGGATAACGCTACCTTCATCATGTCAGCCATCGTGTTTGCTTCCTTTTTACTGGCACTATGTATAAGCACTCTTTATGGGAAAGAGCTTATTGGCAAAGAGAGAATAACGAATACAAAAAAGGCCGTGCCCCCGAGGGTCACGGCCTTCCACCATATCACTGAAGCACCACAGGATGCTGCACGTGCAATTCACTCATGTGTAATTAATGGCGTTCAGAGGCAAGGTTCAGGGTGTACTTGGGCAGTTCCACCACCAGATCCTCGTCCGCCAGTTTTGCCTGGCAGCTGAGGCGCGATTCCGGCTCCAGCCCCCACGCCTTGTCCAGCATGTCGTCTTCCAGCTCGTCGCTTGGCTCGAGCGAGTCAAAGCCCTCGCGCACCACGCAGTGGCAGGTAGTGCAGGCACAGGATTTCTCGCAGGCATGCTCGATTTCGATACCGTTGCGCAGCGCCACATCCAGAATGGTCTCGCCGCTTTGCCCCTCGAGGGCGGCGCCATCCGGACAGAGTACGGGATGAGGAAGAATGATCAGTTTTGGCATATTACACCTTGTTGACGTTTTGTCCGGTCAGCACCTTGCGGATGGAGGCGTCCATCCGGCGGGCTGCAAACTCACCACTGACAGCATCGGCTGCCTCAATGGCTTCTTTGATTTGATGGGTTGCGCCGCTGTTGCGCATGGTCAGCAGATGGGCGATGGCGGCATCAATCTCGGCACGCTCGGCAGCATTGAGCAGGGCATCGCCATCGGCAGCCAGCGCGGCATTCAAACTCTCGACCACACGGTCAGCTTCAACCTGCTGCTCGGCCAGCATGCGGGCATCCATATCCTGCTGGGCATTCTCGATGGAGGCACTCAGCATGTTGAGGATATCCTGCTCCGCCAGCCCGTAAGAGGGCTTGACCTGGATCTCGGCCTGCACGCCGGAGGATTTCTCCATGGCGCTGACCGAGAGCAGACCATCCGCATCCACCTGGAAGGTGACGCGAATATGGGCGACGCCGGCAGCCATCGGCGGAATACCGGTCAGGGTAAAGCGGGCCAGGGAGCGGCAATCGGCCACCAACTCGCGTTCCCCCTGTACCACGTGAATGGCCATGGCGGTCTGACCATCCTTGAAGGTGGTGAACTCCTGGGCGCGGGCAACCGGAATGGTAGTGTTGCGCGGGATCACTTTCTCGGCGAGGCCACCCATGGTCTCCAGACCCAGCGATAGCGGGATAACGTCCAGCAGCAGCATCTCGGCATCAGGCTTGTTGCCCACCAGAATATCGGCCTGGATGGCGGCGCCGATGGCAACCACTTTATCCGGATCGATGCTGGTCAACGGCGTCCGCTGGAAGAACTCGCCCACCAGTTCACGCACCAGCGGCACCCGGGTGGAGCCACCGACCATCACCACTTCCAGCACTTCCACCTGCTCAAGGCCCGCATCGCGCAAGGCGCGGCGACAGGCCAGCAAGGTCCGTTTCACCAGCGGGGTGATGAGTTCATCAAACTGGCTACGGCTCACTGAACCCTGCCAGCCAGCAAAGGTGCACGCCACCTGCTCGGCATCGGTCAGACCATGCTTGACGGCAGCGGCCACATCCAGCAGCTCGCGCTGCAGATGGGCATCCAGCTCGCCGGAGAAGCCCGCTTGCTCCTTGATCCAGTCCGCCAGCAGGTGATCAAAATCATCACCGCCGAGGGCGGAATCGCCGCCGGTCGCCATCACTTCAAACACACCGCGGTGCAGACGCAGGATGGAGATATCGAAGGTGCCGCCCCCCAGATCGTATACCGCGATCACCCCTTCCTGACCGGAGTCAAGGCCATAGGCGATCGCGGCCGCGGTCGGCTCGTTGAGCAGGCGCAGCACGTGCAGACCGGCCAGACGGGCCGCATCCTTGGTGCCCTGACGCTGGGCATCATCGAAATAGGCGGGCACGGTAATGACCACGCCATCGAGATCGCCCCCGAGTGTCTGGGCGCCACGCTCGGCCAGCTTTTTGAGAATTTCGGCCGAGACCTGTACCGGATTGACCAGCCCCTGACGGGTTTGCAGTTGCGGCATGCCATTGTCGGCGGCAACAAACTGGTAAGGCTGCTGGCGGGTATCGATATCGGCCAGCGCCTTGCCCATCATCCGTTTGACCGAGACGATGGTGTTGTGAGGATCGAGCGCCGCTTCGCGCTTGGCATCAATCCCGACTCGAATGGCGTCGCTTTGATAGTGCACCACTGACGGGAGCAGGTCGCGCCCTTGCTCATCGCAAAGGGTATCGGCGTGACCACTGCGAACCGCAGCGACGAGAGAGTTGGTGGTGCCGAGATCGATGCCGACGGCACGTTTGTGCTGATGAGGAACAGCGCTCTGGCCGGGTTCGGCGATTTGCAGTAATGCCATGGGTAATGAAACTTCCAGCGTTAAAGGATCAAGACTCGAGAAGCGAGTCTTCGAATCGTTCCAGCTCTTCAAGGAGCTTGTCGACAAACTTGAGTTTGCGAACGCAATCAGCGGCAACGAGATCTTTGCCGGCGGCAAGGGACTCGGTCAGCTGCTGCATCAACATCTGGTGATCATGCCTGATCTCGCTGCGAAAATCCTTGATGGCGCGCTCAGGGTCGGCGTCATCTTTCAGATCGGCCAGACGCTCGCGCCACTCCAGCTGCTGCATCAGAAACGCGGTATCTTGCAGAGTCTGCTGTTCACCACGGATATCGGTGCCACGCAGGGAGAGCAGATATTCGGCACGGCGCAGCGGCGCCTTGAGGGTGGTGAATGCTTCGTTGATCTGGGCGGCACGTTGCACCGCAGCCAGCTGCTCCCGTTCGGGGGCGGTGGCAAAACGATCAGGATGGAATTGGGTTTGCAGCTGGCGGTAGGTATCAGCCAACTGACGGGTATCGAGCTCGAAGCCTTCAACCAGCCCAAACAGCTCGAAATGATTCATGCAAACCTCTTGGAAACGTTCGTCACAACCTCACTCGCCCCTGGCAAACGAGATGTGGTTGAACGGGTCATCGACAACCCGCTCAACCACAGACGAAGGATCATTGACGTCAAACATCTCAGACACTGAAGCTTTCGCCGCAACCACACTCGCCTTTGGCGCATGAGAAGGTATTGTTGAACTAAACATATCTGACCTGTTCAACAACAGACGAAAGATCATTCACGTCAAACATCTCAGACACTGAAGCTTTCGCCGCAACCACACTCGCCTTTGGCGTTGGGATTGTTGAACTGGAAGCCCTCGTTGAGGCCCTCCTTGACGAAATCCAGCTCAGTGCCATCCAGATGGATCAGGCTCTTGGCATCGACAATAATCTTGACGCCCTGCTGCTCGAACACCTGATCCTCATCGGTCAGTTCATCAACGAACTCAAGCACGTAGGCCAGACCGGAGCAGCCGGTGGTTTTGACGCCGAGGCGCAGGCCAATGCCCTTGCCCCGGTTAGCCAGAAAAGAGGAAACCCGTGCCGCGGCGGCATCTGTCATGGTAATAGCCATACTGCTCTCCGGCGCTTAGAGACCTTTCTTCTGCTTGTAATCGGCGATGGCGGCCTTGATGGCGTCCTCAGCCAGAATGGAGCAGTGGATCTTCACCGGTGGCAGGGCCAACTCTTCAGCGATATCTGTGTTCTTGATGCCAGCCGCTTCGTCCAGGGTCTTGCCCTTGACCCATTCGGTCACCAGGGAGCTGGAGGCGATGGCGGAACCGCAGCCGTAGGTCTTGAACTTGGCATCTTCGATGATGCCTTCGTCACTGATCTTCAGTTGCAGCTTCATCACGTCGCCACAGGCGGGCGCACCGACCATGCCGGTTGCAACGCTGGGATCATTCTTGTCGAAACCACCGACGTTGCGAGGATTCTCGTAGTGGTCGATTACTTTTTCACTGTAAGCCATATCTCACTCCTGCTAATTCTGTTGCTCACTGACCAGATAGATCAGTGATGAGCCCATTCGACCGTGTTCAGATCGACGCCGTCTTTGTACATCTCCCACAGGGGGGACATCTCGCGCAGACGACCGATGGAGTCACGAATAAGCTTGACCGCGTAGTCAATCTCTTCCTCGGTGGTGAAGCGACCCATACTGAAACGGATGGAGCTGTGCGCCAGCTCGTCGTTCAGACCCAGTGCGCGCAGCACATAGGAAGGTTCCAGGCTGGCGGAGGTACAGGCCGAACCGGAAGAGACCGCCAAATCTTTCAGCGCCATGATGAGGGATTCCCCTTCCACATAGGCAAAGCTGACGTTGAGGTTGCCCGGAACACGTTGCTCCAGATCGCCATTGACGTAGACGGCTTCAATATCCTTGATGCCATTCCACAAACGCTGGCGCAGAGCCAAGATACGCTCGCCTTCACTCACCATATCTTCTTTGGCGATGCGGAAAGCTTCGCCCATCCCGACGATCTGGTGGGTCGGCAGAGTACCGGAACGCATGCCGCGCTCGTGGCCGCCACCGTGCATCTGGGCTTCCAGACGAACGCGGGGTTTGCGGCGAACAAACAGTGCACCGATCCCTTTCGGACCATACACCTTGTGCGCAGAGACAGAGAGCAGATCCACTTTCAGTGCTTCCACATCTACCGGGATCTTGCCCACACTCTGAACGGCATCCACGTGCAGCAGGATCTTGCGGGAACGGCACAAATCGCCGATGGCGGCAATGTTCTGAACCACGCCGATTTCGTTGTTCACATGCATGATGCTGACCAGGATGGTGTCATCACGCATGGCATTCTCGATCATCTCGATAGTGAACAGGCCGTTGGGCATCGGCTCAAGATAGGTCACCTCGAACCCTTCACGCTCCAGCTGGCGACAGGTATCGAGCACCGCCTTGTGTTCGGTCTTGGAGGTGATGATGTGCTTGCCCTTGCTGGCATAGAAGTGGGCAACACCCTTGATGGCCAGGTTATTGGATTCGGTCGCACCGGAAGTGAAGACGATCTCGCGGGGATCGGCACCGATCAGATCTGCCACTTGATTACGGGCCAGATCCACCGCCTCTTCGGCTTGCCAGCCAAAGCGGTGAGAACGGGAAGCCGGATTGCCGAACAGGCCATCCATGGTGAGACACTGCATCATTTTTTCTGCGACACGCGGGTCCACCGGACAGGTTGCCGAATAATCAAGGTAAATAGGCAGTTTCATGTTTTTCTCCGTCACAGTCCGGGTCATACAGAGTCCCGCTGTGGAAAGCACGTTTATAGTTGGACTTTCAAGCTCACATCGCCGTGTTCTGCCCGATCAACCAGGGACAACACGGTCTTCATTTGTTCATCTTGCTTGCCGGCAATGCGGCGCACATCGGCCTGGCGTACCAGCTCGGCCAGGGTGATATCCCCGAGGAAGCTGGAGATCCGCTCACTCAGGTCGCGCCACAGGGAGTGAGTCAAGCACTGGGTACCGCCGTGGCAACCGCCCTTGCCAAGACACTTGGTGGCATCGACCGACTCATCGACCGCGGTGATCACCTGACCAACCGAAATCTCGCCTGGGGCCAACCCGAGGCGATAACCACCCCCCGGGCCACGCACGCTGCTCACCAGACCATGTTTGCGCAGGCGGGCAAAGAGCTGCTCGAGATAGGACAACGAGATGCCCTGGCGCTCGGAAATATCGGCAAGGGGGACGGGCCCCTGCTCTGCATGCAGCGCCACGTCGAGCATGGCGGTTACAGCGTAACGTCCTTTTGAAGTCAGTCTCATATGCCTTACCGTCTTGCGAAGCAATTTAATGGGGCACATGGTCACATACCCGACCAAATCAGTCAAGTATATGGTTGAGTAAATCAGTCGGATTAATCCGGTACGCGCGCTTTCTGCACCGAGGTCAGAATACCGCGCAGAATGTTGAGCTCAGCTGCTTCCGGCCGAGCCCGATTGAACAGGCGACGCAGCTTGCTCATCACATGACCCGGATGGTCATCGGCAATAAAACCGGTCTTCATCAGGGTTTGTTCCAGGTGCTGATAAAACCCTTCCAGCTGGGCGGCACTCGGATAGACCATCTCGTCTTCAGGCTCGGCGGCCTGCCCCTGCAGCCAGCGCATCCGCACTTCGTAGCAGAGAGTCTGCACCGCCATGGCCAGATTGAGAGAGCTGTAATCAGGATTGGCCGGAATGGCCACGTGGTAGTGGCACTTTTGCAATTCGTCGTTGGTGAGACCAGTGCGTTCACGGCCAAACACCAGCGCGACCGGGTGCTGCATCCCCTCGACTATCGACTTTTCGCCGGCCTCACGGGGATCGAGCATGGGCCAGCTCAGGGTTCGCGAGCGGGCGCTGGTGCCAATCACCAGACCACAATCGGCGATCGCGTCGTCCAGTGTCGGGACGATACGGGCATTGGCAAGCACATCGCTGGCACCAGCCGCCAGGGCGAAGGCATTGTCATCCGGCAAGGCTTGCGGATCAACCAATACCAGCTGGGTCAACCCCATGGTCTTCATGGCGCGTGCCGCAGACCCCATGTTGCCGGTATGAGAGGTGTTTACCAAAACGATACGAATCTGATCCAACATGCCCAGTCAATCTTCAGTCAAAAATGGCGCGCAATTGTAACATAAGAGAACACGATGTTGGCACCGTAAAAGCCGAGCCATTTCAGAACAAAACTACCCGTTTGTATAACAAACCAGCATGAGGGAAGTGAGAGGGGGGGGCTAAACTTGATGGATATCCGATAAACGGCACAGGAGACACCACGCCATGCTTCCTCCCTTTATCTATGAGAGATTGCCCAGCCTCTACCTGCTGGCAGCCATTGCCATTATTACGTTGAGTGAACAGCCCCTGCTCTGGTTTGCAGGCACCTTGCTGTTTATCGCCGGAGCGGTGACCTGGATGATGCGCTCCAGCTACCGACGTACCGATCTGATTATCTTTCCGAGCAAACGCTGGCTACAGCCGGAGTGGCTGTATGAAGCGCAACCCTTTATCTGGCTGGCTGCGGGGCTGGCCATGTCACAGCTGCCCGCCCCTGCGGCACTCATCGCCTTGGTGCCCTGTCTGTGGGCCTGTCGCTGCCTCTGGGCACGGCACCATTATCGTCGCCATGCCCATGGGGTGATTGTCCACTTAAGACGGGATCCCGCCCGGCGCCGTCTGCACCGGAGCCTGCGCTGACTCGGTGCGGGCCCGTTCGATAAACGTCGCCAGATCCATCAGGGGATACTTCATCAGGCTTGGCAAGCCATCGAGATCCAGACTGTCCATCAGGTTTTTCACCTCAAGGCCCAGTTCGGTATCCCCTTCTATCTTCAGCTTGCGCTGGAAAAAGAGCGAATCCGGATCCTCTTTGCGACCGGCAATCAGGATCAGGTCGTTGGCGGTACCGCTGAAGCAGACATCGGCCTTGTCACACTCGCGAGCCACCACCAGCTGGCCATTCTGCTCACTGATAAACCAGCACAACTCCAGATCAGAGACTTCGACTTTCAGCCACTTGTCTGCCAGAAACTCGAAATCACCATCTTCGATAGCCTCTTTGAAAACCCGGGCCAGCAAACTCTCCATCAGCTGCTTTTGCAGATTGAAGGGAACAAGCTTGAGGGGATGGCGCAAGAAGCGCGGAGCCTGTTCGACCAGGCGACGTTGCAGTTGTTGAAACACGATAGACTCCCTTTTTTGCGCATTCAAACACAGGGAGAGTGGCAAGATCCTGTTGGAAATCAAACTTGTGCAGGGTTACCTCAAGAAGGGTAAAGCCACACAAAGCTGCCTCAGGTCAAAAAGCGGGAGTGCATGGCTGCATACAATCAGGGCTCGTTTGCCCTTCATATGCACTCTCGGAGCGTACCAATGGAATTACTCTGTCCGGCAGGCAGTTTGCCGGCACTGAAAACCGCCGTGGATAACGGGGCCGATGCCGTTTATATCGGTTTCAAGGATGACACCAATGCCCGCCACTTTGCCGGTCTCAACTTTACCGACAGCAAACTGGAGAAGGCGGTAGATTATGTGCATCAACATGGTCGCAAGCTGCATATTGCCATCAATACCTTTGCCCATCCCGGTGCCGATACTCGATGGAAACAGGCGGTTGATCGCGGGGTGGCCCTCGGCGCCGATGCGTTAATCATCGCCGATCTCGCCGTGCTGGAATATGCCAGCCGCCACTACCCCGAGATGGAACTCCATGTCTCGGTGCAGGCCAGCGCCACCAATGCCGCCGCCATTCGCTTCTATCAGCAGCAATTCAATGTCACACGGGTGGTGCTGCCCCGGGTGCTCTCCATGCATCAGGTCAAGCAGCTTGCCCGCGAGACCGATGTTGGCCTTGAGGTATTCGCCTTTGGCAGCCTCTGCATCATGGCCGAGGGGCGCTGCTATCTCTCCTCCTACATGACTGGCGAGAGTCCCAACACCGTCGGCGCCTGCTCACCGGCCAAGTTCGTCCGTTGGGAAGAGACCCCGAACGGTCTCGAGTCGCGGCTCAACGAGGTGCTGATCGACCGCTATGGCCCGGGCGAAAATGCCGGTTACCCGACCCTGTGCAAGGGGCGTTTCGACGTGGATGGCCAGACCTACCACGCGCTGGAAGAGCCCACCAGTCTCAATACCCTGGGTCTCCTGCCCGAGCTGTTCAAGACCGGGATCCAGTCGGTCAAGATTGAAGGGCGCCAGCGCAGCCCCGCTTATGTGGAGCAAGTGACCCGGGTCTGGCGTGCAGCCATCGATGCCTATCAGGCCAATCCCGAGGCCTATCAGGTTAAAGCTGAGTGGGATGCCCAGCTCGCCCGCGTCTCCGAAGGTAGCCAGACTACCCTCGGCGCCTACCATCGTCAGTGGCAATAAGGAGTCCACCCATGCAATTTTCTCTCGGGCCTCTGCTCTTCTACTGGCCCAAAGCCGATACCGAATCCTTTTACCATGCCGCTGCCGACAGTCAGGCCGACATCATCTATCTGGGGGAGACCGTTTGCAGCAAGCGGCGCGAACTCAAAGTCGATGACTGGATTGCGCTGGCCCGTCAGGTGGCCAGCTCCGGCAAGCAGGTGGTGCTCTCGACCCTCGCCCTTATCTCCGCCCCCTCCGAGCTCAAGGAGGTGAAGCGGCTGGTCGACAATGGCGATCTTATGGTCGAAGCCAACGATCTCGGTACGGTGCAACTCGCCTGGGAGGCAGGGATCCCCTTCGTCTGTGGTCCCGCCATCAACGCCTATAACGCCGATGTGCTGCGCATGCTGCTCAAACAGGGGATGAAACGCTGGGTCATGCCGGTGGAGCTCTCCCGTGACTGGCTGATCCAGCTCAATCAGGATCTGGGCTCCTTGCGCGACCAATTTGAGGTGGAGGTGTTTGCCTACGGCCATCTGCCGCTCGCCTACTCGGCGCGCTGCTTTACCGCCCGATCCCTCGACAAACCGAAAGACAACTGCGAGCTCGCCTGCATCAACTACCCCACCGGACGACTGGCCAACAGCCGCGAGGGGCAGCGGGTGTTCAATCTCAACGGGATCCAGACCCAGTCCGGTTACTGCTACAACCTGGGTAACGAGCTGGCTGGTATGGAAGGTCTGGTAGATGTGGTCAGGCTTTCGCCGCAAGGGATGGAGACGCTGGAGATGCTGGCCCGCTTCAAAGCCAACCGGCAGGGCAATCAGCCCCTCGTTCTGCAGCAGGATCGCGATTGCAACGGCTACTGGCGCCAGATCCCCGGCATGAGCCTGGTGGAGTAAACCCGCCATTCGCTGTCTAGTCCTGAAATAGGTTTACACATTTTCAACTAGCATTTCTCTACTCAGAACCCCCTATGTACCGCATCGGGGGTTCTGTATTTCAACGCATGATGCGGCCGCTCCACGTTGTAAATATCCACCGCCTCACGCACCATTTCCCGCGCTTGCGCCAAATCCTGCGGGCTTTGCAACAATAACTCTCCTTTCAAAATCCCGTTC
>NZ_JBFOCU010000040.1:0-103263 GCF_040907945.1 Aeromonas sp. s11 | reverse complement strand
TAAATAACTGATCCCAATAGTGCTACACCTTCGCTGTGCCATAGCCATTCCCCGGGAAAGGAGACACGGTATCCATGAAGTGTTTCACTCGGGCCAGCAGGTTTGCCATCCCTCTGCATTGATGATTGCGCGTGATGGTTTCATGTAACTTGTGCCATAGCCGTTCTATGTGATTAACCCAAGGGCTGTAAACTGGCTGGAACACCAGGCAGAACTTGGGATTCTTCTTCAACCATCGCTCGGTCTGTTTGCTTTTGTGAATGATGTAGTTATCGAGGATCAACGTGATGGTTTTGGCTCGTCGGTAGTGGTGGCGCAGCTTTTCCAGCATGGCAATAAACAGCGATGAGTTTTTCTTGATCCCGCTGACGTAAAGTACCCTTCCGTTGCCTGCGTGGAGAACGCCTGCCAGATAATGCTTGGCATTCTGCCCCGGTGTGACAACCCGCTTTTGCTGCGCTCTGAACATCCAGTCGGCTCCTAATTTGGGATTGAGGTCTATATCGACTTCATCCTCATAAAACACCGGATTATCGGCATCACAGCGGGCCAGCGCGGCGTCGATATTCGCCATTTTTTCCTGATAGGCTGGGTCTTTTATCCGCAAGGTCGGCACGGGCCTGCGCCAGACAATGCCCATACGAGGTAACCATCGGCGGAGCGTGGAGGCTGCCACATTGAGCCCTGTTAACCGATTGATTTTTATAGCCAATAGTTCAGTACACCAACGGCTGCGCTGATAACCAAAATCTTGCGGAGAAAACTGCATGAGCAGCACCAGTAAGGTGACAATCTTGGCGATAGGTAAGACTGGGGCACGGCCAGCCGGTAAGGCTTCTAGCGCATCTATGCCTTCATCTCGATACCACCGAAGCCAACGACCGATGGTCGAGCGCGCAGCGCCGGTAAGGTGATGAACATCGGTGATCGTGCGTCCTTCATGTAACAGCAAGATGGCCATCAAGCGACGAGCATGTCCTTTATCACGGGTGGCATGGATGATTTTGTGAATGCGGCGCCGTTGTGGTCGTGGCAGAGGTGGTAGGATAGGCATCAACTCAGTCCTTTGGGTGTGGCTTGTTTTGTTTAGCGACTAATCAGATCGCACAAACTGGACTGAGTTCCCTTCCTCCGGTGATCTACTATTCGGAACAGCTATTTAGCAATTGGCTACCTAGCTGAGCGGTGCGTTTCAAAACGGCATCACCGATGGGATGACCATAGGTATCATTTATTTTTTTAAAGTTATCAATGTCGATAATCGCCAATATATATTGGCTATTTTCTTTATGTAGAGTGGCGAGCTCCTCTTCCAAATGACGGCGGTTGTACAAGCCGGTTAATGCATCACGCAGCGATTTTTCTGTTTCGGCCTGCATTTTGTCTGAAATCATCACTATTTCATCCTCCAGCTCCTCTATACCAGCTAGCTTGGGGATAATAATTTGTTGCCCTGGAGGGGTGATACGCAATTGTCTAACAACTTGTACCAATGTGCTGATAGTATGCTCCAGACGTTGCCTGAAAATAATAGCAACCAGTGTGAATATCGATAATGATAATACCAGAGTGATAAATATAGTTGGCAGTATCTCACCAATCAAAATATTGCTCTTGAATGGAAATACGGTAATAACCAGCCACGATGGGTTGTTGTGAAGGGCGTGATATGAAATGAGATCACCATTTTTACTCATTAAGGTACCATTCCTGCCTTTCAATTCAGAAATCCATGGTTGGTCAAGTCGACTGCCGTTTTCCTGAGGGTCGCTGTGAGCCACAATCATCTTGCTGCCTCGGTCAAAGAGCATATATACAACATTGTTACTACTCTCCAGAATCCGCCCTATACGTGCTGAAAATACTTTCAAGTTCAGGTCGATGCCAATCACGCCAAGAAATTCCCCCTGGTTATTAAAAACAGCATGGGAAAGGGTGACGACCGGCATTTTTTCAATCGCGTCAATGTAAGGGGAACTCCAGATATTGATGCCGGGATGCTCGATAGCATTGCGGTACCATGGACGTTCCGACTCTTTGAACTCAATCGGGGTAGGATGAAGAGAGAAATTGATATGCTTGTTATCCTGAAGCATGTAGTACACGGTTTTTATTGGGCCATCAGGGTAAAGAAGGTATTGCCAAATGTCGCGATAACGTTGTTTTAATTCCGGGGGAAGATCTCCATTATTCTCAGTAATGTCGGCAATGATGATATTTATTTGCCTCTCAACCGAAGAGAGTGAGTTATCCCATTGCTGCGCAGTACTATCGTTAAAAAATCTGGCGGTGCTTAGCAAGGTGTTTTTCTGCATAACAGAAAAAAGGTACGCACTACCCAATGTGGTCAAAACAAGTGGCAGCGCAAGCAGCAAAAGAAAACGGAGAATAAAGCTGTGATTGGAGTTTGCAGCAGTGGAGGTTTGCATAGTCACGACGCCTATATAACTTTACGCCATCTAACCATAGCCCATGGGCATCGTGACACACATACACACCAGTCTGGGGAGTCGGCTTAACGCTCCTGTTGAGATTTCAGCAGATCACGGATCTCGGTCAGCAGCTCCTGATCCTTGGTCGGGCCTGCCGGGGCGGCGGCTTCTTCTTCCTGCTTTTTCTTGAGGGTGTTGATGGCCTTCAGTCCCATGAAGATGGCGAAGGAGATGATCAGAAAGTCGATGATGGTCTGGATGAACTTGCCATAGGCGATGACCACGGCGGGTGTTGCACCTTCTGCGGCTTTCAGGGTGACCGCCAGGTCGCTGAAGTCCACGCCGCCCAGGATCAGGCCGATGGGCGGCATGATCACGTCACCGACAAAAGAGGAGACAATTTTGCCGAAGGCGGCACCAATGATGATACCGACCGCCATATCGATGACGTTGCCGCGGGCGGCAAAGGCTTTGAACTCTTGAATCAGACTCATTATTTCCTCCGAAATTAAACAAGATAGCGCGTTGATTACCCTTGCCAAAGGGCGAACTCTTGTCAGGAAAAACAGAGGCTAAGCCGCGTTGTTCCTGTCGTCCTGACTAGCTTGCGGGCGTTATGAGTCCTTGGCAATCGGGGGGAGCCATTTTTTTGGTACAAAGTGATATTAATTTTTTGGTAAGTAGCTGGTTGAATGATGAGCTGTGCTGCTGTAGTTTGCTGGGTCGATTCATTCATACCACGTGAGTAAACAAGTGAAGTATTTACTACTGGGAATGATGCTTTTGTGCACATTTGCTGCCAGAGCGGGGATGGATACCCAAGCCTTGAAACAGACCATCACGGCCCGGCTGGGGGTCCCCGTCTATCTGGTTGAACCGACCCCGATCGCGGGGTTGTATATGCTGGGCACCTCGCAGGGGGTGCTCTACAGCGATGCCAAAGGGGATTATGTGGTGCAGGGGGTCATGCTGGATATGACCCGCGACATGAAGAACCTGACCATCTCGGGTATGCGCGAGCAGCGCCGACTTGGCTTGGCACAGGTGGCCCATGCCCCCATCGTGCTCAAGGCTCGGGATGAGCGTCACCGGGTTGCGCTGTTTCTCGGTGAGCAGGATGCCAAACGTCGTCAGCTCTCCGGCACCTTGCAACACCTGCAGGCATCCGGGGTGAGCGTGGCACTCTATCCGGTGATTGATCACGCCGAACGGGCCGCCGACTGGTGCAGCGATCCCCTGCTGCAAAATGATCCGTTAAAAGCCTATTTGCCTCAAACGGCATGTAGTGAGACCCTTATCCAAAATATTGGCCTGAGCCAATGGTTGGGGGTCAAGGTACTGCCGGCCTGGGTCTCCTCCGACGGGGATCTGGTGCGCGGGTATCAGAGCCCCGAACAGCTGCTCAAGATACTGGATCATATTGATGTCCCTGCAAATCCGTCGTCGTCCGCGAGTTGATGATTCCCATCTGCCTGCCGCCCTGCATCCCCTGCTTCGCCAAATCTTCGCCAGCCGTGGCGTAGAGGATCCCGCCCTGCTGGAGCGCAGCGCCAGCCAGCTGTTGCCGCCCCAGCGCCTTTATGGGATGGAGCAGGCGGTGCCGCTGCTGGCGGATGCCCTGACCGCCCAGAAACGGATCCTGATTGTCGGTGACTTCGACTGCGACGGCGCCACCAGTTCGGCCCTGTGTGTGCTGGCCCTGCGCGCCATGGGGGGTCGCCACATCGATTTTCTGGTGCCCAACCGCTTCGAGTTTGGCTACGGCCTCACCCCCGAAATTGTCGAGCTGGCTGTGGCCCGTGGCGCCGAGTTTCTGATCACGGTGGATAACGGTATCTCCAGCATCGCTGGGGTGGCGGCAGCCAAGGCGGCGGGCATGCAGGTACTGGTTACCGATCACCATTTGCCGGGTCAGGAGCTGCCCGACGCCGATGCCATCGTCAACCCGAACCAGCGCGGTTGCGATTTCCCCTCCAAGTCGCTGGCTGGGGTAGGGGTGGCCTTCTATCTGATTGCGGCCCTCAACACCCATCTGCGTCAGCTTGGCTGGTACGAACGGCAAGGGTTGCTCGCCCCCAATGTGGCGGATTACCTCGATCTGGTGGCCCTCGGCACGGTCGCCGACGTGGTGGCGCTCGATGGCAACAACCGCATCCTGGTTCATCAGGGGTTGCAGCGGATCCGGGCCGGGCGCTGTCGCCCCGGCATTCAGGCGCTGGTGGATGTGTCGGGCCGCGATGGTCGCCGCCTCACCGCCGCCGACCTCGGCTTTGCGCTGGGGCCGCGCCTCAACGCGGTAGGGCGCCTCGATGACATGTCCCTCGGGGTCGCCTGTCTGCTCTGCGATGACCTTAATCTGGCGCGCCAGCTTGCGGCCGAGATGGACAGCCTCAATCAGGAGCGCAAGGAGATCGAGCAGGGGATGCAGCAGGAGGCCCTCGCCACCCTGGAGCAGATCCGGTTTCGCGATGGCGAGGTGCCGTCGGGCATAGTGCTGCACCGGGACGAGTGGCATCAGGGGGTGGTGGGGCTGGTGGCTTCCAAGGTGAAGGAGAAGTACTACCGCCCGGTCATTGCCTTTGCCGAGAGCAGCGAGAGCGAGCTCAAGGGCTCCGGCCGCTCCATCCCCGGCGTGCACCTGCGCGATGCACTGGAACTGCTCGATACCCGCCATCCGGGCCTGATGGGCAAGTTTGGCGGCCACGCCATGGCGGCGGGGTTGACCCTGCCCAAGGCCAATATCGAGGCCTTCGGTCGGGCTTTTGAGGCAGTCATCGGCGAGCTGGTGACCCCTGAGCTCTTGACCGGGGTGCTGCTCACCGATGGCGAGCTGCTGCCCGATGAGCTGAGTCTGGAGCTGGCGGAGCTGATCCGCGCCTCTGGTCCCTGGGGTCAGGCCTTTCCCGAGCCGCTGTTTGACGGCGAATTCGTGCTGGTGCAGCAGCGGCTGGTGGGTGAGAAGCACCTCAAGATGATGCTGACCACGGATTCCGGCCATGCGGTGGATGCCATCGCCTTCGGGGTCGATCTCAAGCGCTGGCCCGATGCCTCGGTCAAGCGGGTGCGGCTTGTCTACCGGCTTGACGTCAACGAGTGGCGCGGCAACCGCAGTGTGCAGCTGCTGGTGGAGCATCTGGAAGCCGCCGGCCTCTGACTCCCGCGAGTCTCTCTTGCTGCCGATGACGGCCACCTCAGGGTGGCCGTTTTTTTTAATGATGTGAACCCGGATTTTGTCGTTGACCCGTCTATTGCTTCACAGTTTAAGCTTCCCTTCATCGGGTCACGGACCCCTCAGCGAGTGTTGTCATGAAAATATCCGAACTGGCCCGGCGCTGCGGCCTGGCCCGCTCCACCCTGCTCTATTACGAGAAGCTGGGGGTGATTGCGGGAACGAGGGGCGCCAACGGCTATCGCCACTACGACGATGAAGATCTGCAGCGACTGCAGATGGTGCAGGCCCTGCATGCCGGCGGGCTCAGCCTCAAGCAGTGCCTCGCCTGCCTGGCGGGCGAGCTAGAGCAGGCAACGCTGGAAGCCCGGGTCAGGGAGCTGGATGAGGAGCTGGCGCGGATGCAGCGCGCCCGGGATCTGCTGGCGGATCTGGCAGGGCTGCGCCCGCGCTCCGGTGAGGAATTCAAGGCCTGGCAGCTGCAACTGCAGCGCGAGGCACCGGAGGCCTACTTCGCGTGGGTGATGAAACAGGGTTTTAGCGAGAAAGATCGCTACCACTTGCAATGGTTGAGCAAAGACATGAATGAACATGAGCGTTACATCAAGGACTTTATCCAGCTGCTGGATGGCATGAGTTACTGGGGGCCGGGGGATCGCGCCTTCACTCAGCAGCAGTTTGCCGACTTGCCCATCCGGCCGCGCCGTATCCTCGACATGGGCTGCGGGCGCGGTGCCTCGACCATGGCGCTGGCTCAGGTGACCGATGCCGACATTGTGGCCATCGATCTGGAAGAGGAGGCACTGGACGCCGTGGCGCACTCCGCCCGTGCGGCGGGCTTTGAGCATGTCTCCACCCTCTGTGCCAACATGGCGGCACTGTCGGACGATCTGGCCCCGGCCGACCTCATCTGGGCAGAGGGGAGCGCTTACGTGATGGGGGTTGCCAATGCACTGAAGGCGTGGCGCCCGTTGCTCGCGAGCCCGCAGGCTTGCATCGTGCTCAGTGATGCGGTCTGGCTGACCGATAACCCGCCCGAGGAGGCATTGGCATTCTGGCAGCAGGATTATCCCGCCATGCAGACGCTGGCGGGCCTGCTTGAGACGGTACAAGCGGCAGGCTACCGCTGCCTGTCACACACACCCTTGCCGATGAGCGCCTGGAACAACTATCTGGACCCTATCGAGGTCAATCTGGTGCGCTATCGAGACGAGCTGGGGGAGAGTGCCGCCTGGCAGGACTTGAGCCGGGAAGTAGCCATCCACCGCCAATATCTGGGCAGTTACGGCTATGTGATCTGCTGCCTGCAGGCGATGTGAAGAGGATGGCTATTGCCATTGAGGGTGAGCCAGTGATCGGACGGGGGAGCAGATGCTCCCCCATTTGTTTTAGTTTTTAAATGCCAAGTTCAGTGATAATTGAGTGTTTAGTGCTGATTTGCATGATTAGGTGAATATCAAAATCCAATAAAGCGATGGCTTGTGATATATTTATCCCCGCATTCCTGTCATCCCTGAAGGAGCTCGATCCTTGCCTCTTGCCAGTCGCTTACCCCCAAGCCGCATACAGCACTGTGCAATGGCCTTTGCCATCGCCTGCATTCTGTGGCTCGCTGCTTTTGCCGCAGCTGGGCTGAGCGCCGTTTCGCAGGGGCCATCTGCCGGGGCGACGGCGGGGATGGCACTGCAAGACCCGATCAACCAGCGTCTGGTCGACACGGTCGGCTTGCTGCCGGGCAACCAGTGGCGCCACGGGGTCGAGCAGGGGCGGCGGTTGGCGAAGGAGCGGGAAGGCCATCTCTATCAGATGCTGCTGGCCTGGTTCCAGTACGACATCCTCGGCCTGCTCTGTGGCCTGCTGTTCTTTGTGCCGCTGATCTATGTCAGACAAGCTTGTGGCCACGTTGGCTATCTGCATAAACGGCAACTCTGCGGCCACCATTTGCAATTTCGCTTCTGTCACGGCGACTAGCTCACCCTGCTGGCGGACGCTCATCCACATTTTCACACGGCTTTTAACGCTCCCGATTGACTGACGGGGCAGGCTGACACCTGCAGCCTGCGCTCTATCGTCCGGAGTTGCGTCCGCGCTTTCTGTTGTTTCGTCCATGCTGCTGGCCATCGGCCAGAGGCAGACTTTCTCTTTGCGCAAACACCTGGTGAGCACACTTATGGACTACTACCTCAACCTGTTTATTCATTCAATCTTTGTCGAGAACCTCGCCCTAGCCTTCTTTCTGGGGATGTGTACTTTTCTGGCCGTCTCGAAGAACATCAAAACCGCCTTTGGCCTTGGCATGACGATCCTGGTGGTGATGGTGATCGCTATTCCCCTCAACAACTTGATTTACCGTCATATCTTGCGGGCAGGCAGTACCTTTTTCGGGGAATTCGATCTGGGATTTCTCGATTACATCATCTACATCGGGGTGTTGGCGGCGCTGGTGCAGGTGATGGAGATGGTGCTCGACAAGTACGCTCCGGCGCTCTATCAGGCGCTCGGCATCTATCTGCCGCTGTTGACGGTGCACTGCGCCATCTTTGGCGGGGTGATGTTTATGGCGCAGCGGGATTACGATTTTGTCGAGTCGCTGGTCTACAGCGCAGGCTCGGGGCTTGGCTGGCTGCTGGCCATTGTCGCCATGGCCGGGCTGCGCCAGAAGTTGAAGTACGCTGATGTACCCGAGGGGCTGCGGGGCATCGGCATCACCTTTATCGTGGCGGGGCTGATGTCCCTTGGTTTCATGTCCTTCTCCGGCATGTCTCTGTGAGGGGATGACATAAAAAAACGAGGCGCCTGCGGGCGCCTCGTTGTTTATCAGGGATTGCGGATGGCCATTACAGCTCGCGGGCCCAGGGGTGAGCCTTGGGGCGCAGCGCCAGCGCCAGACCCAGCAGCAGCACGGTCAGACCGTAGAGGGGCCAGCTGCCAAAGCGCATGTAGGGGGTCTCGCCGTGGGCGGGACGCACCTCGCTGCGCAGCACACCCGCTTCAAACTGCGGGATCTGGCCGATGATGCTGCCGTCGATCTCTGTCACGATAGTGATACCGGTGTTGGTGTCCCGCAGCAGCGGACGAGCCAGCTCCAGCGCGCGCATCCGGGCGATCTCCATATGCTGCCAGGGGCCGATACTGGTGCCGAACCAGGCGTCGTTGGAGACGGTCAGCAGGAAGTCGGTATCGGCATTGACGTTGCGGCGTACCTCCTCCGGGAAGATGATCTCGTAGCAGATGGCGGCGGCAAACTTGAGCCCCTTGGCGATCAGGTTTGGCTGCACTTCGTCACCCCGGCTGAATGAGGACATCGGCAGGTTGAAGAAGGGGGCGATGGGGCGCAGCAGAGCTTCAAACGGCACGAACTCGCCGATGGGCAGCAGGTGGTACTTGTTGTAGCGGTTGGAGTGGTTGTAGAAGTAGGACTCCTTGCCATCCGCATCCTG
The DNA here is from genome assembly GCF_040907945.1 of Aeromonas sp. s11. NCBI lineage: Bacteria > Pseudomonadati > Pseudomonadota > Gammaproteobacteria > Aeromonadales > Aeromonadaceae > Aeromonas > Aeromonas sp. s11. The sequence continues at coordinate 94,222 of NZ_JBFOCU010000040.1, read as the reverse complement.
CACCCCCATGCCGAGCACGGTATTGTAGAAGCGCTGTTGCTGCTCGTCGTAGTGGATGATCCCCGCCAGCAGGCCGGTATCGTTCACCTTCATCGCCTTGTCCAGATTCTCCAGATAGGGGCCCATCGCCTTCTCTATGGCCGGGATCGCCGACTCCGGCCAGACGATGATGTCGGCATCCTGATTCTCGCGGCTCAAGTCCTGATAGGTGCGTACCGTGGGGGCCAGCGCCTCCGGATCCCACTTGAGGGACTGGGCAATATTACCCTGCACCAGTGCCACCTTGACCGGCTCGCCACGGGTCACCCAGTTGAGTTGCATCAGGCCGTGAGCACCGGCAACCAGCAGGGCAGGCACCGCCAGCCAGAGCGGGGAGCGGGATTTCCACACCAGCCAGATAGCGGAAGCGGAGAACAGCAGAGCAAGGGTGATGCCTTGCACCCCGAGAATGGGGGCAAAGCCCTTGAGGGGACCGTCGATCTGGCTGTAGCCAAACCAGAGCCAGGGGAAGCCGGTCATCACCCAGCCGCGCAGCCAGTCAGCCACCAACCAGAGGGCCGGGAAGGCGAGCTGCCAGCGGCTCCAGTGACGGCCGCCAAAGAAGCGGGCAAAGACCCAGCAGGCGAGCGTCGGGTAGAGTGCCAGATAGGCGGAGAGCCCGGCCAGCAGCACAAAGGCGACCGGCAGCGGGATGCCGCCAAACTCGGTCATGCTGACGTGGATCCACCACAGCCCCGGCAAAAAGAGTCCCATGGCGTAGCCAAAACCGCGCCAGGCGGCCTGTTTCGGCGTTGCTTTGTCCAGCAGGGCGTAGAGGCCAAGCAGGGAGGGGATCACCAGCGGCCAGTAGCCGAAGGGGGAGAAGGCCAGCACGGCGATGGCACCAGAGGCCAATGCACTTAGGCTTAACAGAATTTTGGAAGTAAAAGGGGATAATCTCACGGGCGATGGTGCTCGTCTTGGTGTGCAACTGGGGTCGAATGGCCGGTATCTTAACCTGTAAGCGGGGCAACGGCGAGCCTCGATGCCGGTGGCAGAGAGCACAACGCCCCGAGGTCGGGGCGTTGTTTCACACATCGAGCGGATCTGCCTATTGCGGCTCGGATTGCGCCGCCGCGTGGTGCTCGGGGATCTTCACCTGCAACTGCTGCAGACGACGCCGGTCGGCATGCATCACCTTGAACAGGTAGCCATCCAGCTCGATCTCCTCGCCCTTCTTGGGCAGGTGGCTGAATGCGTGCATCACCAGACCGCCTACCGTATCCACCTCTTCATCGCTGAATTTGGTGCCGAAGAAGTCGTTGAAATCCTCGATCTCGGTCAGGGCACTGATGGAGAAGACCCGCTTGCTGAGGCGGCGGATTTCGTCTGGCTCATCCTCGATGTCGTCAAACTCGTCGTCGATCTCGCCAACGATCAGTTCCAGTATGTCTTCGATGGTCACCAGACCGGAGACGCCACCAAATTCGTCGACCACGATGGCCATGTGGTAGCGCTCTTCACGGAACTCCTTGAGCAGACGGTCAACCCGTTTGCTTTCCGGCACGATCACCGTGGGGCGCAAGATTTTCTCGAGATGCAGCGGCTCGCTGGGGTGATGGCCGCCAAACCCGAAGGGGAGCAGGTCCTTGGCGAGCAGAATGCCCTCCACATGATCCTTGTCCTCGTTGATCACCGGGAAGCGGGAGTGGCCGGACTCGATGATCACCGGCAGGATTGCATCCACCGGCTGGGACTTCTCGATGGTCACCATCTGGGAGCGGGGGATCATGATATCGCGCACACGAAGATCAGCGATCTCCAGCACCCCCTCGATCATGTCCTTGGTGTCCTGATCGATGAGGTCGCGCTCTTCGGCATCGGCTATCACGTCTACCAAATCATTGCGGTCTTTTGGCTCGCCCTGGAAGAGTTGGCTGAGTTTGTCGAGCCAGGTTTTCTTCGGCGAGCCGGTACTAGGGTGATCGTCGGTCATTTTCTCTCTTGGTTACTCGTATGAACACACTTGAAATAGTTCGGGTTATATAAGGATGGCCATCTGCTGTTTCAAGACGATGACCATCCGGTTCTTTACTCTTCGTCGTTCAGATAAGGATCGGCAAAACCGAGCTCCTGCATGATGTCGCGCTCAAGCGCTTCCATCTCTTCGGCTTCCTCATCCTCGATATGGTCATAACCTAGCAGATGCAGACTGCCGTGCACAACCATGTGGGCCCAGTGGGCCATCAGGGGCTTGTTCTGCTCCTCGGCCTCGCGCTCTACCACCTGACGGCAGATCACCAGATCGCCGAGCAGCGGCAGCTCCAGACCGGGCGGCGCCTCGAACGGGAAGGAGAGCACGTTGGTGGGCTTGTCCTTGTCGCGATAGGTGAGGTTGAGCTCGTTGCTCTCCGCCTCATCGACGATACGCACCGTCACTTCAGCCTCCTGCTGGAAGCCGAGAATGGTGCCGTCGAGCCAGCCTTGCAGCTGGGCTTCGGTGGGCAGGCCGTCAGTGCTGGCACTGGCCAGTTGCAGATCCAGGGTTACGCTCATTGCTCACTCTCTTTGCTGGCGTTTGTTTGGCCGGCTACCTTCTCGGCTGCCTGTTTGGCATCGAATGTCTCGTAAGCCTGCACGATACGGGCCACCACCGGGTGGCGCACCACGTCTTTGGACTCGAAGAAGTTGAACGACAGACCATCGACCCCTTGCAGCACTTCCAGAGCATGGCGCAGGCCGGATTTGGCGTTGCGCGGCAGGTCTACCTGGGTGATGTCGCCGGTGACCACCGCCTTGGAGTTGAAGCCGATCCGGGTCAGGAACATCTTCATCTGCTCGGTGGTGGTGTTCTGGGCCTCATCGAGAATGATAAAGGCGTCATTGAGGGTTCTTCCGCGCATATAGGCGAGCGGCGCCACCTCGATGATGTTGCGCTCCATCAGCTTCTCGACCCGCTCAAAGCCCAGCATCTCGAACAGGGCGTCGTAGAGCGGGCGCAGGTAAGGATCCACCTTCTGGGATAGATCCCCGGGCAGGAAGCCGAGCTTCTCCCCCGCTTCCACCGCCGGGCGAGTCAGCAAAATGCGGCGAATTTCCTGACGCTCCAGCGCATCCACCGCCGCCGCGACCGCCAGATAGGTCTTGCCGGTACCGGCCGGGCCTATGCCGAAGCAGATGTCGTGGCGCACGATATTGGCGATGTACTGGGCCTGATTTGGGCTGCGTGGTTTGATGAGACCGCGCTTGGTCTTGACCGTCACCTCCTTGCCATAGGGGATGCTAGGCGCCGGTTCGTCATCCTGCTCCAGCACCCGCGACTCCTGAATGGCCAGATGGACCATGTCGGGAGTGATATCGGTCACCTTGCCACCCTTGAGGGGCTGGGTTTCCACATAGAGGTGCTTGAGGATGACGGCGGCGGCATCCAGCTGGGCCGGTTTGCCCACCAGCTGGAAGTGGCTGTCACGGTAGCTGATCTCGACGCCGAGGCGGCGCTCCAGCTGCTTGATGTTGTCATCGAAGGGGCCGCACAGGCTGGCAAGGCGCTGGTTGTCGGCGGGCTCCAGATGCAGATTCAGGGTCGAGATGTGTCGGCTCAAAATATCCTCGTCTCAAGGCGCTCCCCATCCGCCGGGCGAATGGGGAGGAGGGGATTAATGGGGTGTGAAAGCGGCCACGCCCAGCTCGTCCGGTACGTTATCCGGGCGACGGGCCAGGATTTCGCTCGGTGCGGTGGCGATCCGCAGGTTCATCTCGCTCTCGCCGCGGATGAACTTGCCGCGCAGGGAGTTGGGACGCACCTCGGTGATCTCCACGTCGGCAAAGCCGCCGATCAGGGTGTGCTGGCCTTCGAAGTTGACCACCCGGTTGTTCTCGGTGCGACCACACAGCTGCATCGGATCGAGCTTGGAGGGCCCTTCCACCAGGATGCGCTGGGTGGTGCCCAGCATGGCGCGGCCAATCTGCATCGCCTGGTTGTTGATGACGTGCTGCAGGCGGGCCAGACGGGCTTTCTTCACTTCCATGTCGACATCGTCGGGCATGTCGGCGGCCGGGGTGCCCGGGCGCGGGCTGAAGATGAAGCTGAAGCTCATGTCGAAACCCACATCCTCGATCAGCTTCATGGTGGCCTCGAAATCCTCATCGGTTTCGTTCGGGAAGCCAACGATGAAGTCGGAGCTGATGGTGATGTCGGGACGGGCGGCACGCAGGCGACGGATCTTGGATTTGTACTCCAGGATGGTGTGCGGGCGCTTCATCATGGTCAGAATACGGTCGGAGCCGCTCTGCACCGGCAGGTGCAGGAAGCTGACCACTTCCGGGGTGTCTTTGTAGACTTCGATGATGTCGTCGGTGAACTCGATCGGGTGGCTGGTGGTGTAGCGAATGCGATCGATACCGTCGATGGCGGCTACCAGACGCAGCAACTCGGCGAAGGTGCAGATGCCGCCATCAAAGGTCGGGCCGCGGTAAGCGTTGACGTTCTGGCCGAGCAGATTCACTTCGCGCACGCCCTGCTGGGCGAGCTGGGCGATTTCGTAGAGCACGTCGTCCAGCGGTCGGCTCACCTCTTCACCGCGGGTGTAGGGCACCACGCAGTAAGTACAGTATTTGGAGCAGCCTTCCATGATGGAGACGAAGGCGGTGGCCCCTTCGGCGCGCGGTTCGGGCAGGCTGTCGAATTTTTCGATCTCGGGGAAGGCGATATCAACCTGGGCACCACGGCCCTCTTGCACTTCCTTGATCATGGCGGGCAGGCGATGCAGGGTCTGCGGGCCGAACACGATATCCACATAGGGAGCGCGCTGGCGGATGGCATCGCCCTCCTGAGAGGCAACGCAGCCACCCACGCCGATCACCAGACCGGGCTTGTTGGCCTTGAGCTTTTTCCAGCGTCCCAGCTGGTGGAACACCTTCTCCTGCGCTTTTTCGCGGATGGAGCAGGTATTGAGCAGCAAGACATCTGCCTCTTCGGGCTCTTCGGTAAGGGTGTAGCCATTGCTGGCATCCAACAGGTCGGCCATTTTGGACGAGTCATACTCGTTCATCTGGCAACCCCAGGTTTTAATGTGAAGTTTCTTGCTCATTGCTTCTCTTGACTTGTTTTGAAATCGGCATGGTCAAAGGACCGCGCATTTTACTCCGCAATCTGGATACTGCCTAGCTAATATCCAGCTGGCAATGGTGCTCACCCGATACCTGTTGCCAGCAAGCTCAATAAGCTTTCTCCTTGATTTGACGCAGCAATTCCCCGTTTGTCTCACTGTTTATCAGCCGCCCTTGCGCTATCATGCTGCCATCCGGTTCACGTCCGGGCGCTGTCGCCGGACGCACCCTTTCAGGAATAAATGTATGGAACAGTGTGATATCGCCATCGTCGGCGCCGGCATGGTGGGCGCCGCCACCGCCTGTCTGCTGGCGGCTCAGGGCCTCTCGGTGCGGGTCATCGAGACCCAACTGCCGGAGCATTACGAGCCGGAGCAGCCGCTGGATCTGCGGGTCTCTGCCATCAGTCAGGCCTCGGTGGCGCTGCTGGAGCAGGCCGGTGCCTGGCACCATCTGCAGCAGATGCGGCTCTGCCCCTACCGCCGACTGGAGACCTGGGAGCTGGACGGTTTTGCCACCCGCTTCAATGCCGCCGATCTCGGTCTGCCCCAGCTCGGCTACATCATCGAAAACCGGCTGGTGCAGCTCGCCCTGCTCAAACGGATGGAGGATTTCCCCACCATCCAGACCCACACCCCGGCGGCGGTGACCAGCCTGCGCCAGAGTGCAGATGAAGCTGTGCTGACTCTGGACGACGGCACCGAGCTGGCGGCCCGCTGGGTGCTGGCTTGCGACGGCGCCGAATCCCACACCCGCAAGCTGGCGGGTATCGGCGTATCGCGCTTCGAGTACCGCCAGCACTGCATGCTGATCAATATCGACACCGATTTTGCGCAGGAAGATATCACCTGGCAGCAGTTCACCCCGAGCGGCCCGCGCGCCTTCCTGCCGCTGCCCGGTCAGCACGGCTCTCTGGTGTGGTATGACAGCCCGGCCCGGATCCGGGCGCTGGCAGCCATGAGCAATGAGGCGCTCGCCACCGAAGTGCGCCGCCACTTCCCGAGTCGGCTCGGCGGGTTCACCGTCACCGGCAAGGGGAGCTTCCCGCTGGTGCGCCGCCACGCCAACGACTATCACGCCGGTCGGGTGGTGCTGCTTGGCGATGCTGCCCACACCATCAACCCGCTGGCGGGGCAGGGGGTCAACCTCGGCTTCAAGGATGTGGCCTGCTGGGCTGATCTGCTGCAAGGAGCTGGCGCCGACTGGCATCAACCGGCGTTGGCCGAGCGTTACGAGCGACGCCGTCGCCCCGACAACCTGCTGATGCAGTCGGGAATGGATCTCTTCTACGGGGTGTTCAGCAACGAGATTGGCCCCCTCAAGCTGGCCCGCAATCTGGCCCTCAATCTGGCGGACAAGGCGGGCCCGCTCAAGGAGATGGCGCTGCGCTATGCACTGGGGCTGGTTTGACAGGTAGAAACCAGATAACACGGGCTGAATGCGCGAAGGAGCAAAGGTGATGAACAAGGCTCTGCTGGTGATCGACTTTATCAACGATATTGCCCATCCCGACGGGCGCATTGCCGCCTCCGCAGCCCACGTGGTGGAGCAGGATGCCATTGCGCATGCCAATCAGGCGCTGGCCCATGCCCGCACCCATGGCTGGCTGGTGGTGCTGATCAAGGTGGGCTTTGACGGCGGCTATCAGCTGCAACCCAAGGGGTCTCCCATGTTTGGTCGCGCTCACCAGTTCGGCGCGCTGTCGCTTACCGACCCAGGCACCGATTTTCACCCGGATCTGGATGTGCAGCCCGGCGATCTGGTGCTGGCCAAGCCCAGGGGCAGCCCCTTCTATGGCACGGCGCTGGAGCCTGCGCTGCGGGCCAATCACATCGACCACCTCTATCTGTGCGGGGTGAGCACCAGCTGGGCCATTCAGGCGGCAGCGCGGGATGGTCACGATCGCGACTACGCCATCACCATTCTGGAGGATGCCTGCGCCGCCGCAGATGCCACCGAGCATCACACCTCGCTGCGGATGCTGAGTCGCATCGCCGAGATCATCAAGGTGTCCCGGCTGGCTTGACCCTTAACGCAGGCTGCGCTCGATCACCGTTTTGAGATTGACTCAGCGGCTCCCTGTCGGGCCGCTGCGCTTTTGGGCAACATGATTGTCGGGCAAGATAGTGCTCACATGGATAACAACAAGGATGGACAGATGCGTTATCAGGGACGGATCGCGAGCTGGAACGAGGCGCGCGGCTTTGGATTTATTACGCCGGAGCAAGATGGCGCCGAGCAGGCAACCAATGGATCACGCAGTGCGGGGCTGTTTGTGCATGTTACGGCGCTGCAATCAGATGGCCGGGTGCCAGAGCCGGGGGAGCGTGTCACCTATCTGATCGGCAGTGGCCAGGATGGCAAGCCAAGGGCGTTACAGGTCTTTTTCCCCGATCGCCCGCTCACGTTGGCGGATGTAGTGCCGTCGGCCGCAACATCAGCCACAAGGTCAGCCGCACAATCAGCGGCGCCATCGTTTCGGGCGGCAAGTCAGCCGCCACGCCACACCTCGACCAGAGAGAGAAGTAACCCCTATCGACGTCGCAAGAGCAGCTGGAGTGGCAAATTGATCCCTCTGCTGGTGCTCGTCGGCCTCTTTTCCATCTATTCCCGTTTCTCGGCCGAGTCGATGGCACCATTGCCGGTCTCCTCTTTCAATCAGGAGGAGGTCAGTACGCCACAGGCAACGACCTTTATTCGCCAGTGTGATGGTCGGCAGCATTGCTCCCAGATGACCTCCTGCGAGGAGGCAACCTGGTTTTTACAAAACTGCCCTGGTACCAAGATGGATGGGGAAGGAGATGGCATCCCCTGCGAAAATCAGTGGTGCGGTCATTAAATGTGACTTATCAGATACATATGCTCATGATGTGCTCTTGTGATCCGGACCTGGGAAACTGGCCTGAAACCTTGCCGGATAGTGTTCGATGGTGAAATTTGGTCTCAGTTGGCTAAGTGGAAATTGGGTGCTTTACTCTATCTGCTGACTTTATTGTTAATAGATGGCGGTATGCCACTTTTGCCACAGGATGGCCACCATGGCGGATGATATACAGAAGCGGCAGAGTCACTTCGCCGAGCGAGCCCATCATCTGGCTGCGCTGCTGGATTCGCTGGAAGACCAGATATCGGTGATAGATCGGGATGGCGTGATCCATTACACCAATCTCGCCTGGGATCTGTTTGCCGAGCAAAACGGCATGCCCAAGGGATATAACTGGATTGGGGTCAATTACATGGGGGCTTGTGACGATGAAGCCGAGCCCTCGGGCTTGGCTGCCGTGGAGGGGATCCTCCGGGTTATCCGTCATCAGCAGGATAAATTCTATCTGGAATACCCCTGCCACAGCCCCGACACCCAGCGCTGGTTTATGATGCGAGTAGCGCCGGTACCCGGGCTTGATGCCGAGTATTTTTCCATCGCCCATATCAATATCACCGAGCGCAAGCTGCTGGAGCTGGAAGTTGCCAGCCTCTCCCAACATGATCCCCTGACCGGACTGGCTAATCGGCGGCTGTTCAACAGTTTTTTGCATAACGAGTGGCGGCGCAGCATGCGGGAACATACCCCGCTCTCCCTCATCATGCTGGATCTGGATAACTTCAAGGCGTGCAATGACCATCTTGGTCATCAGATGGGGGATGGCTCCCTCCAGCTGGTGGGCCATCTTCTGCAGTCCTTCTGCCAGCGTCCGGCGGATCTGCCCTGCCGTTTTGGTGGTGACGAGTTTGCCCTGATCCTCGGCAATACCGATCGAGATGCGGCCCAGCGGATTGGAGAGGAGATCCGCCAGGCCATCAACGATCTCGACATCGTGGTGGCAAATAATATTCAGCTTAGCGCCAGCATTGGCATTGCCACCTACACGGCTGAGCAACCGCTGGAGGGGGAAGGGGCGTTGCTGGCCGCGGCCGATGCGGCGCTTTATTGCGCCAAGGGGGCGGGTAAAAACCGTAGTCACTGCGCCAGTTGTTGAGCCGCATTACCGCTTTTGTCCTGCATGCGCCCCCTTGATGGGGGCGCACTGTTTTTTGGCTGGTTACGGTGTTAGCTACCAGCGAGCGCTGGTTTCAGCGCTCGGGTGTGGCCGACACCGGCAGGGGATGGCTGGCGATCACCTGCTTGACGAAGTGATCCCGGATGGGGTCGGCAAAGTCCGGATTCCATACCATGCTGACTTCCCACTCGGAGCTGGGACCAGAGAGAGGATAGAGGGTGACATCGGGCCCTGCGATAAAGCTGACGCTGCGTGGCAGGATGGCGTTGCCGATGCCCGCCGCAACCAACGCCACCAGCGTCTGGATATCTTCGGCCTCCTGGACCATGCCGGTCAGCCGATTGGCGCCGAGAAAACCGGCGATCTGCTGGCTGAGCCCGGGGCAGCGGTGGCCCACCATCTGCAACAGGGGTTGACTGGTCAGTGCCTGCTGGACGTCGAATGCGGCCGGGTCTGGCTCGGTCATCCGTGTCGGCACCGCCAGCACCAGCCGGTCGATCAGCAGTCTGTGCTCCTGTAACTGCGGCACCTGAGGTCTGCGCATAAAGCCAAGCTGCAACTGGCCGGAGAGCAGCTGCTCCTGCTGGATGGCTGAGGGCATATCCTGCAGATGGACCATCACGTCCGTGACCTGCTGTTTGAAGCGGGCCACCAGCGCAGGGGCCAGTGCGAAACTCGACAGACCGAAGCCAATTTTGAGCCGACCGGCTACCCCGCTCGCCACCGCCAGTGCATGGCTCTCGAACTCCCGACCGTGCTCGACCAGCGCACTCGCCTGAGTGAGTAGCTGGGCACCGAGCGCTGTCAGCTCGGCGCCGTGGCGGCCCCGCTTGAACAGGGTGCAACCCAGTGTCAGCTCCAGCCCCTGGATCTGCTTGGTGAGGGCCGGCTGGGTGATAAAGAGGCGGCTGGCCGCTTCCCGGTAGTTGGCGGTCTCGGCCAGCATCACAAACGCCTGCAGTTGCCTCAAGTCAAATTTCATTCCAATTGGTTATCCAAAGTGGTGATTTATTGATTATAAATTATCTAATCGCCTTGTTCTAATGGCTCGGCAAGGGGGGAATCGCCCTCCTCTGAACCGGAACAAGGAGCCATATCATGTCCACTCAACGTTATCTTTTTTTGATCAAGAGCACGCTGGTGCTGGCTCAGCCGTTGGCGGCCCCGGAGACGGGGGAGCTGCTCGCCAGCCTGCTGCAACAGGGTTTTGTGGTCGGCCCCTTGCAGGTGTGGGCTGGCAGTACCGAGCAGGCGCTCGCCTGTTATGAACGTGCCGCCCAGCAGCAGGCTTTTGCCGATGCGTTGCAGGGAGCTGAGCCAGAGCTTACGGGAGTATCGGAATGATTACCGGCATGAGTCGCGAACCGGGCGGTTGTATGAGCGGCACCAAAACCGTGGCAGTCGCCGCCCTGCTGCTCGATATGGATGGCACTCTGGTCTGCTCGACCGACGATGTGGAGCAGGTATGGCGGATCTGGTGTCGTGACCATCAGCTGGAGCCCGAGCCGGTGCTGACGATGTGCCACGGCATGCGCTCGCGGGAGGTGATCTGGGCGCTGGCCCTGCAACTGGATGTGGAGCGCGAGGCGGCGCGGCTCGACGAGCTGGAGATGCTGTATACCGGGGGCGATGCCATCGCTGGGGCTGGTGAGTTGCTGCGCCGCTTGCCGCCACAGTGCTGGGCCATCGTGACCTCCGCCAGTGAGCGGGTTGCCCGTCACCGTCTGCGTTGTGCCGGTTTGCCGCTGCCCCACGTACTGGTGGGGGCCGAAGCAGTGATCAATGGCAAACCCGATCCTGAACCCTATTTGCTGGGAGCCAAACGGCTTGACGTGTCGCCCGATTGTTGTCTGGTGTTCGAGGATGCCCCGGCCGGTATCGAGAGTGCCCTGCGTGCCGGTTGCACTGTGGTGCAGGTAGGAGGCGATGCGCCGCTCAATCCGGCGGTGGTGGGGGTGATCCGCGATTGGCGCGAGGTGAAGGTGGAGATTGGAGAGACATCCCTGCTGGTGTCGCTGCCCGCCTGAGCGGTGGATAGAGCGTATTACGATCGCAGATTGCGGTATGATCCAGCGCCATCAACACTGTATGTCGCAATAAAAACGCCCCCGAGATGCGGGGGCGTTTTGCTATCTCAACGGTTATTTGAAAACGCGGAAACGGGTAGCGTCGTCGATAAAGGTTTTGTCACCGGCCGGTTGCTTGATGCTGCCAAAGGGCATCTGGGCGCGCAGCAGCCAGCTGGCGGGCAGGTTCCACTCCTTGCGTACCGCCTCGTCGATCAGCGGGTTGTAGTGCTGCAGGGAGGCACCGACTTTCTCCTGCGCCAGCGTCGTCCAGACCGCAAACTGGGCGATGCCGGTGGCATGTTCCGACCAGATGGGGAAGTTGTCGGCATAGAGGGCGAATTTTTGCTGCAGATCCTTGATGACGTCGGTGTCTTCGAAGAACAGCACGGTACCGAAGCCTGCGCGGAAGCTGCCATCTACCTTGGCCTCACTCTGGGCGTAGGCTTCCGGCGGCACAATCTTTTTCAGCTCGGCTTTGACGATATCCCACAGCTTGTGGTGTTGGGCGCCAAACAGGATGACGGCGCGGGAGCTCTGGGAGTTGAAGGAGGAGGGGCTGTGTCTGATGGCATCCTGGATCAGGGCCGTCAGCTGCTCCGGCGTATGGGAGACCTGGTCGCCCAGGGCATAGATGGTACGACGTGCTTTGATCTGCTCGATAAACGGACTGCTCATAACATCTCCTTTGCTTGATAGTCACCGGGCGCCAGCCTTGTGGCCAGCCATCCCCTGCTGTTCAAGCTATAGACTATACCACCCGATCATCTTCCGGGCGTTTACATGTAGTGGTGACACTTTCAACTGAGGGTTAACACCCCGCACATAGGCGATCCTGCTGCTCCCCAGTGAACGGGGTTGAGGCGCGCTGAACTGTCAGCCCATCTGAGATTGCGCCACCCAACCCTGCGCAGGTGACAGGAGCTGTCCGATCGCCAGTAGTTGGGGTGGGGCTGCGACAGCCTCCCGCCCCTGCCGAGGGACACGCCATATCTGTGAAATAAAAAATTTCGTGTGGTTATTCAAGAGATTGAATTCGGGCTTGCCGGTCACGCCTATTGCCGGGTTTCAAGTGAAAATCTACTTGCCGCTAGTCACCCACTGGTTTGCTGCCTGCCGGTTTGTATAGTGCAGAGGAAATTAATCAGATTGGACAGGAGTACCCATGGAGATGAATTCGCGTGCTCTTCGCGCACTGGCACTGCTGGGCGCCTTGCTGGCTGGCAGCACGACCGTGTACGCCTCCGAGACCCTCAATACCATTTTGGGTGGCGGCGCAGGTGGTGTGGCGGGCACCATGATTGGCAAGGAGCTGGGTGGCGATACCGGTGCGCTGGTGGGGGCTGCGTTGGGCGGTGCTGCCGGTGGGGCTGCGACGGCCAACAAGGGCAACAAGAATGAAGCGGCCCTTGGCGGCGCTGTGGGGGCGCTGGGCGGTGCCGCCATCGGCAAGAGTGTCGGTGGCGATACCGGTCAGCTGATCGGCGCTGGGGTCGGCGGGGCGAGCGGTTCGGCCATCGGTGCCAAGACCGGCGATGGCCACAAGAGCCAGGATCGCTATTACGATGATGACGATGATCATCACCATCACAAGCACCACAAGAAGTACAAAAAGCATAAGAAGCACAGATGGCACGACGACGATTGATGTGCGCGCAGTGAGTGCGAAAGATGCAAAACGGGGCCTGTTGGTCCCGTTGTGCATTATGTGGTGACTCGATCGTGCAGTCACACCAGCCGGTGCTGGCGGCGACCGGCGGCAAAGGCGTTGATGTTGTCGATCAGCTGATCGGCCAGTCGCTGCATCGACTCCTCGCTGGCCCAGGCCACATGGGGGGTCAGAATGAAGTGGGGGTATTGCAGCGCCTTCATCAAGGGATGGTCGGGAGGCGGCGGTTCGACGCTCGCCACATCGAAACCGGCGCCACCGAGGCGACCGTTGGCCAGCGCTTGCAGCAGCGCCTCCTCATCCACCAACCCACCGCGGCCGACGTTGATCAGCAGGGCGCCCGGTTTCATCAGATCCAGCTCCCGCTCGCCAATCAGGTTGCGGGTGTAGGGGGTGAGCGGGCAGTGCAGGCTGATGACGTCCGAGCTTTGCAGCAACTCGTCGAGGGGCAAGCGATCCTCGTCGTGACTGGCGCCGACCTGGCTCTGGGCGTAACGCACTGTCATCCCCATCCCTTTGGCCCGCTCGCCGAGCGCCTGTCCCAGAGTTCCCTTACCGATGATGCCAAGCTGCTTGCCGTGCAGATCCATGATGTTGTGGTCGAAGAAGCAGAACTGGCCGCTCTGTTGCCAGCGCCCCTCCAGCAGCGACTGGCGCCAGCAGAAGAGGTTGCGCGACAGGGCCAGCATCAGCGCCATGGCGTGCTCCGGCACCGAGGGGCCAGAGTAGTTGCGGATATTGCACACCCCGACATTGGCGGCGCGGCACGCCTCCAGATCCACGTTGTCGCTGCCGGTGGCGGCCAGGGCGATGAGTTTGAGCTCCGGCAGCTGGGCCAGTTCGGCGGCGCCGATCCGTACCTTGTTGATGATGGCGATGCTGGCATCTTTGAGCCGTTCCACCACCTGTTCCGGGGGAGTACTTGGATAGCTCTGCCAGTGGTGGGGGAAGTCGGGGTGATGCAGGGTGATGCCCGCATCCAGGGTATCGCTGTCGAGAAACACAATCTGCTGCATGGGCCTTCCTGCCATTGTTCAGGTTCGAGAGGCCATGATGCCAAAGAGGATGCAGTCAGGGCCAGCCTGCCGCCGTGTCATGGCTGGGCTTTATCCGGCAGATGTGATATTGCGCGCGCTTTGTGGCCCGAGGTCAGAGCCAGCCCAGATGGTTGAGCCAGCCCTGAATGCGGGTGGGGGTCTCCTCCAGCTCCATCAGGGCGTAGGGGCGATAGTTGAGCTTGTTGCTGCGCCGGCTCTCGCTTCTGCGGGCCTCGGCGGCCAGCAGGGGCCAGCGACCGCCATCCTCCTGATAGAGATCGAGTGTGGGGATGGCTCCTTGAGCCACCTGTTTGGCCAGGGTCTGGTTGCTCTGCTGATTGGGGAAGAAACCATCGAGCAGCACCAGTGCATCGGGGGCGGGCAACTGTTCGCTGGCGATGAGGTTGGTGGTCCAGGCGGCGCCGGTACCTTGCGCCAGGATCAGCTTGAAGCCCCCCTCCTGCAGCTTGGCATCGGCCAGCTTGCTGATCCGCTCGGCAAACTGCTTGCGAAACTCATCGCTGTTTTTCGCTTTTTTCTCGGCGGCGGGGTCCAGTTCGGTCTGTTGGGGGGAGGGCAGCAGCAGCAGGGTATCAAAGCCCAATCGGCCGAGGGCGCGAGTCAGTTGCCACAGCTGGCCGCTGCGCTGCCAGTCGGGCAGTAAAATGGCGAGCCCCAGATAGTTTTCACTGTCGTGTTTGGCGAACAACACCGTCTGCTTGTCTATCTGGGTGGCATCGGGCAACCCTTTCCAGTCGCTGGCTTGCCAGTGGTCGAGAGGCATAGGTTCGGCAACGGGGGGCGCAACCTCGCTCGCCTGCGCGACATGGCCAGCCAGCATGGTCAATAACAGCAGTGATAAGGATAATCTGGCCATAGTGTGCTCCCCCGGTTATCTGGGTTAGCGGCGGCGGTGGGATTTTCTGAAGGGGGAGGCGGCGTTATGGCCGCGAACAGGCAATAAAAAAGCGAGCCGGAGGCTCGCTTTTTTGCAATCAATTCAACGTGGTCAATTAGTTGACGCGACGCTTGAATTCACCGGTGCGGGTATCGATTTCGATCTTGTCACCGATCTCTACGAAAGCGGCAACAGCCAGCTCGTAGGTAGTGCCTTTCAGACGGGCAGGCTTGGTCACTTTACCGGAGGTGTCGCCACGGGCAGCCGGCTCGGTGTACTCAACTTCGCGCACGATGGTGGTCGGCAGTTCTACGGAGATGGCTTTCTCGTTGTAGAAAGTCACTTCACACAGATCTTCCATGCCGTCTACCAGGTAGTTCAGCACGTCACCCAGGTTGTCTTTCTCTACGTCGTACTGGTTGTACTCGGTGTCCATAAAGACATACAGGGGGTCGGAGAAGTAGGAGTAGGTGCACTCTTTACGCTCCAGCTGAACAACGTCCAGCTTGTCGTCGGCCTTGAAGACAGTCTCGGTGGCGCTGCCGTTCAGCAGGCCTTTCAGCTTCATTTTGACCACGGCGGAGTTACGGCCGGATTTGTTGAATTCAGCCTTCTGGACCACCATCGGCTCGGTGCCGATCATGACTACGTTACCAGCGCGGATTTCCTGAGCGGTTTTCATGTAAAAAATTCCTGTTCGTGAAACGGACGGATAAAAACTGCCAGATTATATACGGCTTTCCAGAAATTTCACCAACCTCGTGACGAGATCCCCATCCCGGAGCAGCTTCTGTGACCAGAGTCGCCCATGTTGCTGCCAAATCGCGCTGTATTGCGGCCATTGGGCCCAGAGTTCGCGGCAATCTTCACCACGGTTGAGAGCCAGATTGAAGCGGCGCAGCCATTGGGCGCAATCGGCAGGCAGATCAGCAAGATAGTGGTCGAGGAACTGCTCCAGCTTGACCAGATGGGCCTCCTCCTCCTGTTGGTAGATATGCCAGAGGAAAGGACGAGCTGCCCACTGGGCCCGCACGAAGGAGTCCTCCCCACGCACCAGATTGAGATCGCAGCTCCACAGCAGTCGATCGTAACCGGACTGATCGGTCATTGGCAGCAGCTTGATGGTGAGGCTGCCCGAGTGGAGCAGATCCCCCGCTTTGGCCGCAGGGATGGCATCTGCCAGACCGGCGCCGGTGAGCACATCGTTGAGAGAGCGCCCCAGCGGCAACAGCAGGGTGACGGGCGTGGTGCTTTGGCACCAGCTCTCGACCAGGCTTTGCAGCGCATCACTCTCGTAGGTAAAGAGGCTGACCCGCAGCTCGTTCTCTTGTTTTGGTGGCAAACCGAGGCTGGCCCAGTAGGCGGTAAGTCCCGCATCATCTTGCTGCCACAGCTCCCGTTCGGCGATGAGGTAGTGCTCGCACAAAAGGCCGCCGGTTTTAGCGGTAAAGCCCGGGAAGAAGAAGTATTTGTTGAGGCTTTTATTGCCAACCCGCTGGGGCGAGGCGAGGCCGTGGCAATCCTCGACCCAGCTCTCTGCCGAGAGGTATTCCAGATTGAGCCAGCATGGGGGGCTGGGTTGGCGCGCCATCAGTTCGGCCATTCGTTCAATGAAGGGGGCGGGCAGCTCGCAGGCAAAGGCTTCGATCACCACTCTGGCCGGGGTCATGTCGGTCGGCAGGGTCTCATGCCAGTGCTGGATATAGATGCCCTCGACCCACTGGCCATCCTGCGCCGGGTCGAGCCCTGGGCAGATGCGGGCGAAACTTGCCAGATCGTCCACCCAGAGCCGCACCTGAACCTCATCGCCATGTACCGCTATATTCCCCTCCCGTTTTAGCTGGCGGGCGAGTCGCCAGGTGACGCCGATGTCACCGAAGTTGTCGACGACGCAGCAGAAGATGTCCCAGTCAAACGGGGGCAGGGGAGTAGTCATGGCGCGGGGTTCCAGATGTAAAAAACCGGTGCGCAGGGTAGCACACCGGTTGACTGGCTTCTAACCGTCAGCGTGTGACGGCGGTCTGTGGCAGGTTACTCCTTGCCGTAGACGTTGTTCTCTTGCTCGCGTACCCGGATAAAGGTGGTGCGCTTGGTGAGCTCTTTCAGCTGGCTGGCGCCGACGTAGGTACAGGTGGAGCGCACGCCGCCCAGAATGTCGCGCACGGCGTTCTCGACCGGGCCGCGGTAGGGCAGCAGCACGGTTTTACCCTCGGAGGCACGGTACTCGGCGACGCCACCGGCGTGCTTGTCCATGGCGCTGGAGGAGCTCATGCCGTAGAACTTCATGAAGGGCTCACCGTCTACATCGACGATCTCGCCACCGCACTCTTCGTGGGCTGCCAGCATGCCGCCCAGCATCACGAAGTCGGCGCCGCCGCCGAAGGCTTTGGCGACGTCGCCCGGGCAGGTGCAGCCGCCGTCACCGACGATCTGGCCGCCGAGGCCGTGGGCCGCATCGGCACACTCGATGATGGCAGAGAGCTGCGGATAGCCGACGCCGGTTTTGACGCGAGTGGTGCAGACAGAGCCCGGGCCAATGCCGACCTTGACGATGTCGGCGCCGGAGAGGATCAGCTCTTCGACCATCTCGCCGGTCACCACGTTGCCCGCCAGAATGACGTGGTTGGGGCAGGCTTCACGAATTTTGCGCACGAACTCGACGAAGTGTTCGGAGTAGCCATTGGCCACATCGACACAGATGAAACGCAGCGCTTCGGACATGGCGAGGATTTGGCGGGTCTTGGCAAAATCTTCAGCCGAGGTGCCGGTGGAGACCATCACATGGCCCAGCAGCGCCGGATCGGTCTCGTTGACGAAAGCTTGCCACTGCTCAAGGCTGTAGTGCTTGTGTACCGCGGTCATCATCTCGAAACCGGCCAGCGTGCGCGCCATGGCAAAGCTGCCGACGGTATCCATGTTGGCGGCGATAACGGGTACGCCTTGCCATTGGGTCTGAGTGTGTTTGAAGGTGAACTGACGGGTCAGGCTTACTTGGGAACGGCTCTTGAGAGTAGAGCGCTTGGGGCGGAACAGGACATCCTTGAAACCGAGCTTCAAGTCTTCTTCGATACGCATTACAAATTCCTTATTGAGCCTTGTTGAAAGTCACTTTTGCAGTGGCAAATTTTCGGCAGGCGCAAAAAAACCGGTGGTTTTCAGGCCCTCCGGTTTACAACAGTGTAGGCAAAAATCCCTTCAGAACAAGACTGATAATTTGTAAATCCTTGTGGTAGCCTTTGGCGTCACAACCTGAGGTTAACCACCAGTTTCATCCAGCACCGTTCGGTGCCTTGCTCTCCTTCGATATTCCCGCCCGCTTGGGCCGCCGTTCGGCCACTCTTTGTCGTCTCTCTCCTGACACGCCAGATATTATCCAAGTAGCTGAAATAAATCGTATTGACCCACAATGGGACTGTGGTAGATCTGGCCGCAGGATTGACAAGGCAGGGCAGTAAAATGGGCAAGATGATGGTGGGGATCACCCTGATGCTGGCACTGTGTGGCAGTGCGCTGGCTGAGACCCCGACCAGCTATGGCTGGATCGAGAAGGGGCTTATTTTGCCCACCGGCGTGGCGGTGAAGATGAAGCTCGACACTGGGGCGCTCACCTCTTCCCTTGATGCACGCTCCATCACCAGATTCAAACGGGATGGCAAGCCCTGGGTGCGCTTCATGCTGGTGGTGACCGATGCCGACAGCGGCAAGCTGGTCAAGCAGCAGTTCGAGCGGCGGGTCGAGCGCAGCGTGACGGTGCGCGGAGCGGGCGGCATGGAGCAGCGGCCAACGGTGACCATGTCCATCTGTCTGGGGGACAAGGTGTATGAGGAGTGGTTTACCCTGCGGGATCGCAGCAAGATGATCTATCCGGTGCTGCTTGGCCGCCGCCTGCTGGCGGAGCTGGGCCCAGTGGACTCCAGTCGAACCTTTACCGTGCAGCCAGATTGTCATTGAAAGTAAAGAGCCCGCATCGCGGGCTCTTTACTTATCGCTTATCTTGCCGGCGGGAGCGGGAGTAACACGCTCACCTCCAGCCCCCCTTCCGGCCGGTTGTGGACATCGAGGTCGGCGCCGTGCAACTGGGCGATGCGCGAGACGATGGCCATGCCGAGCCCCACGCCATCCCCCTGCTGGGGATTGACCCGAAAGAAGCGTTCATACAGCCGGGGCAAGGCGTTGGCGGGAATGCCGGGGCCGTTGTCGCTCACATCTACCCTCACCCGGTTGCCCTCTCGCTGAACTCGCACCCTGATCTCCCCCTTCGACTGGGTGTAGCGCAGCGCATTGTCGATGAGATTGCTGAACAGCAGTTCGAGCAGGGTGGCCTGTCCCATCACCAGCTGCGGCAATTCACACTCCAGCGATAGCTGCTGATCCTTCTTGAGCGCGATGGGTGCCAGGGTCGCGAGGGTGCCTTGCAGCAGGTAGCCTATCTCCAGCTCGGTTAGTACCAGTCCCTGCTGGTTGTCGATACGGGCCTGGGTCAGCAGTTGGCGGATCAGCCGATCGCTGCGGTCTAGGGCTTGCAGCATCTTGTGCAGGGATTGCTGGCGGCTCACTTCATCTTCGGCAGCCAGGGCATTTTCACTGTGGATCCGCAGCACCGCCAGCGGGGTGCGCAGCTCGTGGGCCGCCTCGTTGGTGAACTGTTTCTCCCGCTCTATGGTCTCCGCCAGCGCCTGCATCAGCCGGTTGATCTCGTTGGTGAGGGGGGTCAGCTCCTGAGCGCTTATCTTGAGGCTGAGCGGGCTCAGGTTGGCGGGGTGACGCTCGCTGATGGCCTGGGCCAGCTGACGCAAGGGGGCCAGCCCGCGAGTGATGAGCCACCAGAGCAGGGCCAGCAGAAAGGGGAGGGTGATCAGTAGCGGCAGCATGGTGAGGGTGGCCATCTTGCTGGCCAGTTCGCTGCGCTCGTCGTCCCGCTCGGCTACCACCAGCCAGGTCTGCTCCTGCTGGTTGTAGAGAGTGAAGGTGCGCCACTGGTGGTTATCTTTTTCGACCGTGTCGAAGCCGATAGCCAGGGTGACCAGCGGCTGCTCCGGGGCGCTGGGGGCGCGCAGCAGCAAGCCGCCCTTTTCATCGAGCAGCTGGAAGTAGAGATTGCGTTCGAACTCGTGGCCGTAAGGGGTGATCTCCCGATCCTCACCGGTCAGGTTGAGGCTGGGGTCTTTTTGCCACTCATCGGGGTTCTGCGCCTCCCACTCCTGATAGACGGTGCCGTTGGCGGGCAGCTGCCCCTGCTGGGCCATATAGCGAGCCAGCAGCTGGTTGGTGATGCGGGCCGACTGGGCGAGGCGGGCATCAAACAGCTCCTCCATCTCGTGGCTCGCCTCCATGTAGCCGATAAAGGCGCTGATGGTGAGACTCAGGCTCACCAGCGTCAGGATACCGGTGAGCAGAAAGCGGCGAATGGAGCGGGGGCGTTTCATCGTGCGGGTGTCCGGCTTGGCTGTTCGAGCTGGGGAATGATGTAACCGACCCCGCGAATATTGCGGATGAGGTCGCTGTAGAACTTCTTGCGCAGATGGTGGATATGCACCTCTACCGCGTTGCTCTCGGCCCCTTCATCCCAGCCGTAGAGGCTCTGTTGCAGCTGATCCTTGCTCAGCACCCGGCCGCTCTGGCTGATCAGCTCCTGCAGCAGCTTGTATTCGTGGGGGGTGAGTTTGACCGCCTCCCCCTGATAGGTGACCTGCTGGGATTCTGGGTAGATGAGGATGTCGCCATACTCCAGCACCGCTTGCGCCTGCCCCTTGCTGCGGCGAACCAGGGCGCGCAGGCGGGCGTTGAGCTCCTGCAGGGCGAAGGGCTTGACCATGTAGTCATCGGAGCCGGCATCAAGGCCAACCACCCGATCGTCCAGCGCATCGCGGGCGGTGAGGATCAGCACCGGCAGCTGGTGTCCTTCACGCCGCAACTTGCGCAGCAGGCTGAGGCCATCGATGTCGGGCAGATTGAGATCGAGGATCAGGGCGGCGAACTCGTCGCTCTTGAGGGCTGCCAGAGCGGGCAACCCCTGTTGCAGCCAGTCCACCGTATAGCCGCTATGGCGCAGTGCATCCTGCATACCATCCCCCAGCATCACATCATCTTCCACCAGCAGGATCCGCATTCTTTTCTCCCTGTTTGTTGGGTGTGGCGATCTGGCTCAGCGCCAGGGCGTGCCGTGGCATAAACAACCCTGCCCACCAGTATGCAAGCTGGTGGGCAGAGTTTAAATAGTTCTTTGATCCATCAGGGTTTTATAGCTTGGCCAGCCGATCGCGGATCTCCATTCTGCGCCCTTCGTCGGCCACTTCGCGACCTGGGCGGGCCGGGGCTGCCAGCGCCTTGTCGAGATAGGTTTTGGCCTCGGCCTTGCGACCCTGATCCAGCAGGAAGTCGCCATAGAAGAAGTTGGGGTCGATGCCATCGGGATTGATGGCCAGCGCCTGCTTGAGCAGTTGCTCCGCCTTCTCGTCATCGCCAAAGCCGACCGGCCAGCCGGGCACCTGATAGTAGAGGGAGCCCAGACTGGTGTAGGCAGAGCCATCCAGCGCTTTGGGATCCTGCTTGAGCGCCAGCTCCAGCTTGGCCTTGGCCTCTTTCACCAGACCCAGTGCCCCCAGCCCCCCTTTGGCCCCCGCCCAGGTGCTCTTGACGATGGCAGACCAGATCAGCAGGTCGGCGCGAAAAGGCTCCTTGGCGCTGGCCGCTTCGGCCTGGGTGCTCAGGGTTTCGAGGCAGCTCTCTTTCGCCTTGCCGCTCTGTTGATACTGGCAGACGGCCCACTGTTGCTGGATAGGGATGAGGGCATCATCCGCGGCCATGACTGAGGTGGATCCCAGCAGGATGGCGATGGCACAAGAGGTCACTGATTGACGGAAAAAGTTCATATTAATGCTCCTTCTTGGTCGGGATCGGGCGGGACAAGTCTGGTTGTGGCGCACTGTTGGCGCCGGCATCAGCCGTCCCTGGCTGAAGATGACGGGCATAACGTTTGATGATCGGCAGCTGTCTGGCCAGCGCCTTGTCGACGATGCCGGGCAGCAGGGCGTTGAGCCGCACGAACAGTTTTTCCGGCCAGCCGAGCCAGCTGCGGCGGGTTTCGTTGCACAGGGCGATGACCGCCTCTTCGGCCACCTCCTGCGGGCTGTCGGTCTGGGTGCCGAGCGCCGCATTCATCTCGTAAGCGGCCTCGGAGTTGAGCTTGGTGCGGGTGGCGCGGGGGGCAAAGTGCAGCACCTTGATACCACTCCCCTCCAGCTCCCGTCCCAGCGCTTCGCTAAAGCCGCGCAGGGCAAATTTGCTGGCGCAGTAGACGCTGTAACCGGGGTAGCCGATGCTGCCCAGGCTCGAGCCCATGTTCATGATGATCCCCGGCTTGCGCATGGTTGGCAGCAGGGCACGGGTGAGCTGGATGGGCGCCTCGATATTGAGCAGCAGTTGGCGCTCCACCTGCTCGAAGCTCTGATCTTCCAGCCAGGCAAACTGGTTGCAGCCAGCGTTGTTGATCAGGATGTCGATCCCGTCCTCCAGCGCCGGGTGTTGCAACAGCTTGGCCCGCTCCTGCGCAGAGCCGAGGTCGGCGAGCACCACCTGATGGCGCTCGGGATGAGGCAGTGACTTGCACAGCCGCTCCAGTGCCGGGCCGCGACGACCGTGCAGCAGCAGGTGTGCCCCCTGGGCTGCCAGCTCCAGCGCCAGCTCCTCACCTATGCCACCGCTGGCGCCGGTGAGCAGCACGAGTCTCCCTTCAAGGTTCATGGTATGGATTCCCTTTTTGCTGTCTGCTGCCGACTTACGGTGTGGCGGTGAGGTTGTAGAGCATCTCGCCATAGAGGCGATAAACCACCTTGGCCCCGTGGATGATGGCGGCCTGATCCGCCGGACTCTCGACCCGATCCATCAAGGATTCAAAGAACTTGAGGTGCTCCTGATCCAGGGCGCCGTGGGAACTCAGGTAGCTCATCGCCTGGGGTGGCAGGCCGAGACCCTTTTTCAGCTGGTCGGCGACGGTGAGGGCGATGGCCACGCTGGTGCCTTCCAGTACCTGCACCATGCCGAAGAAGCCCATGGGGTTGCCGCGCTGGATCTGGTCGTAGAGGAAGGCGACCATCAGCTCGATGGGCAGCCCGGGCTGGCCGTGACGCACCGCCTCGGCATCGCCGCCACAGGCGCGGATATCGTTGAGGATCCACACCTGATGGCCATACTCCTCGTCGATGTACTCGGCAATGGCCCCGCGCACCCACTCGTACTCCTGACCCAGCTTGCCGCCGGTTGCCATCAGGAGTGGAACTGTGTGGCGCACGTGGTAGTAAGCCTGCGCCAGAAAGGCGAGATAGGTGTCACGGCTGATATCGCCACGGCGACAGGCTTCGATAATGGGGGCGTTGAACAGATGCTCACGCTCACTGGCAGTGGCTTGTTGCAGAGTCTGGTAGAAGCTCATGACGATTCTCCTGTAAGGCATTGGCTGATTTGCCGGGAAAAGTGTTGGTAAATCTCGTTGCGACGGGGGCGCCCGTTGGCGGTCAGCAGGCCGGGATGTTGATCCAGCGCCACCGGCAACCAGTGGTGCAGCCGGGCATAATCGGGCAGCCGCTGGTTCAGACCTGCGATCTGGCGGGGCAGATCCGCCTCTTTGCCCGGCAGGGGCTGGATCAGCGCCACGTTGGCGGGCTGATCATCGCCAAAGACCACGATGCGGGCGATGGCGGGGCAGAGCTGTGCTTCGGCTTCCACCCACTCGGGGGAGAAGTTGCGGCCAAAGGCGGTGATCTGGACATTCTTCTTGCGCCCGGTGATATGGAGGTAGCCTTCTTCATCGAGATGGCCCAGATCGCCGGTGGCAATCTGTTCGGGAGTCGGTTCGTTGCTGCCGAGATAGCCCAGCATGGCACTGCCGCTCACCATAATTTCGCCGTCGCTGGCGATGGTGACCTGACAGTGGGGCAGGGGGCGGCCGACGCTGCCGGGCTTGTCAGCATCCGGGCTGTTGAGCGCCACCACGGAGCCGCACTCCGAGAGGCCATATCCCTCATACACCGGCAGGCCGAGCTGGCGGGCATGTTTGATCAGGTCGGGTGCTACCTTGCCGCCACCGATGGCAATAAAGCGCAAGCTTTTGAGCTGTTGGGCCAGCGTCGGGGTGCTGGTGCAGAGCGCCAGCAGCAGGCGCAGCAGTTCGGGCACCAGCACCAGACTGTGGGTCGGCCAGCGTAGCAGGGCTTCCCCCAGCATGGCTGGATTGAGCGAACTGGATCCGGTGAAACCGAGCTCCCCGAGGGACGAAATGCGGCTGCAGGCGCCGGTCAGCAGCGGCACATAGAGGCCGGTGATGTTCTCAAGCAGGGTGGCCAGCGGTAGCAGGGTGAGGTGTTTTTCCACCTTGGCTGGCGCGACCCGCTCGGCCAGCGCATGGCTCACCGCCATCATCTGGGTCAGTGACAGGCAGACGCCCTTGGGCTGGCCCGTAGTGCCAGAGGTGTAGGTGATCTTGGCGGTGCCCTTGGGCAGCGCCGGTCGATTAGCCGGTGCGTGGCGCCAGAGCGGCAGCTCTCCGGTGATCAGCGAGAGCGGCTCGGCGGCATGCCACCTCTGATGATGTGGGCCCACCAGCGCATCGGCGCCGCTGCTCTCCAGCAACCAGGCCTGCTGGGCCTGACTGAAGAAGTGGGGCACCGGGATCACCACGATACCGGCGCGGGTGCAGGCGAGATCCAGCAGCGCCCAGGGCAGGCCGTTGTCCAGTTGCAGCGCCAGACGGCTGATGTCGAGCTGTTGCAGCTGGCTGGCCAGACGCTGGATCTGTTGCCACAGGGTCTGGTAATCGAGACGCTGCTGGCTGCTCAGCAGCGCAGGGGATTGCGGATCCTCGCGGGCATGTTTGGCGATGGCGTCGAACAGGCTCATTGGGCGCACCTTTTTTGATGGGGCTGGTTATCACTGCTCTTGCCGGCATCGTCAAACAGGGTCGGCATGGGGGCCAGCAGATTGAGCAGCAGGCTGCGCTGGGACAGCACCTCGCGCCCCTGATTGATGTCGCCCGCCATCACCTTGGGTTGGCAACGGTAGTACTCACCCCAGGCGTCGGCGTCGGCTCCCACCTGATGGGCCTGTGCGGGGGCCAGCTCCACCGGATTGAGTTGCAGGCGGGCAAAGCTGTTGCGCAGCTTGGCTGTGCCGGTAAAGACCACGTAGTCGAGGGCGTTTTCACATAGCAGACGACACAGGGCCGCGAACATCAGGCGGGCATTGCCCGGTTCGCTGCAGGCCAGATTGCCCACTTCGATAATGCGGTTGCGTGCCGGATAGACCCCGAGGCGGGTGTTGATGGCGGCCTCGATGGGTTGCTCCAGATACTGTTCCAGATAGAGAGGCCCTTCACTGGCATGATTGAGACCACAGGCACCGACCAGCGTCCCGTCCGCCCGATATAGCCCCAGCAGACAGGGGAGAAAATGGGGGATGCGGGCGTTGAATTCGAGGGTGTAGGCGGCCTGGATATAGGTTTGCAGCGCCATGACCTGCTGCGGGGACTTGGCTAGCAGCAATCGGTAGGGGGCCTGGATCTCGATGGTCATGGGTGACTCCTTCTCTTGCGATGGTTTGAGAGTAAAAGGGCAAACTTAAGAAACCCTTAAGGAGCAAAAAAAGTTGTCAGCGACGCGACGGGCAGGCAATCTGCGCCGCTGTTATCCAACAGGAATCCCCCAAGAGGAATCGCCATGTCATCCACCGTCAGCTGCCCCCTGTGTGCCAGCCATCGCAGTTATCCCCTGCCGGTGGCGGGCAAACGCTATCATCGCTGCCTCGCGTGCGAGCTGGTCTGGCTGGATGAGGCGGATCATCTGGATGAGGCGGCGGAGAAGGCGGTCTATGACGGTCACGACAACCAGGTGGATGATCCCCGTTATCGCGCCTTTCTGATGCGGGCATTTGGCGAGGTACTAAGTCGGGTGCCAACTCCTGCCTGCGGCCTCGATTTTGGCTGCGGTCCCGGCCCTGCGCTGGTGGCGATGGGGCGTGAGGCGGGTTACGACATGGTTGGATATGATAAGTTCTATGCCGACTTTCCCGAGTTGCTGACGCGTCAGTATGACTTCATCACCAGTACCGAGGTGATCGAGCATATCGCCGAGCCGCGCACTGTGCTGGCTCAGTTGTGGGATTGCCTCAAGCCCGGCGGCCTGCTGGTGCTGCAGACCCAGCGGGTGCTCAGTGACGAGCGGTTTAAAAACTGGCGCTATCGCCACGACCCGACCCACATCGTCTTCTTTGCCGAGGCATCGTTTCAGGTGTTGGCCGCCAGCTGGCAGGCCGAGCTCAGCTTCCCCCACGCCGATGTGGCGGTATTGCAGAAAGGCACGCCCTGAGGCGTGCCTTCGTCTGTTACTCGTCGGATTCTTGCACGGCGCTACTCCTTGTAGCCCTTGTCCTGCCACTGGTAGTACATCAGGGCAGATTTGACGCCGATTGACTTGAACGGCTCCGGCGGCAGCCACATTGGCAGGGTCTGCTCCGCGTGGTTGAACCAGGGGTGCTCCTTGCCCTGATAGAGGCTGGCCACGATGTCGCCAAACAGGAAGGAGAGGTTGATGCCGTGGCCGTTGTAGCCGAGGGCGTAGTAGATGTTCTTATGCTCCCCCATTACCCCCACCGCTTCAGTGCTGTCGCCGGTCATGCCGAGTACCCCGTCCCACACCTGCTCAAATTTGATCCCCTTGAGGGCCGGATAGAGGGTCACCAGCTCGGTCATCATCATCTCGCTGACCCTATTGAGATCGCCCTTGTAGTTGAGGCCGTCGTTGAAGACGTACTCGGCATTGCCGCCACCGATGACGATGCGGTTATCCGGGGTCAACACCAGATGGAACAGGATGTTGCGGGTGTCGTAGTAGGGCTCCCGGCTCTGCCACTGGATGGCGGCCAGCTGTTTTTTGGTGAGCGGCTCGGTGACGGCGCTCTGGGCGTGCACCGGAAAGACCCGTCCACTGAAGTAGCCAAGCTTGGAGGTGTAGCCGTTGGTTGCCAGCACTATGCTGTCGGCGGTCACCTTGTACTTGTCGGCTACATTGAGCTCGATCTGCTTGCCCTCCTTGATCCCCTGCACCGGGCTCTGCTCGTAGATGGTGACGCCTGCCTGCTCCACCGCCTTGCGCAGGGCATTGACCAGTTTCATGGCGTGTACTTGGCCGCCATTGGGGTCGTAGACCGCCCCCACGTAGCGATCGGTGCCGAGCTTCTCTTCGGTGGTATCGGCGTTCCAGTACTGGAGCGGGATGTCGAGACGATTGGCGGTTTTCACATAGTCGCGGTACTCGGCGATATCCTCCTCATCGAGGATCGCTTCCACATAGCCATCGAGCTTGAGGTCGGCCTCGACGCCGGTTGAGGCGACCAGCGCCTGCAGCTTGCGCATGCTGGCGACGGTGAGGTCGTAGTGGCGCTTGCTCGCCTCCCCCTCTTCGTAGAGATCCATCACCTCGGAGCCCGGCAATACCATGCCGCCGTTGCGGCCCGAGGCACCACTGCCCACCTGTTTGGCTTCGAAGATGGCGATCTTGAGCGACGGATTGGCCTTGGCCAGATGCCAGGCGCTGGAGAGGCCGCTGTAGCCACCACCTATGATGGCGATATCCACCTTCATGTCTTGCGCCAGCGGGACGCTCTCCTCTGCCGGTTTCTCCTTGAACCAGTAGCTGGTGTTGGGCTCAAAGTCGCTCATCTTGGGGCCGCAGGCGGCGAGGAAAAAACAGCTGATGCACATGGTCAACGCTCGTTGGCAAAGGGTGGTCGGATTCATCTTCTACTCCGGTTGCAGATACAAAATATTAAATCATTTCATCGGGTTGGGCGGTGTTGACCCGGCGGCCTATGTCTCGCAGCCGGGCCAGCTGATCGGCAAGGCCGGGCCCCTCATCCAGGCTGGTGACAAAGTTCCAGAGGTAGGTCATCACAGCATAGACATGGCCTGCGGAGACCTGGGGCTGGGCCATCAGCATGGTGATGGCCAGCAGGAACAGCAGGGAGGCGCTGATGCCGACCGCCAGAAAGGCGAGCGCCTCCCGATCCGAAATCCGGATACGCAGCCAGGCCAGCGCGCGGTAGTGGCGGGAGAGGCTGGCTGACTGGGCATGAGTGACCAGCTTGACCTCGTGTTCCAGCCGATCGTTGAGCCGCTCGTGCAGAAGCTGGTTCTTGCGCGAAAAGCCGGGCAGTAGCAGGCCGAACAGCAGCAATACCCCCATGCAGGCGATGCCGACCCAGAACTCGATCACCATCAGCATCACGGCCGCCCCGACGATGGAGATCAGGCTGGTGGCCAGGATCGGGATATGTTTCTCGAAGAAGTCGACAAACTCCCGCGCCAGGGTAACCCGCGCCACTATGGTGGATTGCCCCTCCTGCTGCTGGCGTTGTGTCAGGATCACCGGCACCGCCAGTGCCGCATAGATATGGGTAAAGGTGCGGGTATCGACCGCCCGGCGCAGGGCACCGATGAGCCAGAACAGCAGCACGATCAGGGCGTAGCTTGAAGCCTGCCACCACTGGCCCTTGACGATGGCGTCGATGGCAAAGCCGGCGAACAGGGGATAGACCACCAGCAGGATGTTTTCGAGGGCCACCAGCGAGAAGGTGCCCGCCAGCTTGAGGGGATTGGCCCGCGCAATCGCCCCCAGCGAACGACCGGCCGAGTGTGGCAACGGCGTGGCCTGCTCGTCGCAACTGGCTGCCGAAGTGGTTGGTGTTGTCATGGGTTATCTCCTAAGATGTCGGAAACGCCAAGTTTGAGCGAGTGCTCAAAGTTTGTTTGAGCGACTGCTCAAAGTCAAGCAGGTCGATGGATATTGCAGGAGGTCAGATGGCACGCCCATCAGCAGAACAGCGCAAAGAGATGATCATCGAGGCCGTACTGGCCCTGTTTCGAGAGAAGGGGATGGCGGCATCGTCAACCCGTGATATTGCCGAGCGCACCGGTCTGGCGCGCAGCCACGTCTACCACTACTTCAAGGATTGGAAGGAGCTCTGCCTTTGCGCCGTGGAGCGCTTCACCAGTCAGGAGATCGCCGAGCAGCGGGAGTGGTTGCTGCCGCTGCCAGCCCGCGAAGCGTTGCCGCTCTTTGTGCGGGACAACCTGCCGACCAGTCAGGATGCCTCCTGGGCCATCTATCTGGATGCCTGGAACGAGTCACTGCGCGACCCGGTATTGGCCGAGAGCTACCGCAAAATCATTCTGGCGTGGCGCGAGGTGCTGGAGCTGATCCTGCAAAAGGGGATCGACAGCGGCGAGTTTGCAGCGGGTGATGCCCGGCGACTGGCGCGCCAGATCACCTCGCTTATCAACGGCTATGCCGATGACCTTATTCTGGAGCCGACCCCCGAGACGGTCGAGGCCACTTATCAAGAGATCATGCTGGTGGTCAATCAGCTGGTCTTGCCCCCGGCCCACTCATAGCGGCGCTGGCACACAAGGGAGGGGAGGCATGCCAGCGTGGGGCCTCCCCCGGTTTTGTTGGCCATCCGCCGGGCGCGCGATGGTCAGATACCAGGGAGCGGTTGTTGATGTCGATTACCCATTTGTCACTGCAAGATGCCCGTCATCTGCAACTGGCGGCGCAGGGGCTGCTTGCCCCCCGTCGCAGCAAGGCGACCCCGGCCGATCTGCTGGCCACCATTCGCCGCATGGCGCTGCTGCAGATCGATACCATCTCGGTGGTGGCACGCAGCCCCTATCTGGTGCTCTTTAGCCGCCTTGGCCAGTATGAACCGCGTTGGTTGGAGCAACTGCTGGCTGACGGCGAGATCTTCGAATATTGGGCCCACGAGGCCTGCTTTGTGCCCCGCGAAGATTACCGATTGCTGCGCCACCGGATGCTCGACCCCGTCGCCATGGGCTGGAAGTTTTCGGCCAACTGGCTTGCCACCCATCAGCAGGAGATTGGCCAGCTTATCGAGCGCATTCGCCAGCACGGCCCGGTACGGGCGGCCGATTTTGAGCGCAAAGAGGGGAAGGGCAATGGCTGGTGGGACTGGAAGCCGGAGAAGCGCCATCTGGAGGTGTTGTTTACCAGCGGTCAGCTGATGGTGCGGGAGCGGCGCAACTTTCAGCGTGTCTATGACTTGGCCGAGCGGGTCATCCCCGAATGGAGCGACCAGCGGGATCTGCCGAGCGTCGAGCAGGCGCAGCGGGATATGGTGCGCGCCAGCTGCCGGGCGCTGGGGCTGGTCAAAACCGGTTGGGTTGCAGATTACTACCGGCTGCGGCGCGGCAAATACGATGACCTGCTCCATCAACTGGCGGACGAAGGGGAGCTGTTGCCGGTACGGGTGGAGGGGTGGCAGCACGGCGCTTTTGTGCACGCCTCGCTGGCCGATGAGCTGGCAAGGGCGCAGGCGGGCACCCTCAAGGCAACCCATACCACCGCCTTGTCGCCGTTTGACCCGCTGGTGTGGGATCGCAAACGGGCCAGTGAACTGTTCAACTTTGACTATCGCATTGAGTGCTATACCCCGGCGCCGAAGCGTCAGTACGGTTACTTCGTGTTGCCGCTGCTGCATCGCGGCAAGCTGGTGGGCAGGATGGATGCCAAGGCCCATCGCCAGCAGGGGATCTTCGAGATCAAGAGCCTCTATCTGGAAGCCGGTGTGAGAGTGACCCGCACGCTTGCACAGGATCTGGCGAAAGCCCTGCAAAAGCTGGCTGACTGGCACCAGACGCCGCAGCTTCGTTATGGTGCCATTCCGGCCAATTTGCTGGCGTTATGGCATGAAAGCACCCCTGCAAAGTGAGCTCTATCCCTTCTGGGCTAAGCTGCAAGAGGGATAAACAGTTCGGGAGTGGGAGATGAAACGAGTGGCAACATGGTGGGCGGGATTGGCTATGGCCATCTTGTCCCCCGCGCTATGGGGGCAAGAGCCACCAGTGAAGATCTGTCTGGGGGAGGGCAACGAGTGGGCCCCCTTTACCTACTGGGAGCGCAAGGACGGGGTGCCCGATACCAGCCGCCTGACCGGTTCGGCGACGACGCTGGTGCTCGATTCATTACAACAGAGCGGGCTCTCGCACCAGATCCGCTATCTGCCCTGGGCGCGGGTGCAGCAGGAGCTGGCGGATTATCACCAGAACGGTCTGTGCGAGCTGACCTGGGATGCCAGCTACAAGCCGGAGCGGGCCGAGTTTGCCTTCTATAGCGTACCCCTCTATTACACCCACCTTGGTTTCTTCTATCTCAAGCGCCGCTACCCCGAACCGCCGGATCTGCAGACGGTCAATCGCTCCCGTGTGTGCGGGGTGATTGGCTACAACTACACCCCCTACGGGCTCGCGCAAGAGCCACGCCGGGTCAAACAGTTGCAGCAGGCGCTCGACATGCTGGAGCGGGATCGCTGCGACTTTCTGCCGAGCGAAATCGAACCTCTGGTGGCAGGTATCAGCCTTGGCATCTACCGCAGCGAGAGCGGGTTGCTCAATCTCGCCCTGCCCAGCCGCAAGGGCTTCTATCTGCTGGTGAGCAAGGGCTCCCCCCGCGGCCACCAGCTGGTGAACATCCTCAATCAGTCGCTGGTGGCATTTCAGGAAGGGGGGCATACGGATGAGGTGATGCGCCGCTTCTTGCCGCCGATGGAGTAATAGCGAAGGGTTGCTGTCATTCAGGGGGAGCAGATAAACAGAGGGCCAGCCGGTGCAAACCGGCTGGCCCTTTTTTACGTGAGAGGCTGTCAGGCCGCCAGACGGGTCAGTACCTTCACCAGCAACTCGATGCGCGGGGCAATGCTGGCCAGGTCCAGATACTCCTCGTCACTGTGGAAACCGGCACCGATAGGGCCCAGACCATCCAGAGTGGGGATGCCGAGGGCGGCGGTCAGGTTGGCATCAGAGCCGCCCCCCACCTCCTGCCAGCTGATTGGCAGTC
The DNA here is from genome assembly GCF_040907945.1 of Aeromonas sp. s11. Classification (NCBI taxonomy): domain Bacteria; kingdom Pseudomonadati; phylum Pseudomonadota; class Gammaproteobacteria; order Aeromonadales; family Aeromonadaceae; genus Aeromonas; species Aeromonas sp. s11. Next base: position 62,568 of record NZ_JBFOCU010000040.1, on the reverse strand, counting down.
CCAGTTCGGCGCCACACTCCTCCACCAGTTGCATCAGCGCCAGAGTGCCTTCTGATGGCACCATGGCCGGTTTGTGGGCCTCGCGGGTCAGCTGGATGGTGACACCATCCAGATGCGGCCGCTCGGCCAGGGTCAGCAGATGATCGTCGATCTGGTGGTACTCCTGATTGTCCCAGAAACGGACATCCACCACGGCGCTGGCATGGGCCGGCACTATGTTGGCGCCGTTGCCCCCCTCGACAATGCCGATGTTGAGGGTGGTGCCGCTCTCGAAGTTGGTCAGGGCGTTGATGGCCAGGATCCAGTGGCCCAGCTCGGTGATGGCGCTGCGCCCCTTCTGCGGTTCGTTGCCCGCGTGAGCCGCCTTGCCGGTGAAGTCGATGCGATAACGGGCCATCCCCTTGCGCGCTTTGACCAGCGAGCCATCGGCTCGGGCCGCTTCGGCCACCAGCACCTGTTTTGCCTGTTTGGCCACCGTTGCCAGCCAGTCGCTGGAGTGCAGGGAGCCGATCTCCTCGTCCGGGTTCATGCAGACGCAGATGCTCAGGCGATCGCGCACCTCGCGGGGGAGTTCACGCAGGGCATAGACGATGTTGAGCAGGCCGGATTTCATGTCGGAGACACCGGGACCGTAAGCGCGCTCACCATCGATGCTCATCGGGCGGGCGGCGGCGGTGCCGAGGGGAAAGACGGTATCCATATGGCCGATCAGCATTACATCGATCTGCGCAGCATCAGGCTGGTTGCGGATCTCCAGTCCCACCCCGGCGGCGCCACAGTCGACCCGCTTGATCTGCCAGCCGCCCATCGCCTCATATTTGGCCGCCATCAGGTCGGCCACTGCCGCAATGCCCGGTTGGTGCAGGGATCCGCAATCCAGATTGATCAGCGGGGCCAGTTCGGTCAGGTATTGATCCAGAGAAAAAGTCATTGCTTGCTCCACTATCAGGTTCGGGTCAGAGAAGGATGTTCATCACCAACATGGCGCCGAAGGCGTTGAGTACCGAGATGGCGACCATGATGGGGATGTAACGCCCTTCGGTGCCGATGCAGCCGAGGATGCGGCCCATGTACTGCACCTGGGAGCCCATCAGGTAGATGGCTGGCGCCAGAATGGCGATGTGAGTGCCGTTGAGGATCCCCTGATCAAACAGGGTGATGACCACACCGACCGCGCCGCCCATCGACATCCAGGCGCCGATCAGCACGGCTGCCGCCTCACCGGGCAACCCGAAGATGGCCATGACAGGGGAGAAGATGGCGCCCATGGCATCCAGCGCGCCGGTGATCTGCAGCGCCTTGATGATGACGAAGGCCATCAGTACGTTGGGTACGGTGGAGGTGGTGGCGATGACCCAGCCCTTCTTGGCCCCTTCGACGAAGATATCGGTGACGATGGGTTTCTTGATGTTGGCCTGGCTCATTTGGCTTGCTCCTGAGTGTTGAGAGTCTGCTGGGTGTTGTTATCGGTCTGCTTGCCTTCGCTCATATTGAGGTAGACCCGGAACAGGTTGGCCCCGACAAATTTGAAGGCGAACATCACGATGACAGCCAGACCGATGGAGGAGCTGACCGCCGGGCTGCCATCTGCCAGCGTCAGGGTGAACAGTACGGCGCCTGAGGAGAAGAAGTTGACTATGGTGGCACCTGCGGAGAACTGGAACATGGTGAACACGTCGGTTTCACGCTTGGTGATGAGCCCTTCATCCTTGAGCTGACGAGTCATGGCGGCACCGGCATCGGTACTCTGCAGGGAGGCGATAAGGGCGAGGCCGGTGTTGCCCGGGATCCCCATCAGCGGACGCAGCAGCGGGGTCAGCAACTTGCGGGCCGCTTCCAGCGCGCCGTAGTGCTCCAGCACATTGATCATACCGAGGGCAAACATCACGGTGGGGATCAGGGTCAGGGCAAACAAAAAGCCATCGCGAGCGCCGTTGCCCCCCTTGCCGCGCATGTCGGTCATGGCGGTCTTGATGCCGTCACCATTCTCGCTGACGCTCTGGACCATGGTACCGAACGAACCGTTCAGTGTGGTGAAATCGAATACCCCGTACCACTCGCCGGATTGCAACAGCCCGGAGAAGAAGACCACGGCGAAGGCCAGTGCCAGGTAACTGCCTATGCTCACCGAGCGTGTTTTGTCTGTCATTAGCTAGCTCCATATGAATAATTATTTAATCTGAATAATTATAATTGATATGGATGTCACTAAATTGATGGTGGTCAAAATGGTTTGCTGCAAATGACGAATGCATTGGGGTTATGTGACTGTGATCGCCATATGCTTGGACGATAATCTGGTTTTTATCGAATTGTTTGAGTGAATAAAAAGCAGGGGCGGGATAGCGTGGCAATAAAAAACCGGGCACTTGGCCCGGTTTGGTCAATCAGTCAGATGTGATTACTGGAGTACCAGTACCATCAGCAGGCCGACACTAATGGCAGATACCAGGAAGGCAAAGCCATAGAACACATAGTGGTGCAGCTTGGTGGTGTGGATCCCCAGATCGTGCAGACCGTGGTAGATACGGTGCATGCCGTGCCAGACTGGCAGGGCGATGATCACCAGCAGGATGCAGGCACCCCACCAGGAGCTGGCGAACGCGTGCACGCGGTCATAGCTCATGGTTTCCACGTCCATGATGCCCATGGGCACCAGCAGACCGGTGATGAGGACAAGGACCGGCAGCAGCATGGCAACGACCATGCCACCCGCACCAAACAGACCCCAGTAAATTGGTTCGTCAGAACGTCTCATTGTTTTCTCCTCAGGCCACGATGATCAGGACAAGCAGGGACACCACCGCCAGCGCCACATACTGGGCGAGAACGATCGGCTTCTCCGGTACCAGGTCTTCACCACGGAAGATACGCATGGCTTTCGGCGCCAGGGCGAACCAGGTTTTGGCATGGAACAGGCACGCCGCCAGAGCGACGACATGGAACAGGATGGCGATCGGGCTTTGCAGGGATTCCAGCCAGCCGTTGAACGCTTCCTGACCCTGAACCAGGCGCATCAGGCCCCACATCAGCACAACGGCGTAGATGGAGACGAAGATACTGGTGCCTTCACGGATCATGTAACCGGTGTAGAAGGCGTTCTTCAGCCACCAGTCTTTCTTCATTTCGCGGACGTAAGGTTTACGTTTGCTATCAGTGTTGTTCATGGTCTCAATCCTGCTCTCAATCTGGCTTGAACATGGCGATCATGTAGTCCTTGGCGCTTTCGACCTTGCCAAGCTGGATGGCCGCCGCCGGATCGACGCCTTTCGGGCACACTTCGGAGCAGTAGCCCACGAAGGTACAGCCCCAGACGCCTTCGTCCTGGCTGATGATGCGCATACGCTCTTTGGCGCCGGCATCACGGTTGTCGACGTTGTAGCGATAGGCCAGAGCCAGTGCCGCCGGACCGGTGAACTTCTTGTTGATGCCGTACTGCGGGCAGGCCGCGTAGCAGAGACCACAGTTGATGCACTGGGAGAACTGCTTGTACTGCGCCATCTGGGCCGGAGTCTGGATGTACTCGCCATCACACAGGCTGCGCGGCTCGCTCGGGATGATGTACGGCTTGATGCTCTCCAGCTTCTCGATGAAGTCGGACATGTCGACCACCAGATCGCGCTCGATCGGGAAGTTGTTGAGCGGCTCGACGGTCATCTTGCCCGGCAGATAGTCGCGCAGGAACGCCTTGCAACCCAGCTTGGGCACACCGTTGACCATCATGCCGCAGGAGCCGCAGATCGCCATCCGGCAGGACCAGCGGAAGCTCAGGGTAGAGTCCAGGTGATCCTTGATGTACTGCAGGGCGTCCAGCAGAGACATCTCTCTCTGGTATGGCACCTGGAAGGTTTGCATCCAGGGCTCGTTATCCTGTTCCGGACGGTAGCGCAGGATCTCAATTTCAATCATCTCAGCCATTCTTCTTAGCCTCGTCTTGTTTCTCACCCTCGGAGCCGTACACGCGTTTTGCCGGCTGGGACTTAGTGATCTTCACATCGGAGTAATCGATGGAGGGCGTTTCGCCATTTTGGTAGAACGAGAGCGTGTGCTTGAGGAAGTTCACGTCATCGCGCTCTTCGTAACCATCCAGACGCTGGTGGGAACCGCGGGACTCTTTACGATTGATGGCGGAGTGCGCCATGGCTTCAGCCACGTCCAGCATGTAACCCAGTTCGATGGCGTACAGCAGATCGGTGTTGAAGACAGAGGACTTGTCGTTGATCTTGACCTTCTTGTAACGGGCTTTCAGCTCGTTGATCTTGTCGATGGTGCCCTGCATCAGCTCTTCGGTACGGTAGATACCGACACCGGCTTCCATGGACATGCCCAGTTCGTTGCGGATGTCTGCCGGGTTTTCAGTACCGTCTACGTCCATCAGGGAGAGGTGCTGCTTGATGAGCGCCTCGGCCTTGGCGGCCAGCGCTTCGGTGTTGCCATGCTTCTGAGTCTTGGCAAATTCACCTGCCTGCTCACCGGCCAGCTTGCCGAATACCACGATCTCGGACAGGGAGTTGGAACCCAGACGGTTGGCACCGTGCAGACCGACGGAGGCACATTCGCCCGCGGCGTAGAGGCCGGGCAGACGGGTGGCACACTTGTTGTCAGTCTCGATACCACCCATGGTGTAGTGGGCAGTCGGACGTACCGGGATAGGCTCTTTGGCCGGATCCACGTTGACGTAGGCTTTGGCCAGTTCGCAGATGAACGGCAGACGCTCTTTCAGGTACTTCTCGCCAAGGTGACGCAGGTCGAGGTGAACCACATCGCCCATCGGGCCCTGAATGACGCGGCCTTTCTGCTGCTCTTGCCAGAATGCCTGGGAAACGCGGTCGCGCGGACCCAGTTCCATGTATTTGCTCTTCGGCTGGCCGATCGGCGTTTCCGGGCCCAAGCCGTAGTCTTGCAGGTAGCGGTAGCCATCCTTGTTGAGCAGAACGCCACCCTCACCACGACAACCTTCGGTCATCAGGATGCCGGTACCCGGCAGACCAGTCGGGTGATACTGAACGAATTCCATATCACGCAGCGGTACGCCGTGACGGTAGGCCAGTGCCATGCCGTCGCCGGTGACGATGCCACCGTTGGTGTTGTAGCGATAGACACGGCCAGCACCGCCGGTTGCCACGATCACGGATTTGGCCTGGATGAAGCGGGTGATACCGTTCTGGATGTCGAAGGTCAGTACGCCCTGAACGCGGCCGTCGTCCACGATCAGATCAAGACAGAAATGCTCGTCGAAGCGCTTGATGCTCGGGTATTTGACGGAGGTCTGGAACAGGGTGTGCAGAATATGGAAACCGGACTTGTCTGCGGCGAACCAGGTACGCGGAACCTTCATGCCACCAAACGGACGCACGTTGGCTTTGCCATCCGGCTTGCGGCTCCAGGGGCAACCCCAGTGCTCCAGCTGGATCATCTCTTTGGTTGCGTTGTTGACGAAGTATTCCACTACGTCCTGCTCGCACAGCCAGTCACCACCGGAGACGGTGTCGTTGAAGTGGTTTTCGAGGGAGTCGTCATCACGGACGACACCGGCGGCGCCGCCTTCTGCAGCAACCGTGTGGCTGCGCATCGGGTAAACCTTGGAAATCAGGGCGATGTCCAGGTCTGGCTGTGATTCGGCTATAGCGATAGCGGCGCGTAAGCCGGTACCGCCAGCACCGATGATGGCCACATCGGTCTTGATAATATCCACATCTGCCTCCTTAGGGATAGATTTGCTGGGCACGATTTTGCTCTATGAAAAAAATTCAGGCTTGATGCAAGTCAAACTGCTAGGTTTTATTCCCTTTTTATTGGTTATTTTTCTATAAAACACCCAAATCCCTGGATGAAAATGTCGTTATTATCGTCATTTTTTGGTGTTACTGAGCAGTTGAACACCTAGCTACGAGTACTTTAACTTCTGGATTGTACGTAGTTTTCTTTCAATAAAATGCGAATCACCTCTCTTTTTAGGTACTCGCGAAAAAAATTTTAAGTTTTTTATTGTAATTTTTTAATGAGAATTATTGGCATTCATTTGTTCGAATAAGATTATGTAATCCTAAATTCGGCAATGACCACGGCGGTGATTTGATAATTCCAGACGAATAGCAAGGATTTCAAGGCGGGGAATTTAGCGGGTAATATGAGATTACTCACTGAAAATTAAGCGCTATTTAGAAAAATAAAAGGGGCCTGTACGGCCCCTTTTGCTCATGCTCAAATGCGGAACATGCCGACCTGATTGCTCAGTTCACCCGAAATATTTTTAAGTTGTTCAGAGAGATGGCGTGAGCTGTCTGCATCCACGGCCAGTTCGTCCGAGACATCTTTCACCGCCTGAATGTTGCGGCTTACCTCGTCGGTGACGGCCCGCTGCTCTTCAGCCGCGCTGGAGATCTGGGTCGCCATGTCGGAGATCTGGTTGATCGAGGTGGTGATCTGCTCCAGCGCATGGGTGGCGTTGTTGGCGTCATCCACGCTGTTCTGGGCCAGCAGCTGGCCTTCGTGCATGGTGCTGACCGCCCCCTGGGTATTGCGTTGCAGGGTTTCGATCATATTGCGGATCTCGACGGTAGAGCTGTGGGTACGCTGTGACAGGACGCGCACCTCGTCGGCAACCACCGCAAAGCCGCGGCCCTGTTCACCAGCACGTGCCGCTTCGATGGCGGCGTTGAGTGCCAGCAGGTTGGTCTGCTCGGCGATGCCCTGAATGGTGGAGAGGATGGTGTTGATCTCCTGAGCGTTTTTCTCCAGTTCCTGAATGATGTTGGAGGCCTGTTCCACCTGGGTGGCCAGATCGGTGATGGAGCGCTGGTTGCGGGCGATCACCTGTTTGCCATGCTCGCAGCTGCTGGAGGAGCTGCGGGCCGCTTCGGCGGTCTGCTCGGCGTTGCTGGCAACCTCGACCGCGGTGGCCGACATCTCGTGTACCGCAGTGGCGATCTGGGAGATCTCGTTTTGCTGGCGTGCCAGCCCCTGATTGGCCTTCTCCGCCATGCTGTGGGAGGACTTGGCCTGCTGATTGAGTTGGCCGGAGGAGTTGGAGATATCCTGCACCATCACATGGATCCGCTCGATGAAGGTGTTGACGTGTTTGGCAACCGCACCCACCTCATCCTCACGTTCAATCTTGATGCGGCGGGTCAGATCGCCGTTGCCACGGGAGAGATCGGCAATCGCTTCGCCCAGGGTTTTCAGAGGGGCCAGCGAGCCGTTGATGGCGACATAGGAGAAGCCTGCCACGATCAGTATGGTGATAAGCCCCTGAATGAGGGAGGAGGTAACCATGCGGCGTACCGACTGGTAGGCGATCTCTTCATCCACCATCATGCCGTAATACCAGTTGGTATTGGGAATGGCATTAAAGTCGTAGACCTCTTTCTTGCCGCTGATCACCAGCTCGTTGATCATGCCGTCATGGGCGACCTGATTGATGTAGGCTGCAGTCAGCTCCGGTGCCAGTGCGGTGGCGGATTTCAGGCTCAGGGAGGCATCGGGGTGCGCGATGATGGTGCCATTGCTGTCCACCAGCATGGCGTAGGTGCCCTCGGTGGTGACCGCCAGAATGTCCGAGATCAGTGAGCTGATGGAGACGTCACCGGCGATGACCCCCTGGGTATTGCCACGCTGGAACGGCTCGGCAATGGTGACAATCAGCTGGCCGGTGGAGATGTCGGCATAAGGGGAGGTGATGGTCATCTTGCCAGCAGCCATTGCGTCTTTGTACCAGGGGCGTTGACGTGGGTCATAACCGGCGGGCAAGTCGGTTGGTTTGCTCTGGATCATTTTGCCGTCTGCGGTACCGGCATAGACCAGGTCGAAGCCACCGGCATTCATGGACTGGGCCAGATGACTGATGGGCTCATCTTCTTTGGCGAATGCTTCCTTGGTGGTGCTGACCATGCTGATCCGGGCGTCGACCCAGCGGGAGATCCCCTTGACGTTGGCCATGGAGCTTTCGTCGATGATGTTCCAGACCAGTCGCTGGGTCTCGCTGCGCAGTTGCGAGGTGTTGTACCAGACCTGCAGGCCGGTGATCACCAGAATGATGACCCCGATAGCCAGAACAAGCTTGTTTTTAATGGATAAGTTCATAGTTACATCCTTGATGAGCGTCAGTCTGAAGTGTGTGGCATCTGATTATTGTTATAGCCTTGTTACTATCGGCCGTAGTCGAACTTTTTTTACCCCGGTCAACAAATTAAAGTTAGTGCCTAAATGGGGGCTTATCCATACGCGTATCGTCTCATCATGGTGAGATAAAGCGATCCGGTCGATTGGTGAAGATTCCATCGACCCCCATGCTAGAAAGCGTTTGATAATCTTCTGGATAATCAACGGTATAAACCAGAACTTTGAGCCCCCGGCGATGTGCATCATCGACCAGCGCGGCGTCGATGAAATCAACATCGCAATTGATGGACCAGGCCCCCAGCTCGTCGGCAAACTGCGCCAGGTTGAGCGGCAGGTTGGCGGTCAGGGCTCCGAGCCGGATATCGGGCCGCGAGGCGGCAAATCGGGCCAGCTCCGGGTGATGGAAGGAAGAAACCACCCACTGCCCGGGAGTAAAGCCCAGCTCGGCCTCTGCCCGTCGGGTCAGGGCTGCCACCGCATCGGCGGTATGGGTGCCTTTGAGCTCGATGTGCAGCTCGCAGCGTCCGGCGATGATCTCCATCACCTGCCACAGGGTCGGGAGCACCTCTCCCTCACCGGCATCGAGCTGCTCCAGATAGGAGCGCGATTGCTCGGTCAGCACCCCCTTGCCATTGGTGCAGCGCTCCAGCCGCCGGTCGTGGAAGACCCACAACTCGCCATCGGCCGCCTGCACGTCGATCTCGATGGCTGATGCTCCCAGCTCCAGCGCTTTGGCCATCGCCTTGAGGGTGTTCTCCGGTGCCAGACCGCTGGCGCCACGGTGGGCAATAATCTGCATGTTCTGCTCCTTTTACCTCGCGGATCAGCCGCGGCTCAGGTGAATGTCGATCTGTTGATGGGGCAGGGGAAGTCCCTGCTGCTGCATCTTCTCCAGCACCAGCGAGTGAACCTCGTGAGTGATGGGCATCCGGTGATCCATGTTGTTGACGTAGAGGCGGATCTCGTAGATCAGTGCCGAGTCGGTGAATTCGATCAGGAAGACCTCTGGCGTCGGCGTCTCCAATACCAGGGTCGATGCCTGGATGGACTCCTCCAAAATGCGCTGCACCAGTTTCGGATCCCGGGTCAGGCCAATCCGGATCCGCAGTTTGACCCGGGTGATAGCATCGGAGAGCGACCAGTTGATGAACTGTTCGGTGATGAAGGCCTTGTTGGGCACGATGATCTCCTTGCGATCCCAATCCACTATGGTGGTGGCCCGGGTTTTGATCTTGGTGACGGTGCCGGTGAGATCGCGAATGGTGACGGTGTCACCGAGCCGGATCGGCTTCTCGAACAGGATGATGAGGCCGGAGACAAAGTTGGCGAAGATCTCCTGCAGACCGAAACCCAGCCCCACCGAGAGGGCGGCGACCAGCCACTGGGTCTTCGACCAGTCGATGCCGAGCATGGAGAAGCCGGTGAGGGCGCCGATCAGGATCACCAGATACTTGCTGGTGGTCGTGAGGGCAAAGCCGGTACCCGGGGAGAGGCTGAGGTGTTGCAGCAGGGTCAGCTCCATCAGCCCCGGCAGGTTGCGGGCAGTCACCACGGTCAGAATGAAAACGAAGGCGGTCAGCATCAGATCCTGCAAGGTGATGGCCGAGAGCTGCTCGATGCCGCCAATCTTGCTGCTCACCTGCCACACCTCGATATTGCTGAGGAAGCTGAAGGCGGAGTTGAGATCCGACCATTGCACTACCACCAGCATGGTAAAGCCCAGCATCAGCAGGGTGCGCACCAGTCCCAGCGACTGGGCGCTGATGGTATCGAGATCCAGTTCAGTCTCTTCCACCACGTCCGGGGTCTCGGAGCTGAGCTCGTCATGCCCCTCTTCCCGGCCGCGCTGGGCCAGGATCTCGGCCCGCTTGCTCTTGGCGCGCTCGAAGGCAAGGCGGCGGCGCTGGATCAGCATCCAGCGTCTGGCCAGATAGTAGACCAGCAGGCAACCCAGCCCCATCAGCAGGCTAAGCTCCAGCTGGCGTAGCAGGGTGCGCGAGGTATAGAAGTAGCCAAACAGGGCGCCGATCACTGCCAGCAGCGGCGCCAGCATCAGGCTGTTCCAGATGAAGTGGTGCAGCAGATGGGGCTTGGTCATGTCGGTCTGGCCCCAGGTGAGCGGCAATCTCTCTCGGTTGAGGCGGGCGAAGAAGAGCAGCAGCCAGAGTGCGCCGATCATGAAGGCCATCCGGCCGAGGGAGTCGTAGAAGGCGTGCTCCTGATAGCTGTTGGCCATCCCCTGCACGAAGAAACTCGGGATCAGCACCAGCAGCAGGGTGCGAAACTGCCCCCACACCTTTTGCACCTGTTCCCGGGGCCAGCGGAAGTGGTGGATCAAAATCCCCCGCTCCAGTGTCAGGTGGCGGGCCATCACCAGCGCCAGCAGCAGGAACCAGATCTCGCCAAGACCACGCGCCACCGCCACCGCAAACGGGTATTGCCAGGCCCCTTCGAGCAGGCCGCGCACCATCAACACCATGGCGGGCAAGGGGAGGGCGGCAAGCAGGGAGCGCAGCAGCAAGCGGCTGGTGAGGCTGAATTTGTCCTGAGTTACCTTGCCGATCCGCGGCGCAATATGGTCGCAATAGAGGTTCAGGTGACGGGCCAGTTTGAACCAGCTCCAGGCCAGCACCAGCAGACCAATACCGGCCAGCGTGAGGCTCAGCGGGCTGTTCTCGGCGATGGCGTAGGGCAGTTGCAGCCAGTTATCCGGGTTGAAGGCCAGGGTCAGCGCGGCAGGAATGCCGAGCATGACCTGCGGGGTAAAGGGGCGCACATCCGGCATCCAGAACAGGTGGCTGGCGCTTATTTCGCGGATCTCGTCGATCTTGCTGTTCTGGCGGCTGTAGAGCAGTTTGAGGCGGGTCTGCTCCTGAATGAGGGTGTCGGAGGCGTCGTTGAGCCGGGTCAGCAGTTGGCGCCGGGCCTTGAGCAGGTTGTCGAGCACCGCTTGCTGTGGCCGATCCAGCGTCACCTCCTCTTCGGCCATCAGCTTGTCGCGCAGCTGGCGGGTATCCTTGAGTCCATCCTGCTCGCTCTCGTACTGGTACTTGGCCATGCGGGCGCTGACGATGGCGGACTCCAGCTTGTCGAGGGGGAACTGGGGAGGCAGATCGGAGAGTTTGCTGCGCAGGTTCTCGCCGTAGGCATTACTGATCTGCAGCCACTCCAGCTGTTCGCGCACCGAGTTGACCAGCTCATTCAGCTCAAACAGATTCTTGTCGACGCTGCGCTGCTCGTCCTGCACCCGCTCAATCTGATCTTCCAGTGTGCCGAGCTGGATGGAGAGCGCCTGATTCTGCTGTTGCTGCTCCAGCAGCAGCGGCATGTCGGTGGTGAGCTGTTTGCGCAGCCGCTCGCTCTCCTCCAGCGCCTGCTCGGTCTTCTCCCGCCGCAGTTGGTTCTGCTGGGTCAGCAGGCTGGCTTGCCACTCATCCTCGTCGGCGATGGCCAGATTGAGCTCCTGCAGCTTCAACTTGCCGAGATCGTTGCGCTGCTGGGCCGAGAGCTGCTCCAGCTCCAGCATCTGGATCCGGTCGGAGAGGCTCTGCTCCTTCATTCTGGTCAGCAGCAGTTGTGCCTCCTGCTGGCGATCCGATTCGCTGCTGAAGCTCAGTCGCTCCAGTTGGCTGCGGGTCAGTTGCAGCTGTTTGCGCAGATCGTCCACCCGCAGGTGATACTCCTGCCCGGTGCTCTCCAGCTGGTTGAGGCTGTCCATCACCCCCTGCCGCTCCTTGCGCAGGTTGAGCTGGCGGTTGCTGCTCAGGCCTATGGCCTGGCGCAGCGCCTCCTCCTTGAGACTCGCCAGCGGCGGGCGAGCAGCGGGCTGATAGTTGTGCAGGCTCTCCTTGAGCCGTGCCGACTCCTTGGGGTAATCGATAAGGATCTGCTGATAGGCTTTACTCTGCTCCCGGTAACGCTCGGCCTCTCTGGCAAATTGCAGCGCCTGCTGGTAGCTCTCCCGCAGCTTCTGGTTTTCCGGTGTATCGCTCTTGGGCACGCTCTGCAACAGGGATTCGGCCTGGGCAATGGCATCGTCGGCGCGCACGGCTGGTGACAACAAGATAAGGGAGAGCAGCAAGAGGGTGAGCAGGCGTTGCAACATGAGGCTCGTTTCCGTTCAGAAGAGGTGGCCCTAGCCTAAAACAGGGCAGGGAGGCGGGTAAAGCAGTCTATATTAATGATTCATAACACAAATAACAGGAAGTCGTGCTGCTGTTTCGCTATGATCCCGGCCGCTTTCTCTCCACCGAGTCGAATATGTCAGCTGTTGATCTGGGCACAGCCCCGCTATCTCGCCTTTTCTGGCGTTACGTAACCCCGACCGTGGCGGCCATGCTGATCACCGGCATCTATGTCACCATCGATGGCATCTTCGTTGGCCATGTGCTGGGTCAGGATGGCATGGCCGGTTTGATGCTGGCTTATCCCATCTGCGCCGTGCTCTATGCGGTGGGGGCGCTGATCGGCATGGGGGCCTCGTCGCTGGTCTCCTTCTATCTGGGGCAGGGCAACCCGGCCAAAGCCCGCCATATCGTCGGCAATGCGCTGGTGATGGTGTTGCTGGCCTCGGCACTGCTCAGTTTTATCGGGATCCGTTATGGCGAGCCCATGTTGGCCTGGATGGGAGCGGAGGGGGAGATCTTCACCGCCGGGCTCTCCTACCTGCAGGCCTACGCCTGGCTTGGCGTCTTTGCGGTGCTGTCGATGGCGTTCAGCTCGCTGCTGCGCAACGATGGCCGCCCTGGGTTTGTCACCCTCATCATGGTAGTCGGGGGCCTGCTCAACGTGCTGCTCGATTATCTGCTGATGGTGGTGTTTCCGTTCGGACTGGCCGGGGTGGCGACCGCCACCATGCTCTCTCAGGCCGTGACGGGCCTTGCCTGCCTGTGGCACTTCTTCACACCGCGCAGCCAGCTGCGGATAAGCTGGGATACCTTGCGCCCCGACCTGCGGCTGATGGGCGAGACGGTGCGCCTCGGGATTTCCAGTTTTCTGATGTACCTCTATCTCTCTGTGGTGTTGGCACTGCACAACAAGGCGTTGCTGGCGGTGGGTACTTCGCTGCATGTGGCGGCCTACGGGGTGATCAGTTACACCGAGGCCTTCTTCTATCTGGTGTTCGAGGGGATCGCCATGGGTATCCAGCCCATCGCCAGCTTTAACGCGGGCGCCGGTCACTGGCGGCGGGTGCTGCGGATCCGCAATCTGGCACTCGGAGTGACGTTGGGGATCGCCCTGTGCGCCATGTTCCCGCTTTATCTGTGGCCGGAGGCGGCGGTCTATCTGTTTGCCGGCGACAACGCCACCCTGCTGCCGGTGGCGAGTCTCGGGATCTGGCTCTACTTCTGGGGGCTGCCGATGGAGGGCTTGCTGCTGGTGGGGGCTACCTACTTCCAGGCCATCAATCGGGCCCGCATCGCCTCCCTGCTCACCGGCGGCAAGCTGGTGCTGATCGGCGGTTTCTTGTGGGGATTCTCGACCCTGTGGGGCGTGCCCGGGGTCTGGCTGGCATTGCCAACGTGCAGCTCGCTGCTGGTGTTGGTGATGTGGCGTGCGATGCGTCGGGAGTCTGGCGCCCACGCGCTGGCCGGATAGGTAATCAGGCTCGACGTGCAGATAGCAGACAGGCAGCCATGGGCTGCCTGTTTTGTTAACGGGCTCTGCCGATTCAGGGCTTGAAGGCACCGATAAAGATGGCGGGATCGACCCGGGTGTCGTTGAGGCTGACGTTCCAGTGCATATGGGGGCCGGTAGCGCGGCCGGTTGAGCCGACTCGCCCGACGATGCCGCCACGCGGCAGGCTCTGACCGAGCTTCACATCGATCTTCGACATGTGGCAGAACATGCTGATGAGCCCCTGACCGTGGTCGACAAAGACGGTATTGCCATTGAAGAAGTAGTTGCCGATCAGGATCACCTTGCCGGCGGCGGGGGACTTGATCGGGGTGCCGGCGCCCACGGCGAAGTCGAGGCCGGAGTGGGGGTTGCGCTCCTCGCCATTAAAGAAGCGACGCAGGCCAAACGGGCTGGAGAGGGGGCCGTTGACCGGCTTGTCGAACATCAGGTTGCTCGGCTGGTTGGGGCTGAAGGTCTGGTAAGCTCGGGTTTGCTCCGCCAGCTCGCGGTTGATACGGGTCATATCTTCGGCGAGCGGATTGACCTGACGGCTGTTCTTGAGCTTGATGTGCTGCTCGCGGTAGTGCTTGGGGGTCACGGTGAAGTCGAGAGTACGGCCATCACCTGTGGTCAGTTGCTGGGCGCCGGGCGTGCTTTTCAGAGAAATGCCGACGATGGCGATCCACTGGTTGTCTTCGCGCACTACCAGCACGGGTTTGTCGTGATAGCGGGCCGTGGGGGCAGTGGGTGACGCGCCAAGAGGGATCACCGCAACGCCACCCGGCACCGGATGGTTGAGCAGGCGACTGATAAAACCCTCGGCCAGGGCTGACTGGCTGGCCAGTAACAACAACAGACAACAAACAACTCTCATGACGATACCACTCGATGTTAAAGCGCCCGGGATGGCGGGATGACAACCCCCTGTCCGGCATTCGTCGATCACTAAAGGATGATCACGGCACGCTGGCCACGACAGGTGCGGCTGGGGGAGGGAGCAGATTGTGCCTCGTTATAGTCGGTGCAGCCAGAGGCGGGGCGTGGCTGACGCCCCTTTTGTGCATAGCTGCGTCAGGTTTTATGTCGTGGTCGGGCCGCTTCGCCATTGAGTCGCCCCCGCCCTGGCTCTAGAATCGGCTTCCGGCACTGATGCCACCGACACTCCGAGGAGACGATATGAACGGATTACCCCCTTTGCGCACCACTCCGGCCCGGTATACGACAGGTCGTGGCTGCCTCTGGGTTCGCAGCGGGTTCGATATCTTCAACAAGGGGATGGGGATCAGCGTGGCCATGGTGCTGGTCTGGTTTATGGTGGGCATGCTGCTGGAGCAACTGCCGGCGGGTGGCCTTATCTCCCAGCTGCTCTACATGGTGTGGGGCGCGGGTTGGGTGGCGGTCGCCGCTCGAGGTTATCGGGGGGAGCCGCTGCAGTTTGCCGATCTCTTCGCCGGTTTTCGCCACAAGTTGACCCCGCTGATGCTAGGCGGTCTGCTGGTGTTGCTGCTGTTCAGCCTGGTGGGCCTCGTCTGTCTCGGTCTGCTCTCCATGTGGGGGCTGCTCCCGCTGCTGACGCAGGATCCCGAGAGCATGGTGGTCTCTGCCAGCCAGTTGCAACAACTGCTGCTGGTATTGCTGGTGGGGATGCTGCTCATCATTCCCGTGCTGATGGGGGTCACCTTTGCTCCGGCGCTGATCTACCACCACGATATCGGCGTCTTACAGGCGGTACGGTTGAGCTTCTTCGGCTGCTGGCGCAATTTTTTTCCCTTCTTCTGGTGGGGGCTGCTCTCAGCCATGTTGTTGCTGTTTGGCGCTGTGTTGTTGCTGGTAGGTCTGCTGGTGGTGATCCCGGCGCTCAACTACTCCATCTATGTGGCTTATCGGGATATTTTCCTGGACGAGAGTGCGCAGCCGGAAGCGCCGAACTCAGAACCATTCGGATTTGAAGCCTGATCAAGGGATCAGAGTGAGAAGGGGCCCGCAGCGGCCCCTTCTTCATGATCGGGTTTGAGGTGTGCTTACTCCTGCCAGATGGGATCCACCGCCATGCGGGCCAGCAGAAAATCGAGGAAGCTGCGCAGTAGCGGCGACATCTGCTTGCGGGTGGCATACACCCCGTAGACCCCGAGGCGCTTGGGCTGCCAGTCGGTCAGCAGGGGCACCAGTTCCCCGCGCTCCAGATAGGGTTGTGCCGAGTAGCGGGGTTGCAGGCTGATCCCTGCGCCTTCCAGCGTTGCTTCCAGCAGCAGGTTGGAGATATTGGCGCTCAGGTTACCACTGACCGGCACTGACTCGGGACCGTCCGGTCCATTGAACTCCCACAGGCTCTTGCCGAAGTAGGTGTAGGTGAGGCAGTTGTGCAGCGCCAAATCCTGCACCTTGTGTGGTATCGGATGACGGGCCAGATAGGCCGGGCTGGCACAGACTACCGAGTGGCAGGTGCCGAGACGGCGCGCCACCAGATTGGGGTCGAGGTCGTTGGTGATGCGCACAGCCAGATCGATCCGCTCCTCTACCAGATTGACGGTTCTGTCGAGCAGCAGAATGTCGATGGCTGTCCCCGGGTATTGCGCCAGATAGTCGTTGGCAGCCCCGACCAGCAGCGCTTCTGACAAGGAGTAGCTGCTGGTGATCCGCAGTTGCCCCTTGGGGGCGTCATCCCCCTTCACGGCGATCTGCTCCATCTCTTCGCCGAGCGCCAGTATGGCGCGGGCCCGGTTCAGCGCCTCCTCTCCCGGTCCGGTCAGACTCAGACGACGGGTGGTGCGGTGCAGCAGGCGGGCGCCCATCCAGCTCTCCAGCTCGGCGAGATAGCGCGACACCATGGCGCGCGACATATCCAGTTTCTCTCCGGCGCCGCTCAGGCTCCCTTGTTCGACTACGCTGACAAAGACCCGCAATGCGGTCAGTCGATCCATGTATGGCTCTCCATATGTTCGATATGTGCAACAGTGATGCGCTTTTTATGCTGTATTTGCACCTTAAGTGATCCAATACACTGTGTCCATCAAATGAACCCCCGAATACTTAATGAGGAATAGATGATGAACAACACCCTGATCCGCAACCTGACTCTGGCTACCACCCTGTTGAGTGGCGCCGTACTGGCCGCCCCCCTGAGCGTGACCGTCTACAACCCTGGCGAGAAGGCGATCTTCCCGGTCTCCTCCTCACTGGTGACCGGTGACAAAGAGGCCATCCTGATCGATGCCCAATTCGACGTGCAAAATGGTCAGGCGCTGGTCGACATGATCAAGAAGAGCGGCAAGAAGCTAACCACTGTCTATATCAGTGCCGGTGACCCCGACTTCTACTTCGGTCTGGAGCCGGTCATGGCGGCGTTCCCGGATGTCAAAGTGCTGGCCGATCAGCATGTGGTTGACCATATCAACGAGACCAAGGATGCCAAGCTGAGCTACTGGAGCCCGATCCTTGGCAAGGGTGCACCGAAGAGCCTGACCGTGCCGCAAGTGATGACCGCCAGCCACCTGACGCTGGATGGCGAGAAGATTGAAATCAAAGAGATGAATACCCCGAATGCCTACCTCTGGGCCCCTTCCATCAAGACTGCTTTTGGCGGTGTGCCGGTTTACCACGGGGTGCATGTCTGGATGGCCGACAGCCAGAACAAGGCGGCCCGCAGTAACTGGGTCAAGGCGCTGGATAACCTGCTGGCCCTGAAACCCGAGCGTGTGGTACCGGGCCACTTCCTGGGGACTGCTCCCAAAGGCACTGCTGCTGTGAGCTTTACCCGTGACTATGTAGAGCGTTTCGAACAGGAGCTGGCCAAGGCGAAAAACTCTGGTGAGCTGATTGAGGCTCTGAAGAAGGCCTATCCGGCACTGCCGGTTGACGATGGTCTGGCCATCGGTGCCAAGGTCAATACCGGCGAGATGAAGTGGTAAGCCACTGAGCCTGCTTTCCCTGTGTTTTTTTACCGGGCCTAAGGGCCCGGTTTTTTATCCGAGATCGAAGTGAGAATGAAGATGAGCGAACAACAAACCACCCTCCATTATGTCTATGACCCGCTCTGTGGCTGGTGCTACGGTGCCACCCCCCTGTTGCAGGCGGCAGCAACTATTGCTGGACTCAAGATCGAGCTGCATGCGGGCGGTCTATGGCTGGGTAGTCGCCGTCAGCCGATGGGCGAGGCATTGCGTGATTATGTGCGCCCCCATGATCAGCGGATCGAAGTGCTGACCGGCCAGCATTTTGGCGAACGCTACTTTAACGAACTGCTGCTGCGGGAAGGCTGTCTGCTGGACTCCGAGCCGCCGATCCGTGCGGTTTTGGCCGTCACGGCGTTGGGGGGCGATGGGCTGGTCATGTTGCACCGGATCCAGCAATCCCACTATCGGGACGGGATCTGGATTGGTGAGCCGGCATTTCTCGCCACGCTGGCGGCAGAGCAGGGGATTTCAGCCGAGGCATTCCAACAAGCTTATCTGCAGGCCCCCTTGCTGCAACATCTGGCAGATAGCCAGGGCTGGATGAAACGGCTGGGCGGTCAGGGTTATCCTACTTTGGGTATAGAGCGAGGGGGAAAACACGAAAGGATAGAGGTCAACCAGTATCTGGGGGAGCCGGAGTTGCTGATCCCACGACTGTTGCGGGCAATAGAGTAAACAGTTAATAGTCTGCGGTAGTTAAAGTGGCCCTCTCTGCGTGTCGATAGCGATATATGGTGCTTATGCAAACTACAAAAGCACAGCTCTACGGCTATGCTCAATTACAAAAACATGAACACATAGCTCCTATCAAAACCGACATTAAACGATGACACGCAGTTAAGGATGAATCTATGCTCCAGAATATGTCCATAGGTCAAAAGTTGAGTACTGGCTTTGCGGTGCTGGCACTTTGCGTATGCCTGCTTGCCGGGTATGGCGTCTCGCGACTGTCGTATCTCAATCAACAAAACACTGTATTGGCAGAGAACCTTATCCCTTCTGTTCGCTATGCAAGTCAGATGCATATCGCACTGCTTGATGCTCGGCGTTTCCAATTATCTATGGTGATCGCGATGGGCTACAACGACAGTGCGGATATTGAACGAACCCAACAAGGTGTGATGGATTCAAAGGCACGTTTTGAGCAGGCTGCGGCTAATTACGGCGGATTGGCTTTTAATGCTGCAGATGAAGAGCAAACCTTTAACGCGTTGAAGACTGCCGGAAATGCCTTTTTTACAGCGCATGACCCGCTATATCAGGCGGTGAAACAGAGTAGTGACAAGACAAGAGAGATTTTGCAAGGGAATCTCAGAACCACGCTGGAGCAGGCAACAAAATTAACGATGGATTTGCGTGAGATAAATGAGCGTATTGGCAAGGAGATGGATGCCCAAGGTGAAGAGGCATATACCAGCTCCAAATTCCTCAGTATCTTGACTGGCGCAGCGACTCTTATTTTCGTGGTGTTGATTGCATGGTATTTGAGTCAGCAAATCAAACGACCCGTTAATCGCTTGCTGGAACTTGTTGGTAGCGTCGCGGCTGGTGATTTGACTCATCGTGTGGAGTTGAATGCGTTTAATCAGGATGAATTAGGACAACTGGCGAAAGGCTTTGCGCAGATGCAAGAAAACTTGCGCAAACTGGTTGGTGAGGTATCCGGTTCTGTTGTACAGATGAGCTCTGCGGTAGAAGAGATCAGTGCCGTAGCAAGGCAGTCAGCCAACAACATGAATGCTCAGCAACATGAGTTGAATCAGCTGGCAACGGCGATGAACGAGATGCAGGCTACGGTGCAGGAGGTCTCTCGCAACACCAGCGATGCGGCCAGTGCTGCCACCTCGGCCAGTGAGACGGCCGAACTTGGTGCGCAAACGGTGAATGACTCCATTCAACGTATTGAACGGGTCGCCGGTGCCATCGAGAGTACCGCGGTGGTGATCCGCCAACTGGGCGATGACAGCCGCAATATCGGCATGGTGCTGGAGGTGATCCGCGGCATTGCCGAACAGACCAACCTGCTGGCATTGAACGCCGCCATTGAAGCGGCCCGTGCCGGTGAGCAGGGGCGGGGGTTTGCGGTGGTGGCCGATGAGGTGCGTACTCTGGCCAAGCGCACTCAGGACTCCACCTCCCAAATCAATACCATCATTGCCGAGTTGCAGCAGCGTGCCGAACAGGCCGGCAGTACCATGCAACAGAGTCAGGAGCTGATGAACACCACAGTTGCTACCGCGCGGGAAGCGGGCGAGTCTATCTCCCAGATCAGTGGCTCGGTCAGCAGCATCTCCCACATGAACATCCAGATTGCAACGGCCACCGAAGAGCAGGGGGCGGTGAGCGAGGAGCTCAACCGTAACGTGGTCAATATCAGCCATGCTTCCGAAGAGGTGGCCGCCGGTGCCACCCAGATGGCTCAGGCGTGCAACGAGCTGAACCATTTGGCTACCCAGTTGCAGGATATGGTGCGCCGTTTCAGGGTGTAATCCCTCGGCGAGCCAAACAGCCCGATTACCGCAAGGTGATCGGGCTTTTTTGTTTTGGAGGGGCAGCCAGAGAGGTTCACCGCGAGCGGATGACTTGTCCCGCCGGACGATATTGTGCATGCTGATGGCCCATTTTCCAGGCAGGACTCTTGCTGTATGAATCTTCGCGATCTCGAATATCTGGTGGCGCTGGATGAGGAAAAACATTTTCGCAAAGCCGCTGAACGCTGCTTTGTCAGTCAACCCACCCTGAGCGGCCAGCTGCGCAAGCTGGAGGATGAACTCGGGGTCATTCTGATCGAACGTACCTCGCGCAAGGTGCTGTTTACGCCTGCTGGCGATGCCATGGCCCATCAGGCGCGTCGGGTGCTCAAGGAGGTGCGCGAGCTCAAGAACATCGGTCAGCACTTCTCCGAGCCTATGTCCGGGGAGATCCATATCGGTTTTATTCCGACCGTGGGCCCCTACCTGTTGCCCCGCATTATCCAGACCCTGCGTGAGCGTTTTCCCCAGCTGGAGTTCTACCTCTACGAGGAGCAGACTCAAACCCTGCTCAAACGGCTGGAAGAGGGGGAGCTGGATTGCGTCATTCTGGCCGAGATGCCGGGGATGGAGGGGTTTGGTTCAATCCAGCTCTATCATGAGCCGATGTGGCTGGCGGTGCCTTGCCATCACCCCGAAGCACAGGCTAGACAGGTGCCGCTTGGTAATCTCAAGGGCAAGAAATTACTGATGTTGGCCGATGGTCACTGTTTGCGGGATCAGGCGATGGGGTTCTGTTTCGCCGGCGGGATAGGTGAGGATCAACGCTTCAAGGGCACCAGTCTCGAGACCCTGCGCAACATGGTGGCTGCCGGTAGTGGCATGACCCTGGTACCAAAGCTGGCCGTACCTGCCGATCATGATGAGGGCGGGGTGAGCTATCGACCTGTGGTTGACCCTGTGCCGGGGCGTACCATCTCGCTGCTCTATCGCCATTACTCGGTGCGTCGCCCCTGTTTCAATGAGCTGGCGGCCTCGATCGCCACGCTGATGAGCAAGCAGTTGGCCCAATAAAAAAACCGGCAGCCAAGGCTGCCGGTTTTGCTTCTGCCGCGATAACGACTTAGAAAATATCGTCGGTAGAGACAGGCCCTTCCACATCGGGGTTGTCACCGCCGTAGACCTGATTGCCATCCGAGCTCGGTGCTGCGTAGCGGGTCGGCTCGGTCCCTTCCTTGAAGTATTCGTCGGTGCCGCCACTGGTTGCCAGCAGGCCGGTTTCGCTATCAATCTTCACCGTCATGATCCCCTCGGGAACCGGCATCTTGTGCTCAGGCAGCTTTTTGAGGGCGACTTTCATGAAGTCGATCCAGATAGGCTGCGCGGCGCCACCGCCAAACTCGGCACGGCCAAGACCACGCTGGTGGTTGTCAAAACCGATCCAGGAGGTAGCAACGATGTCCGGGGTGTAGCCGGAGAACCAGGCATCCCGCGATTCGTTGGTGGTACCGGTTTTACCGGAGATGTCGTGACGTTTCAGGTCGCGGGCTGCACGCCAGCCGGTACCACGCCAGCCGTTGCCACCCCAGATGGCTGTGCTCAGGGTGTCGGTGATCAGGAACGCACTCTGGGCACTGATGGTATGCGGGGCGATGGTTGGCGCGAGAGGGGTCTGCGTGCCATCTTGTGCGGCACCATCAACAGTTGGCTCCGGCAGTGTGCTCTGCTCGGGGGCGGCCTGCTGTTCGCAGGTGGTGCAAGCAATAGCAGGATTGGCCTGATAGAGGGTGTTCTCCAGGCTGTCGGTCACTTTGTCGATGAAGTATGGGGTCACCAGGAAGCCACCGTTGGCCAGTACCGAGTAACCACGCACTACCTCGAGGGGGGTGAATTCGGCAGCCCCCAGTGCCAGCGACTCATGGGGAGAGATGAAGTCGCGAGGGAAACCAAAGCGGGTCAGACCGTCGATATAGGTATCCAGACCGATGGCACGCATCAGTCGAACCGACATCACGTTCTTGGACTTGGCCAGACCCAGACGCAGCGGGGTGGGGCCATCATAAACGGCCGGGGAGTTCTTGGGCTGCCACATGGGCCCTTTTGATGGATCCCACTGGTTGATCGGCGCATCGTTGATGAGCGACGCCAGGGTATAGCCATGCTCCAGCGCGGTCGCATAGAGGAA
The DNA here is from genome assembly GCF_040907945.1 of Aeromonas sp. s11. NCBI lineage: Bacteria > Pseudomonadati > Pseudomonadota > Gammaproteobacteria > Aeromonadales > Aeromonadaceae > Aeromonas > Aeromonas sp. s11. The sequence goes on along the minus strand of NZ_JBFOCU010000040.1, from coordinate 40,219 downwards.
AGGCTTGATATTGGAACCGATCTGGCGACGCGCCTGATCGACCCGGTTGAATTTGGAGAGTTCGAAGCTGAAACCACCGACCAGCGCTTCCAGTGCCCCATTTTTTGGGTTCATGGCAACCAGCGCAGCATTCACATCCGGGATTTGGGCCAGCAGCAACTCTTCGCCCTCTTCCCGCACCCAGATCTGTGCGCCGACTTTCAGCACATCGCGCGCCGATTTCGGGGCATAGCTCTGGCGGTCGTCGGTAATAAAGGAGCGGGCCCATTTAATGCCGTTCCAGCCGAGCTCTGCTTCCTTGCCATTTTTCAGTACCAGCGTGGCGCTGCGATCACCGAGCTTGGTCACGACCGCCGCCATCAGCGGATCGTAAGTGGGTTGCTTGCCAAGGTGAGCGACAATCTGCTCGTAATCCCAGGCTGGCTCGCCAGCCTTCCACAACTGAGCCGTCGGGCCGCGATAGCCATGGCGCATGTCATAGGCAAAAACGCCATCCAGCAGCGCCTGTCTGGCTGCCCGTTGACGTTCGGCAGAGACGGTAGTGTAGACGTGCAGGCCCATGGTGTAAGCATCTTCACCGAACTGCTCGACCATCTTCTGGCGCACCATTTCACCGAGATAAGGGGCGTGCAGGGTCACTTCGGCGCCGTGAAAACGGGCCTTGATAGGCATTTTGGACGCTTCGTCAAACTGGGCCTGGGTGATCTTGCCGGTTTCCAGCATCCGGCCCAGCACAACGTTGCGGCGCGCAAAGGCCCGCTCGGGGGAGCGGATGGGGTTGAGCATGGAGGGAGCTTTCGGCAGACCGGCAATGATGGCGATCTCGTCCAGTCCCAGATCCTTGACCTCTTTACCAAAGTAAACCTGTGCCGCAGCACCGATCCCGAAGGAGCGATAACCGAGGGGGATCTTGTTGAGGTAGAGTTCGAGGATCTCGTCTTTTGAGAGATTCTGCTCGATCCGCCAGGCCAGGAAGACCTCCTTGATCTTGCGGATGATGGTCTTCTCATTGCTCAGGAAGAAGTTGCGGGCAACCTGCTGGGTGATGGTACTGGCCCCCTGACGGGCATGGCCGGAAACAGCCCAGACGGATGCAGCTCGAATGATACCTATCGGGTCAATGCCCGGGTGCTCATAGAAACGTGCATCTTCGGTCGCCAGTACGGCATCGATCATGGGTTGCGGAATTTCGTCCAGACGCAGCGGAATGCGACGAATTTCGCCATATTGGGCGATCAACTCCCCATCCCGGCTGTAAACCCGCATCGGGGTTGCCAGCTTGACGTCACGCAGTGCGGTGACATCGGGCAGTTGGGGTTTGATATAGAAGTAGATACCGATGAGGCTGGCAACACCCAGCACAGCACCCAGCATCATGACAATAAACAGGCGAACGAGCCATTTCAGCATGGAAGAACTACCAATCGTCTTAAAATTAGCCAACGGGCGCAGAGTATAGCCCTTTTGCCATCGGGAATTCGAGGTTTTCCTGTGGCGAGCCACCCACCTCAAAAGGATGCGAGAGGTTAGCACTACAGGGAGCAATAACCAAGGAGGGCCACTTGCCATGAAGAAAGCGAGATGGGTCACTTTTCGGCATAAACTTTATGACATTGATAGTTAGAGCATTTAGGATGAGTGAAGCACTCCTCTGATCGGGTGTCCTACACTCTGTTCAGGAATAAAACCAAATAACGCATGGATGTGTATATGTTTGGGCTTTTTAACAAGGGATCCCTCCTCCCTCTGGTGGGCATTGATTTCGGCAGCCAGACCATCAAGGCCGTTACCCTCAGTGGCCGACCTGGCAAGCTTCATCTCGAATCGGTCGCCGATATTGCCACCCCGAAAGGGACGCTGGTTGACTATCAATTGCAGGATATCGAGCGCGTCAGCCAATCTCTCAAGACCCTCAAGCGCCTGATCCCAGCTCACAGCGACTATGCCGCCACTGCGGTGACCGGTTCCAACGTGATAACCAAGGTGATCCAGATTGATGCTCGCCTCAGTGACAAGGAGCTGGAGAGTCAGGTGCAGCTGGAGGCCGAGCAGATCATTCCCTTCCCCCTCGATGAAGTGAGTCTCGATTTTGAGGTGCTGAGCACCAACAACAGTGAAGATCGTCAGGATGTGCTGCTGAGCGCAGCCCGCACCGAGAGTGTCAACGGCCGGGTCAGCGCCCTTGCCGAAGCCGGTATTGCCGTCAAGGTGGTGGATGTGGGCGCCCATGCGCTGGGCCGTGCCGTGGTGGCCTGTCTGCCCGAATTACAGGAGAGTGAACGGCCGATCGGGGTGATCGACATTGGCGCCAGTGCCATGACCTTTGCGGCGCTGGTCAAGGGGGAGGTGATCTACTCCCGCTTGCAGAACTTCGGTGGCGATCAGTACAGCCAGGCGCTCTCTTCCTTTTATGGCATGACGCTGGATGAAGCTGAGCAGGCTAAAACCAAAGGTACCTTGCCTGTTGACCATGAGCTGGATGTGCTGATGCCCCACATCAACTCGCTGCTGCAGCAAGTGCGGCGCAATATCCAGCTGTTTTGCAGTTCATCCGGTTATCGCGACATCGCAAAACTGGTGCTGACGGGGGGAGGCAGTCTGCTACCCGGTTTGTTGGTACAGGTAAAAGAAGAGGTCAATTGCGAGGTGTTGCACCCGGATCTGTTCGCCCTGTTTGGCAAGCCGAAAGGGGAGGCCGAGCTGATACATGGCGCTAAATATATGACGGCATTCGGGTTGGCTCTGAGGAGTTTCACACCATGTCAAATATAAACCTTCTGCCCTGGCGTGAAGCCCGAGCCCAGCGCCAAAAGAAACAGTTCGGGGCGTTGCTTGGGATTTTTGTGCTGGCCACGGTCGCGCTGGGATTTTTTGCCAACTGGCTGGTTGATCGCCAGATCGTCGCCCAGCAGCAGCGCAACCAGAGGCTGGTTCAGGAGATGACTATTCTGGATGCCCAGCTGGGGGAGATCCGTCTGCTCAAAGAGCGTCGCAAGGAACTAATCGATCGGATGCAGCTCATCGAGCAGTTGCAGATGCGCCGCAATGTGCCCGTCCGCCTCTTCAATCAGCTTCCTTCACTGGTGCCCAACGGGGTTTACCTGAACACCCTTTCGATGCAGAACAATATTATTGATGTTAATGGCAAGACCGAAGCCTATGGTCGGGTGGCCAGCATGATGCGGCGGATTGATGGTTCCGGTTGGTTGGGTCAGGCAAAGATAAGCACTATTTTTGCGGCTGATGTTGCGCCAGTGTCATTGAGCCAGTTTTCCATGATGTTCCTGATCGCCAACAATGCTGCGGCTGCAGGGAATGTGGCCAAGGAGCAACAATGAACCTTCAGCAACTCAACGAGCTGGATATCAATGACATAGCAAGCTGGCCAAAATGGGCAAAAGGGGTCTTCATCTTTTTCTGCTGCGTGTTGACCGGCGGCGCCATCTACTACTACGTGATTGCCAACTCACTGACCAGTTTGACTCAGGAAGCGGGGAAAGAGACCGAACTGAAAGCCCAGTTTGAAAGCAAGGCGATGCTGGCTGCCAACCTGGGGGCATACAAGGCGCAAATGGTTCAGCTTGAGCAACTGGTCGATACCCAGCTCAAGCAGTTGCCCAATACCCATGAGGTCGCCGGTCTGCTGGACGATATCAGCTTTATTGCTACCGACAACGGCTTGAAATTGAACCGGATCAACTGGGAACCCGAGGTCAAGCACGAGTTTTCAACCGAGCTACCAATGCGTATCGAAGTCGTGGGCACTTACCATGAAATTGGCAAGTTTACCGCTGACATGGCCGCTTTGCCCCGTATCGTCATCCTTGACTCCTTCACTCTGGGTCAGAGCAAGGATGAAGGGGAGCTGATTTCGATGTCGATGCTGGCCAAGACCTACAAGTACAACGGTAAAACAGTGGAGCCGAAACAATGAGACGCATCTGCTGGTTATTGCCTGCCCTCTTGCTGGCGGCCTGTGGTGGTCAGGAGGACATGGATAGCTATGTCGCCCAGACCAAAGCAAGGCCACCCATACCTATCGAGCCCTTGCCCGAGCTGAAGCCTTTTGCCCCTATGCACTACCAGCAACGCGAGTTGCGCAGCCCCTTCATGGTTCCCCAGCCTGAGGCGACGGTCGGAAGTACAAGTACTGCCAAGGCCCAGCCGGATTGTGCACAGACCCTGATGGATCGTGAGAAAGAGGTGCTGGAAAATTATTCGCTGGCCAGTCTGTCGATGCATGGTTCTTTGGGTAAGGCTGGCCAGTTGTGGGCCTTGATCAGCACCCCGGATGGCAAATCGATGCGGGTCGGACTTAACCAGTATATGGGGCTTGATCAGGGTCGGGTCATCAAGATCACAGACACTGCCGTGGATTTGCTGGAAACCATTCCGGACGGGAAGGGGTGCTGGGTAACAAGAGAAACCCAGTTGGCGATGGCCAATGTGCAAGAAAAACAATAATCAGGGACGAACAGCAATGAGAACAACAATAGAGAGTGTATCCAAAGTGGCTTTGCTGTTTTGCGCCAGCGCCCTCAGTCAGGCGTGGGCAGTGGCAACCCTGCAGGAGATCAAGGTCAATCCGCTGCTGGCCGATCAATTGCTGGTCGAGCTCAGTTTTAGTGAGCCGGTCACGGGCTTTACCGATCGTCTCTCTTACCAACCCAATCAGCTGTTGTTGCATGTTCCCGGTGCAGTAGGGGCGCTGAAAGTGAACCCGCTGCCGATCCAGCGCTTGGGGGTAGATAATATCAAGGTTGAGGGTAAGGGCGCAGGTCTTGATATCAAGATCGCACTCGATCAGCTTGCTCCCTATCAGGTGCAGCAACAGGGGAACAAATTACTGGTGTCATTGGGCGAGGGGGCCTCTTCCGGGCTCATCAATGGTGAGAGCGCCCTGATTGCACCCGCACCCTCGGCTACTCCTGTGCCAGCGCCCTCTGCGATGGTGGCCACACCCTCTCCCTCGGCGCTGCTCAATCCTCAGGTTGTCGCTCGGTCGATGCCTGTTGCGCCCGTGACAACGCCGGTAGCAACACAGCCTGCCAGCAAGCCGGTGCTCAACAACTATCAGAGCAGTGGGGGCGGCGCCTATTTCAACTCGGTTACCGGTGTGGATTTTCATCGTGGCAAAGATGGCCAGGGGGAGTTTCTGGTCACGCTGGATAACAGCTCGGCCGCCGTCGATGTGAGCAGCCGCGGCCAGACCGTACTGGCCAAGTTTCATGGTACTCGGGTGCCGGATGGTTTGCTTAATCTGATCAATGTGCAGGATTTTGCAACGCCGGTCTCTCAGGTTGACGTCTCCCGGCAGGGGAGCGATACCCTGTTTGAACTGTCGATCAATGGTCAGTTTGATTACCGTTACGATCAGGCAGACAAGCTCTTCATTATCGAGGTGAAAAAGCGGACGACGGCCACGGCATCCAAGCAGTATCAGGGCAAGCCCATCTCATTGAACTTTCAGGATATTCCAGTCCGTACCGTATTGCAGCTTATTGCCGATTTCAACAACCTTAACTTGGTAACCACAGATTCGGTATCAGGCAATATTACCCTGCGTCTGGATGGGGTGCCGTGGGAGCAGGCGCTCGACATTATTTTGAAGGTGCGGGGTCTGGATAAGCGGCTGGATAACAACATCTTGCTGGTAGCGCCTGCAGAAGAGATCGCAACACGCGAGAAGCAACAGCTGGAGAGCCGCAATCAGGTCGCAGATTTGGCTCCGCTCTATACCGAGTATCTGCAGATAAACTATGCCAAGGCCTCGGAAGTGGCTGCCCTGCTCTCTTCCGAAAGTACCAAGTTGCTGTCACCCCGTGGTGCGGTGAGCGTGGACGAGCGAACCAACGTGCTGGTGGTCAAGGATACCGCCGATGTCATCAGCAGCATCAAACGGATGCTCGATATCCTCGATATTCCGGTCAAGCAGGTGGTGATCGAGGCGCGGATGGTGACCATTGACGACGGCTTTGATGAAGCGCTCGGGGTGCGGTGGGGAGTGACCAAAAACGATGGTCATGGCAACAGTACGTCCGGTTCTATCGAAGGCAATGATTCATCTGGTAATGATAATGGTAACTCTGCCATAACCCGGGACCCGGCTGCGTTGGATCAGCGTCTCAATGTCAATCTACCGGTAACCAATGCCGCTGGCACCCTGGCATTTCAGGTCGCTCGTCTGGCTGATGGTACCTTGCTGGATCTCGAGTTGTCGGCGCTGGAAAAAGAGAGCAAAGCTGAGATTATCGCCAGTCCGCGCGTGACCACGGCGAACCAGAAACCGGCATTGATCGAGCAGGGTACCGAGATCCCCTATGTGGAGTCCTCTTCCAGTGGTGCTACCTCGGTTACCTTCAAGAAGGCGGTATTGAGCCTGAAGGTTACTCCGCAGATCACCCCTGACAATCGGGTGATTCTCGACCTGACCGTGACCCAGGATACCAAGGGTGAAACGGTACCGACCGGTACCGGTGACGCTGTCTCCATCAACGCCCAGTCCATCACCACTCAGGTGTTGGTGAACAATGGCGAGACCCTGGTGCTGGGCGGCATCTATCAGCAGACCATCAAGAGCGATGTGACCAAGGTGCCGTTGCTGGGTGACATTCCCGGATTGGGGGCCTTGTTTCGCAAGACCACCAGCGAGAACAAAAAGCGGGAGTTGCTGATTTTCGTGACGCCGAAGATAGTCACCGACGCCTTCTGAATGCTTTACATGTGAGGGTAAAACACATATAACCTTACGCCCCAATGAGGCTGGGGCGTAAGGGCTGCGGTTGCCAGTCCCGATATCTATTGAGATAATCCCCCTCCTGATCCATCGCAAGATAAGGTTCATAGGTACCCCGATCCAGTATTCATCGGGGTCGTACAGTTTGTAATTACTAACGAAAAGACATGGCTGAGAAACGCAATATTTTCCTGATAGGTCCCATGGGTGCGGGCAAGAGCACCATAGGTAGACATCTGGCAGAACAACTGCATATGGAGTTTTTCGACTCAGATCATGAGATTGAGCGCCGCAGTGGTGCTGATATCGGCTGGGTGTTCGATGTTGAAGGCGAAGAAGGTTTCCGGATTCGCGAAGAGAAGGTGATCGGCGAATTGTCAGAGCAGCAGGGTATCGTGCTGGCGACGGGTGGCGGTGCCATCAAGAGTCGCGAAACCCGCAACAAGTTGTCTGCTCGTGGCATCGTGGTCTACCTCGAAACCACTATCGAAAAGCAGCTGGCGCGCACACAGCGAGACAAACGCCGCCCTCTGCTACAGACCGAAGAACCGGCACGCGAAGTGCTGGAACGTCTGGCACAAGAGCGCAATGCCCTGTATGAAGAGGTTGCCGACTTTGTTGTGCACACCGATGACCAGAGCGCAAAAATCGTTGCCAATCAAATTGTAAAGCTGATCGGTATGTAATCTAGAGGACGTCCATGGAACGGTTGAAGGTCGAACTGGGTGAACGCAGCTATCCCATCGAGATAGCTGCAGGGTTGTTGCAGCGCCCCGAGGCGCTGGTATCGACCATCAAGGGCAAGCGGGTGATGATAGTGACCAACACGGTCGTTGCTCCGCTTTATCTTGAACAGGTAACCGCTCTGCTGTCGGGTTTTCAGGTTGAACACCTGATCCTGCCTGACGGTGAGGCGTACAAGAGCCTGGCGACCTTTGAGCAGATCATGTCTGCTCTGCTTGAAACCAACCATGGGCGCGATACGACACTGATCGCTCTGGGGGGCGGCGTGATCGGGGATGTGGTGGGCTTTGCGGCAGCAAGCTATCAACGTGGCATTCCTTTTATCCAGATCCCGACCACCCTGCTCTCCCAGGTTGACTCCTCTGTCGGCGGTAAAACCGCTGTCAACCACCCCCTCGGCAAGAACATGATTGGGGCTTTTTATCAGCCCAAACAAGTTGTTATCGATACCGAATGTCTGAGTACCTTGCCCGCCCGCGAATTTGCCGCAGGGATGGCCGAGGTGATCAAGTACGGCATCATTTGGGATGCTGATTTCTTCAGCTGGCTGGAGCAGAACATGGTGCGTCTGCAACAGCTGGAACCTGCCGCGCTGGCCTACGCCATCAAACGCTGCTGCGAGATCAAAGCCGATGTGGTCGGTCAGGATGAGACCGAGCACGGCGTCCGTGCGCTGCTCAATCTGGGTCACACCTTTGGTCATGCCATCGAGGCCGAGCAGGGGTATGGCAACTGGCTGCACGGTGAAGCAGTATCCGCCGGCACCATGCTGGCAGCCTGGACTGCGCAGGCCCGTGGCGATATGAGCGAAGCGGACGTTGCGCGTGTGCGCGCTCTGCTGCTGGCCGCCAATTTGCCCATTCATGCGCCTGCCGAGATGGATTTCGCCGCCTTTATTCGCCATATGCGCCGTGACAAGAAGGTGCTGGAAGGCAAGCTGCGTCTGGTGTTGCCGGTTGGCATCGGCCATGCGCAGGTGGTGGGGGATGTGTCCGATGCCGAGTTGCTGGCGGTGATCGAGTCTGGTCGTGACGAATAAACTGCTAAAACTTCCTTCCCAGCGGCAGCTGGTTGACCGGCTGCTGCATCTGATTGAATTCAATCACCCTTTCATTTTTCTCTCCGGTAAACCCGGTTGTGGTCGCGGTACCCTGTGCGAATCCCTGCTCGGCGTGTTGCCGGAAAAAGTGCGGGTGGTGAGCCTGATTGGTACACCTGCCATGAAGATGGTGGATGTGCGCCAGCTGTTGCTGCCACAGGTGGTGGCGCGCCCGCTGTTCAATCCACAGGATGCGCTGGCGGAGAGCTTCTTTCGCATGCTGGAGGGGAGCAAGCCAGCCACCCTGTTGCTACTGATAGAGCGGGCCGACCAGTTGCCAGCCGAACTGCTGGGAGAGTTGTGGGCGATCATACGTCATAACGATACCCTGGCGGCGCCCCATCAGCTGGCCATTATTGTCTCGGGCAGTGACGTCTGGTGTCGTACCCAACGACCGCAGCTCAAAGGGCGTGCCATGCCAGCCCTTGAGCTGGAAGTGCCGCCCCTGAGCCCGCCCGAGCAGCGCATCTTCTTGTATGAGAAAGCCAAAGAGCTCAAGATCCCGGCGACCCTCTTGCCCAAGCCGCAAGTGGAGGAGATCCTGAAAACGGCGAACGGACATCCGTCCACCATCATGCAGTTACTGGAGGATATCATGACCGACAGAAGGCCCAAGAAGCGTCAGGCGGAGTTGCCTGTCAAGAAGATTGCCACCGCTATCGCGCTGGTCGCTGGCGGCCTGCTGGCGCTGAGCTACCTGCTGCCTGCGCTGTTTGACAATGAAAGCAAACCGGCGCTGCAGGATCCGGCGCAGAACACGGCATTGCCGATCCCGGTAGCGGGAGGCGATCCCCTCACCGCTGGCGGTTCGAATACAGATTCCGCTGCACAAGGCGCGCAAAACAGCGCTGCAGCCAGCAATCCCAACGGGGTAGTGAAGGATTGGCAGCCGGAGGCGAAAGTGCTGCCCAAATCGGTGGAGAGCGAAACTGTGACCACCGAATCAATCAATTACGAAGGGCGTCGGGTGGTGATCTCTGACGAGGTCGTGCAAAAGCTGATGACCGAACCCAAGGTGAGCGGCGCACTGCCTACTGACGTGGTGGACGAGCTGACCGGCAAGAACCCGAGTGGCACAGCCCCCAGTGGTGTAATCGCAACCACGGCGCCAGCCAGTACCTCCAAAGCACTGAATCCGGCGACAACCGCAACGCCTGCGGCCACCACCAAAACCGCCAGCAACGAGCCGGTTGCCGCGCCAGCACCCAAGGTGGAGCTCACGCCCGTGGCGACTCTCACTAAGAAGCCGCGCAACCACTACAGCGTTCAGCTGATGGGAGCGAGCAACACCAAGGCGGTGGATCAATTTGTTGCCGAGCATGGTTTGGCGGGCAAGGTATGGGTCTATCAGACCAAATTCCGTGGCAGCCCCTGGTATGTGGTGCTGCAAGGGGACTATGCCGGTCTGACCCAGGCCAAGAGTGCCATTCGCAAGCTTCCGCCAGCCTTGCTGAAAGGCCAGCCCTGGCCCAAGTCGTTTGCACAGGTACAAAAAGAGCTGAAGCAATAGCCTTGATACCGGATAAGGGGGTAGAATCGTCCCCCTTTTTGGGTCTTGCCTTCTTACACACCGGATTTCCATGAAAAAAACACGCGCTTTTTTAAAATGGGCCGGGGGAAAATACTCCCTGGTTGAAGAGATTGCCGAGCGCCTGCCGGCCGGGCGTGTGTTGCTGGAGCCCTTCGTCGGGGCCGGGTCTGTGTTTCTCAACACCGACTACGACGCGTATGTGCTCAACGACATCAATCCGGATCTGATCTGTCTGTACAACCACCTCAAGCTGACGCCGGACAGTTTCATTGCCGAGGCGCGCAAGCTGTTTGTGGCAGAGCACAACCACAAGGCGGCCTATTATCGGCTGCGTACCCAGTTCAATCAGACCGAGACCACCTTCGAGCGGGCACTCTTGTTCCTGTTTCTCAACCGTCACGGTTTCAACGGACTGTGCCGCTACAACAAGAAGGGCGGCTTCAACGTGCCGTTCGGTTCCTACAAGAAGCCCTATTTCCCGGAAAAAGAGCTGTGGGCCTTTGCCGAAAAGGCGCAGAAGGCGACCTTTATCTGCGAGAGCTACGCCGACGCCATCAAGCGTGCCGAAGAGGATTGGGTTATCTATTGTGATCCACCCTATGCGCCGCTCTCCACTACGGCGAGCTTCACCACCTATGCCTCCGGCGGGTTTACCCTGGATGATCAGGCGATCCTGGCGCGACTGGCCCGTCACACAGCCGCTCACAAAGGGGTGCCGGTGCTGATCAGCAACCATGATATCGAGCTGACTCGTGAGCTTTATCGCGGTGCCCGCCTCGACGAGATCCTGGTCAAGCGCACCATCAGCCGCAACGGCGGCACCCGCAACAAGGTGGCCGAATTGCTGGCGCTCTATCCGCCCGGAATCGAACCGGAGCAGGGCTACTATCCCAGCGACAGTGAACTGCTGCCACTGACGTAACAGATCATGCGGCGCCCAGGGCGCCGTTTTTTATGGGCGCCCCTGGGCCCGTGCCGATGCCCCAAAACCTAGGTGGCTGGGGGAGGGGAGGCGATTGCCCCATTTACCCCGCATTCGAGTCGTTTTCGCCCGCCTTTTACGTTAAAATTGCGCCGCTTTTTCTCCCTGGCTGCCAATGGATGATGCTGATGAAAGACTTTCTGATTGCCCCCTCGATCCTCTCTGCCGATTTTGCCCGTCTGGGTGACGATGTAGCCAAGGTACTGGCTGCCGGTGCCGACGTGGTTCACTTCGACGTGATGGACAACCACTATGTCCCCAACCTGACCATTGGCCCCATGGTCTGTCAGGCGCTGCGTGACTACGGTATCGAGGCCCCCATCGACGTGCACCTGATGGTCAAGCCGGTGGATCGCATCATTCCCGATTTTGCCAAGGCCGGTGCTTCCCTCATCACCTTCCATCCGGAAGCGTCCGATCACGTTGATCGCTCTTTGGGCCTCATCAAGGAGATGGGCTGCCAGGCGGGTCTGGTGCTGAATCCGGCTACCTCGCTCTCCTGCCTCGAGTATGTGATGGACAAGCTGGATGTGATCCTGCTGATGTCGGTCAACCCGGGCTTCGGTGGCCAGAGCTTTATCCCGGGCACCCTCGACAAGCTGCGTCAGGTGCGTCGTCTGATCGACGAGAGTGGCCGCGATATCCGTCTCGAGATCGATGGTGGGGTGAAGGTCGACAACATTCGCGAGATCGCCGAAGCGGGTGCCGACATGTTTGTCGCCGGCTCTGCCATTTTCAGCCAGCCTGACTACAAGGCGGTGATCGACAAGATGCGTGCGGAGCTGGCTCATGTCACACGCTGAGCGCGCATTTGATTTGGTGCTGTTCGATCTGGATGGCACCCTGATTGACAGTGCCGCCCAGCTGGCGCTGGCGGTCAATCTGACGCTGACCGATCTGGGTCTGGAGCAAGCTGATGAAGCGGTGATCCGTACTTGGGTCGGCAACGGGGCTGACAAGCTGATCCAGCGGGCGCTCGCCTATCGTGAGGCCGATCCCGAGCTGTTTGCCAAGGCCCGCCCGATCTTTTTCCAGCACTACAACGCCTGCCTGCTGCAAGGGCTGGCTATGTATGACGGGGTGGCACAGAGTCTGCGTCGCCTGCAAAGCCTGGGCTACAAGCAAGCGATCGTTACCAACAAGCCGAGCGATTTCGTGGCCCCTATCCTCGATGCCCTTGGCATCGGTGATTGTTTCGAACTCTGGCTTGGTGGCAACTGCGTGCCGGTCAAGAAGCCGAGCCCGGAGCCCTTGCTGCACGCCTGCCAGGAGTTGGGGGTGAGCCCGGCTCGCACCCTGATGGTGGGCGACTCCGAAAATGACGTGCTGGCGGCCAAGGCGGCTGGCATGAAGGTGGTGGGTCTTACCTACGGCTACAACTATGGCCGTCCCATCGCCGACTCCCATCCAGACTGGGTATTCGAGCAGTTTGCCCAGCTCGATGCACTTTTGGTCTAATAGCGCAGCTGGGCTGGCTGAATAACAAGGATTAACACTCTCATGACTAAACCAATCGTATTGAGCGGAGCGCAACCCTCCGGTCAACTGACTATCGGCAACTACATGGGGGCCCTGCGTCAGTGGGTCAACATGCAGGATGAGTTCGACTGCCTCTACTGCATCGTCGACCTGCACGCCATCACCACTCGTCAGGACCCGGCTGCCCTGCGTAAGGCTTGTCTGGACGCAGCCGCCCTCTATCTGGCGGTCGGTATCGATCCCAAGAAGAGCACCGTCTTCATCCAGTCTCACGTGCCGCAGCACGCCGAGCTGGGCTGGATCCTCAACTGCTACACCCAGATGGGTGAGCTGTCGCGCATGACCCAGTTCAAGGACAAGTCCGCCCGTTTCGAGAACAACGTCAACGTCGGCCTGTTCGGTTATCCGGTGCTGATGGCCGCTGATATTCTGCTCTATCAGGCCAATCAGGTGCCGGTCGGCAACGACCAGAAGCAGCATCTGGAGCTGACCCGCGACATCTGCACCCGTTTCAACAACCTCTATGGTGAGGTGTTCACCATGCCGGAGCCCTTCATTCCGACCGAAGGGGCACGGGTGATGAGCCTGCAGGATCCGACCAAGAAGATGTCCAAGTCCGATGACAACGAAGCCAACTTCATCGGCCTGCTGGAAGATCCCAAGCAGATCGTCAAGAAGATCAAGCGTGCGGTGACCGACTCCGACGAGCCTGCGGTGGTGCGTTTCGATCCGGAAAACAAACCGGGTGTCTCCAACCTGCTGACCCTGATGTCCGGGGTGACGGGTCGCTCCATCCCCGAGCTGGAGCAGCACTTCGAAGGCAAGATGTACGGTCACCTCAAGACCGAAACCGCCGAAGCCGTGGTTGCGCTGCTGGAACCGATCCAGGCCCGTTTCCACGAGTTGCGTCAGGATGAGGCCCATCTGATCGCGATTCTGGCAGAAGGCGCACAAAAGGCGCGCGAAAGAGCTGAAAAAACCCTGACCAGCGTATATGATGTAGTCGGCTTCGTTCCTCGAGCCTGACATACTGGGAAGGTGTAGTAGAAGAGAGCTGGGTATTTGCCTGGCTTTCTTTATTTTCTGCCCGGCTATTTTGTTTAATTTCTTTATTTCAACCTGGGTAATATCCCCAAGAGAAAGCATGCCTGTTCAACCAACTATTTCTGCTGAAGAGCTGAGTGACAAAGGTCACTGGCTACGTAAATTTCGCAAGGCGAAAAACCTCAATACCCTGCAGTTGATGGTCTCCAATGCCATCGACAAGCACCATAAAACCCCTGCCGTTGCTGCCGCCATCTATCTGGCCGAGTGTCAGCGTGAACGGGAAATGGAACAGGGTCGTTATCTCGATCGTTAATTCTCCGCTGTTGGTTATCTCATGCTGTTGTTGATCGATAACTACGACTCTTTTACCTGGAACCTGGTGCAATATTTCGGCGCCCTGGGACAAGAGGTTGTGGTCAAGCGCAATGATGAACTGACGCTTGATGCCATAGCGCAGCTCTCTCCCCGTTTTCTGGTGATCTCTCCCGGTCCCTGTACGCCCAATGAGGCGGGGATCTCTCTCGATGCCATCAGCCACTTTGCTGGCAAGCTGCCCATTCTCGGCGTCTGTCTCGGTCATCAGTCGTTGGCGCAGGCCTTCGGCGCCCGCGTAATACGTGCCCGTCAGGTAATGCACGGCAAAACCTCGCTTATCCGCCATCGCAATGAGGGGGTGTTCAAGGGGCTCAACAACCCGCTGCGGGTGACCCGCTACCACTCCTTGGTGGTGGAGCGCGACACGCTGCCCGACTGCTTCGAGGTCACCGCCTGGAGCGAGCATGCCGATGGCTCGTTTGACGAGATCATGGGGCTGCGCCACAAGACGCTCCCTGTCGAGGGTGTTCAGTTCCATCCGGAGAGTATTTTGAGCGAGCAGGGCCATCAGTTGCTGGCCAACTTTCTGGCGCGTTCATAAAAAGTTGTGATCGCCTTCTCAAGTTCGAGAGAAGGCAAAAAAAATTTCCCTGACACTTTATTCACCCCCTCTCCTGCCCAAATTATCTCTTGCCAAGCCCCCCTGAGTCGTTATGCAATGCGGTTGCCTAAAATCTCAAGAGCAATCGAACATTGTTCCTTATAGGCCGTCTTGTTACAGACTTTTTACTTTATTTCTGTGATAATCCCGTCACGTTTACACGGATTTAACTTTTGGGCGGTGGATTATTCTGTCGCCGAATCGAAGGAGAGCTATATGTCAGAGTTGTTGGCAGTGACACGTGAAGTGTTTGATGAAGTGATGGTTCCCAACTATGCGCCCGCCAAGATCATCCCGGTGCGTGGTGAAGGGTCACGTGTCTGGGATCAGGAAGGGCGCGAGTATGTCGACTTCGCCGGTGGCATCGCCGTCAACGGTTTGGGTCACTGCCATCCCAAGCTGGTCGAGGCCCTGAAAACCCAGGGCGAGAAGCTGTGGCACCTCTCCAACGTCATGACCAACGAGCCGGCCCTGCGTCTGGCCAAGAAGCTGGTCGCCGCCACCTTTGCCGACAAGGTCTACTTCTGCAACTCCGGCGCTGAGGCAAACGAGGCTGCCCTCAAGCTGGCTCGCCGCTACGCCATCGAGAAGTTTGGCGAGCAGAAGACCCAGATCATCGCCTTCAATCAGGGCTTCCACGGTCGTACCTTCTTTACCGTCAGCGTCGGTGGCCAGGCTGCCTACTCAGATGGCTTCGGTCCCAAGCCCGGTGACATTACCCACGTACCCTACAACGATCTGGCGGCGCTGGCCGAGGTGATCTCCGACAACACCTGCGCCGTGGTGATGGAGCCGCTGCAAGGGGAGGGGGGCATCATTCGTCCTACCGACGAGTTTGCCAAAGGGGTGCGCGAGCTGTGCGACAAACACAATGCCCTGCTGGTGTATGACGAAGTGCAGTCCGGCGTCGGCCGGACCGGTGATCTCTATGCCTATATGGGTCTGGGCGTCACGCCGGACATCCTCACCAGCGCCAAGGCACTGGGAGGCGGTTTCCCCATTGGCGCCATGCTGACTACCAACGAAATCGCCTCTTACCTGAAAGTGGGCACTCACGGCTCTACCTACGGCGGCAACCCGCTGGCCTGTGCGGTCGCCGAGGCGGTGATCGACGTGATCAATACTCCGGAGGTGCTGGCTGGCATCAAGCAGCGCGAGCAGCTGTTCCGCGATGGTCTTGAAGCCATCAATGCCAAATACCACTGCTTCAGCGAGATCCGCGGCAAGGGTCTGCTGCTGGGCGCGGCCCTGAGCGATGCCTACAAGGGGCGTTCCCGTGACTTCCTGCTGGCCTCCATCGATCAGGGGCTGATGGCACTGGTGGCCGGTACCAATGTGGTTCGTTTTGCCCCTTCACTGGTGATCCCGGAAGCGGACATCAAGGAAGGGTTGGCCCGCTTCGAGAAGGCGGTTGCCCAGGTGGTTAACGCCTGATTCCAAATTGAGGTGGGGAGCTCTCCCGGCAGGAGCCGGGACCCCACCTGTCGTCAATGAAAGGGAGTTGTCATTTATGTTGGTTATCCGTCCCATCGAGCAAAAAGATTTTGCCGGGCTCAAGACCTGCGCCATCGAGTCCGGCACCGGCATGACCTCGTTGCCCGTCAACGATGAGCTGCTGCAGCGCAAGATTGACGCCTCTACCCAGACTTTTTCCGACAAGCCCGCCGGCAAGGGGGACTGCCTCTACTTCTTCGTGGCCGAGGACCTGGAGACCGGCGAGATGGTGGGCACCTGTGCCATCGATGCCGCGGTTGGCCTCTCCCAGCCGTTTTACAACTACCACATCGGCAAGGTGGTGCACTCTTCTCCCAAGCTCGGCATCTACAACGTCGTTGAAACCCTGACCCTCTCCAACGACTACACCGGCAACTCCGAGCTCTGCACCCTGTTTTTGCGCGAATGTGCCCGCGAGGGGCTCAACGGCCGCCTGCTCTCCAAGCACCGCTTCCTGTTTATGGCCGAACACCCCGAGCTGTTTGACGAGACCGTCTTCGCCGAGATGCGCGGCGTCTCCGATGCCAACGGCCACAGTCCCTTCTACGAGTGGCTGCAGACTCACTTTTTCTCGATGGATTTTCCAACCGTCGACTATCTGACCGGCATCGGCAAGAAGCGCTTTATCGCCGAGTTGATGCCAAAGTATCCCATCTACGTCAATTTGCTGAGCAAAGAGGCGCGGGCCGTTATCGGTCAGACCCACGAGAAGACCCGCCCGGCCATCAAGATGCTGCAGGACGAGGGCTTCGTGAACCGTGGCTACGTCGATATCTTCGATGCTGGCCCCACCGTCGAGTGTGACGTGAAGAATATCCGCAGCGTGCGCCGCAGCAAGAAACTGCGGGTGCTGGTGGGCGAGCCTATCGGTGGCAAGACCCACCTTATCTGCAACAGCCGTTTCGAACATTACCGCGCCTGCTACGGCAATATCCGGGTCGATCTCGACAAGCACGAAGCCATCATTCCGCCCAAGATGGCGGCGGCACTCAAGGTGCAGGATGGCGACATGGTGCGGGTGGTTGACCTCGACTGAGGTAAACAGGACAAGCAAATCGATTATCAGACAGGCAGCCGAGGCTGCCTGCCAGCGACAGGGAGTGAATGGATGAGCCAGTTAGTGCAATTTATCGACGGTCAGTGGCTTGCCGGTGAAGGCAAGCCGTTCGAGTCAACCGATCCGGCCAAGAACGAGGTGATCTGGCAGGGGGCTGCCGCCAGCGCGGCGCAAGTGGATGCCGCCGTCAAGGCCGCCCGTGCCGCCTTTTACCACTGGGCGGACATGAGCCTTGAGGATCGCCTGACTATAGTGCGTCGTTATGCCGACCTGCTCGGCGAGCAGAAAGAGGCGCTGGCCCTGACTATCGCCCGCGAAACAGGCAAACCGCTGTGGGAGACCCGTACCGAAGTAGCCGCCATGCAGGGCAAGATTGCCATCTCCATCCGGGCGCACGACGAGCGTACCGGCACCGTTGAAAATGCCATGCCGGGCGCCAAGGCGTTTGTCCGTCACAAGCCCCACGGTGTGGTGGCGGTGTTCGGCCCCTACAACTTCCCGGGTCATCTGCCCAACGGTCATATAGTCCCGGCGCTGATTGCGGGTAACGCCGTGGTGTTCAAACCCTCCGAGCTGACCCCCATGGTGGCCGAAGCCATGGTCAAGGTGTGGCAGCAGGCCGGATTGCCCAAGGGGGTGCTCAATCTGGTGCAAGGGGAGGTCGAGACCGGCAAGGCGCTGGCTGGCAACCCCGATATCGACGGCCTCTTCTTTACCGGCTCGTCTCGCACCGGTCATTTCCTCCATCAGCAGTTTGCCGGTCAGCCGGGCAAAATTCTGGCCCTCGAGATGGGCGGCAACAACCCGCTGATCGTGAAAGATGTGAGCGACATCGACGGTGCGGTGCATGCCATCATCCAGTCGGCGTTCATCACTTCCGGTCAGCGCTGCACCTGCTCCCGCCGTCTGTTTGTCGAGCGCGGCGAGCGGGGCGATGCCCTGGTCAAGCGACTGGTCGAGGTGGTCAGCCAGATCAAGGTCGGCCTCTATGACGCCGCCGAACAGCCGTTCATGGGCTCGATGATAAGCGAGAAGGCGGCCCTCGGCATGGTCGAGGCGCAAGCCAACCTGCAACAGCTGGGTGGCGAAAGCCTGCTTACCCTCAAGCACCTGGAAGCGGGCACAGGCTTTGTCTCCCCGGGCATTATCGACGTGACCTCAGTGAGCGCGCTGCCGGACGAAGAGTACTTCGGCCCGCTGCTGCAACTCATTCGCTATGATGATTTCGATGCCGCCATCGATCAGGGCAACGCCACCCGCTACGGTCTCTCGGCCGGTCTGTTGGGGGACAAGGAGGCGGACTGGCACCATTTCTTCAAGCGGATCCGCGCCGGTATCGTCAACTGGAACAAACCCATCACCGGCGCCTCCAGTGCCGCGCCGTTTGGTGGTATCGGTGCTTCCGGCAACCACAGAGCGAGCGCCTACTACGCGGCTGATTACTGTGCTTACCCAGTTGCCTCCGTTGAAGACAGCAAGGCTGCCATGCCGGATCAACTGTCGCCCGGCCTGCGCTTCTAATAACGACACGGGGCATCCAGCGGTGCCCCCATCTGTACCCGCAATCAAAGGAAAGAGAGATGCAAAAGGATATCGACACCCTGTTCAGCCATCTGTGGGACAACTACATCAAGGTGACCCCGAGCGCCCTCAAGGTGCACACCCTGCTGGGTGGCGGCGAGCCCATCGTCAACGATCACGTGGCGTTTCGTACCTACAACCTGCCCAAGCTGGGGCTGGAGAAGCTGGCAGCCCACTTCCTGGCGCTCGGTTACGAGCAGAAGGGCGAGTACGTTTTCAAGGCCAAGAAGCTCTACGCCAAGCACTTCGAGCATCAGGATCCGGACGCTCCCAAGGTGTTTATCAGCGAGCTGAAGGTGGAAGAGCTCTCCCCAGCGGCGCAGGCCATCATCCACAAGCTGGCGGATCAGGTGCCCGCTCATCTGACCGATACCCCGGCATTTCTCTACACCGGTGCCCCCTGGCAGGTCTCCTATGCCGATTATCAGACTCTGCTGGCGGAGAGCGAGTACGCGGCATGGATGGCAGCATGGGGCTATCGTGCTAACCACTTCACGGTCAATATCAACAAGTTGAAGGATTTCGACACCATCTATCAGGTCAATGCGGCGCTCAAGGCGGCGGGTTTCGTGCTCAACAGCGTGGGTGGCGAGGTGAAAGGGGACCCGCAGGTGATGCTGGAGCAATCCTCCACCATGGCGGACAAAGCCGAGGTGCCGTTCAGCGATGGGGTGCGTACCATCCCGAGCTGCTTCTACGAGTTTGCCCTGCGCTATCCGCAGGCCGATGGGGTGCTCTATCCGGGCTTTGTCGAGGCCTCGGCCGACAAGATCTTCGAATCGACGAATGCCATGTAACGGGAGCCACCCTGTTTCAGTCGCAACGCCTCCTTTGTGGAGGCGTTTTGTTTGGCGCAGAGTGACGGTATCGGGTGTTGTCTGACGCCGCGTGAAGAGGGGATTTGGACGGCGCCCAACAGGTGAGAATTTGTTGATAAAAATGTGAACGAGATCACTTGATACGACACAGATTGACGCTGGCGGCGGAGCAAAAAGGAGTAGAATGGCGCTTTATTTTTGCGGGGCCAATCGATGCCTAACTATCACTTTTTCAAGCAGGGTCAGGCGCTTACCTATCTAGATGCCAATGCACCCAGCTATAGCGATGAGCGTCGTCAACTGGTCGAACAGGGATTTGCCGCCATCGCCGCCCCCACCTTTGCAGATACCCCTGCCGAAGCCCTTGAGTTGCTTCGCACTCATCAGGCACTACAGGATGAGGCGCAGGCCAACGCCCTTTGTCTGACGGTTGCCACCATTCCGGCGGTGATCGCAACTCTGTCCGGGCACTGACGCTACCGCCATGCTCACCTGAATAAAAAATGGTGCCACTGTGATGGCACCATTTTATCGGTTTGCCTGCTTGCCCCTGAGCCGTTTAGCGCGGGTGTAGGTCACCTTCGATGACCAGCACGGTATCCATCCCTGCCGCCTTGCCTGCCTCAAGCCCGATCCGGGTATCTTCAAACACCAGACAGTTGGCGGGATTGGCGCCGAGCAGTTCGGCCACCTGCAAGAAGGTATCAGGGTGCGGCTTGTGGTTGGTGACATCATCGGCGCTCACCACCACAGAGATATAGGCATCGAGCCCGGTACTTTTCAGGATGGAGTCCGCCTGATTGCGCGGTGAGCCGGTGCCAATCCCCATCTTGACCTTGCCGTGATAGTGCCTGACCAGCTCCCACATCTTGGGAAAGACGCTGACCTTGTCGATATGTTCCATATAGAGGGCAATCTTGCGACGGGTAAAAGCCTCGACATCCACCGTCAGCCCCTGCTGCTCGGCCAGCATGGCGATGATCTTGCGGGTGGGAATGCCGCCATACTGATAGAGCTGATCCCGCTCGAAGGGGATGCCGAATTCGGCGCAGGTAAGCTCCCAGGCATCCAGATGAAGGGGCATGGAATCTACCAAAGTGCCATCCATATCGAAAATCAGGGCATCGTAGTGATCAAACCCGTACTGCTCACGCTCGCTCATGGGGGCTCCTTGAATCAAATAGAGCAGGCTAGCAGAAACGGTCGGCGTTTTGTGGGATCGGCCTCATGGTTGGGCAGATTGTGGCCGCCGTTTTTTCTA
Organism: Aeromonas sp. s11; assembly: GCF_040907945.1. NCBI lineage: Bacteria > Pseudomonadati > Pseudomonadota > Gammaproteobacteria > Aeromonadales > Aeromonadaceae > Aeromonas > Aeromonas sp. s11. The sequence goes on along the minus strand of NZ_JBFOCU010000040.1, from coordinate 19,414 downwards.
TCTCTTGCTGATTTGTGAGACAATAATCCGTTCATTGCCGGATACTTTGGCATATCAGATCTGCGAGTCCGCTTATGACCTCGAAAATATCCCCCAAAACCATCTTCTCCAGTGTGGCGCTGGTGATCGCGCTCGGTTCACTGGAAAAGAGCATAGTTACCACCCCGCTGCCCATGATTGGCGCCGAGCTGCACGCCGGTGCCGCCCTCACCTGGGTGGTGACCGCCTATCTGCTGGCGGCTACCGCCGTGCTGCCCCTCTATGGCAAGCTGAGCGATCTCTTTGGTCGGGTGCGGATGCTCAATATCGGCATCGGCCTGTTTCTGGCGGGCTCGGTGGCCTGTGCGCTCTCTCAGGATCTGCCGACCTTGCTGGCAGCGCGGGTGCTGCAAGGGCTGGGGGGCGGCGGCCTGATTGCCCTCGCGTTTACCGTGATTGCCGACACCATACCGCCACGTGAGGTGGGCAAGTATCAGGGCTACATCTCAGCGGTCTATGCGGTCTCCAGCATCGCCGGCCCCTTGCTCGGCGGCTACTTCACCGAGCAGCTCAGCTGGCGCTGGATCTTCTGGATCAATCTGCCGCTCGGAGCGCTGGCTGTCTTTCTCATCAACCGCAACCTCAAGCAGCTCAACGTGCGTCGCCACAGTCGCTTCGATTGGAAGGGGGCGGGTCTGCTGATTACCGTCACTACGCTCACCCTGTTGCTGCTCTCGCCGGAAGCGGCGCTGCCCGCCGTCTGGCTTTCGGCGGCGCTGGGCGTTGCATTGCTGCTGCTGATTCTGATTGAGCGGCGTGCCCACGACCCCATTCTGCCTGCCCATCTGGCACGGCTGCCCGGTTATCTGGTGAGCGTGCTGCTGGTGATGCTCTCCCAGTTGCTGATGTTTGCCGTGCTGGTCTATCTGCCGTTGCAGATGCAGTGGCAGAAGGGGTTGAGCGCCAGCGAGAGCGGGATGAGCATGGTGATCTTCATGATCTGCATTACCGCCGGCGCCTTTATCGGCGGCAAGCTGATTGGCCGTACCGGTCACTACAAGAGCTTTGTTGCGGTGGGGTTTGGCCTCGCGGCGGTGGCTCTGTGGCAGATCCACTTCGATGCCTGGGTCAAGCTGGCCCTCGGGTTTGCCGGTATTGGTCTCGGTCTGGTGCTGCCCGCCCTCTCGGTGGTGGTACAAAATGCCCTGCCACGGGAAGATCGCGGCATCGGCATGTCGCTGTTCAACTTCGGGCGGGAGCTTGGCGGTGCCGTTGGCGTGGCCATCTGCTCCATGCTGTTTCATTTCCGCCTGCCAGCCGGCAGCGATGGCGATCTGAGCCGGCTCGCCCCCGATCTGCTGGCCCCGGGCTTCAGCGCAACCTATATCGGCATGGCACTGATAGCCACGCTGGCGCTGCTCATCACATTGCTGGCGTTGAAGCGCCACGAGTTGGCATCCATCAGCGCCTGATTTGGCCTGTGCCGACATTAGCTCACCATAGCTAGCATCAGGGCTCCCCGCGGGGAGCCCTGATTGTTATTTGGCGAATAGCGTGGCTGTTGCCATCAAGCCATGCGCGAGTTACTCCTGCGCCGGACTCTCCTTGCCTGCCAGCTGGCTCAGCCAGGCGAAGCGGCGATTAGCCTCCTGCTCTGCCTCTTCATAGAGCTGGCTGGCCACCTCAGGCAGCTGGCGCTCCAGCCGCTGGAAGCGGGGCTCGTGGCGCAAGGTCTCGGCCAGTGAGGTATTGGGTGCCCGCGAGTCGAGCGCCAGCGGCAGTTTGCCCTCGTCAGCGCGGCGCGGATCGAAGCGGTAGAGGGGCCAGAAGCCGGTGGCGGTCAGCTGTTTCATCTGCTCATGGCTCTCGGCCATGTCGTAGCCATGCTCCTCGCAGGGGCTGTAGGCGATGATGAGCGACGGCCCCGGGTAGGCTTCCGCCTCCTGAATCGCCTTCACTGTCTGGTTCATCTGGGCGCCGAGGGAGATCTGCGCCACATAGACGTGGCCATACATCATTACGCTGGCCCCGAGATCCTTGCGCGCCTTGCGCTTGCCCTGCTCGCCAAACTTGGTGATGGCCCCGAGTGGCGTCGCCTTCGACTGCTGGCCGCCGGTGTTGGAGTAGCACTGGGTATCGAGCACCAGCACATTGATGTTCTCCCCCAGACTCAGCACATGGTCGAGCCCGCCAAAGCCGATGTCGTAGGCCCAGCCATCGCCGCCGATGAGCCAGACCGATTTTTCCACCAGATAGTCCGCATCGCGAGCCAGTTCATGGGCCTCCGGAGTCTGGCTCTCCTGCAGCAGCGCTCGCAACTGCTGGATATGGGCCCGCTGCTCGGAAACCGGCAGGGTGGCATCGCCGAGCGCCTCGCGCAGCGCTGTCGGAATGGTGTCGCCCAGGCTTGCCAGCAGACGGCGTACCCGCTCCCTGTGCTGATCGACGGTGAGACGGAAGCCCAGTCCGAACTCGGCGTTGTCTTCAAACAGCGAGTTGGCCCATGCCGGCCCGCGCCCGTCGGCGTTGGTGGTGTAGGGGGTGGTAGGCAGGTTGCCGCCATAAATGGACGAGCAGCCGGTGGCGTTGGCAATCAGCAGCCGATCGCCATAGAGCTGGGTCAGCAGCTTGATGTAGGGGGTCTCGCCACAACCGGAGCAGGCGCCCGAGTATTCAAACAGCGGCGAGATGAGCTGGGAGGTGCGGATGTCGATGCGCTCCAGCTGCTCGGCGCTGCGCTCTGGCAGGTCGAGGAAGAAGTCGTAGTTGGCCTTCTGCTCGTCGAGGTGATCGAGGCGTGAAGCCATATTGATCGCCTTGCGATCCGGGTTGCTGCGATCCTTGGCCGGGCACACCTCTACGCAGAGGTTGCAGCCGGTGCAATCCTCCGGCGCCACCTGCAGCACGTACTGCTGGCCGCGCATGTCACGGGATTTCACATCCAGCGCATCCAGAGTGGCGGGAGCTGCGGCCAGCGCATCCGGTTCTACCACCTTGGCGCGAATGGCCGAGTGGGGACAGGCGGCGACGCAGTAGTTGCACTGGGTACAGAGCTCCGCCTCCCAGATGGGGATCTCCTTGGCGATATTGCGCTTCTCCCAGCGGGTGGTGCCGACCGGCCAGGTGCCATCCGGCGGGAAGGCGGAAACCGGCAGGCTGTCACCCAGTCCCGCCAGCATGGCGGCGGTGACGGTCTGGACAAAGTCGGGGGCCTTGGTCGAAACCACCGGTGGGCGGGGGCGGCTGGCGGGATCCTGCTCGCCAAGTTGCACCCGGGTCAGGGCGGCGCAGGTTGCCTCCAGTGCCTGCCAGTTGCGCTCGACTAGTGTCTGCCCCTTGCTGCCATAGCTGGTGGCGATGGCCTGCTTCAGCAGGCTGGTGGCCTCTGCGGGGGGAATGATGGCGCTGAGCTGGAAGAAGGCCATCTGCATCACGGTATTGATGCGGTTACCAAGTTGGCAGTCGCGGGCAATTTTGGCGGCGTTGATGATGTAGAAGCGCGCCTCTTTCTCGCGCAGGGCGTGCTGTACCTCGCTGGGTAGCCGTTGCCAGATCTCCGCTTCGCTGTAGGGGGTGTTAAGCAGGAAGATGCCGCCCGCTTTCAAGCGCTCCGTCATCCGGTACTTGTCGACAAACTGCCACTGATGGCAGCCGATAAAGTCCGCCTCTTCCACCAGATAGGCCGATTGCAGCGGCCGCTCGCCCACCCGCAGGTGAGAGACGGTGAGGCCGCCCGCCTTCTTGGAGTCGTAGACGAAATAGCCCTGCGGATAGAGGCCGGTGTGGTTGCCGAGGATCTTGATGCTGTTCTTGGCCGCCGAGACGGTGCCATCGCTGCCAAGGCCGTAGAAGAGCGCCTCCAGCTTGTGTTGCTGGCCGTGGATGGGGCTTTGCGAATTCAGCGCGGGCAGCGGCAGTGAGAGACCTGTGATGTCATCGAAGATGCCGACGGTAAAGCGCGGACGCGGGTTCTCCTGCGCCAGTTCGGCAAACACCGCCAGCGCGCAGGCGGGGCCGAACTCCTTGGAGGAGAGGCCGTAGCGACCGCCGATGACCCGCGGCAGGCTTGCCCGCTCGCCCCGGCTGACCGCTTCGGCCAGCGCCGTCATCACGTCGAGATAGAGGGGCTCGGCCTGTGCGCCCGGCTCCTTGGTGCGATCCAGCACGGCAATGGCGCGGGCACTCTCCGGAATCGCGGCCAACAGGTGCCCGGCCGAGAAGGGGCGGAACAGCCGTACCTTCACCAGACCTACCTTCTCCCCTTGGGCCAGCAGGCGCTCGATCACCTCTTCACAGGTGCCAATCGCCGAGCCCATTAGCACCACAATCCGCTCCGCCTGCGGGTGGCCGACATATTCAAACGGTCGGTAGTGGCGGCCGGTCTGCTTGCCAAAAGCCTGCATTGCATCGCTCACATGGCCATAGGCGGCGTCATACCAGGGGTTGCTCGCCTCCCGGCACTGGAAGTAGGTGTCCGGGTTGGCTGCGGTGCCGCGAATGACCGGTTTGTCGGGGGTGAGCGCTCGGTCGCGATGGGCACGGATGGCATCTGCGGGTAGCAGGGCACGCAGGGTGTCGTCAGCGAGCGGCGCTATCTTGGCGATCTCGTGAGAGGTACGAAAGCCGTCGAAGAAGTGGATAAAGGGGAGGCGGCTGTTGAGGCTCGCTATCTGGGAGATCAGGGCAAAGTCCTGCGCCTCCTGCACATTGCTGGCACAGAGCATGGCACAGCCGGTCTGGCGCACCGCCATCACGTCCGAGTGATCGCCAAAGATCGATAGCGCATGGGTCGCCACGGTGCGCGCCGCCACATGCAGCACGAAGGGGATGAGCTGACCCGCCAGCTTGTAGAGGTTGGGGATCATCAGCAGCAAACCCTGCGACGAGGTAAACGAGGTCGCCAGCGCGCCGGTCTGCAGGGCGCCGTGGACGGCGGCGATGGCGCCCCCTTCCGACTGCATCTCGACAACCCGAGGTACATCCCCCCAGAGGTTCTTGCCTCGCTCGCTCGACCAGGCCGACGACTGCTCAGCCATGGCCGAGCTGGGGGTGATGGGGTAGATGGCGATGACTTCGCTGGTGCGGTACGCCACCGAGGCGACTGCGTTATTCCCGTCTGTGGTGATCATCTGTTTTCCACTTTGCTATGCCAGTTTGAAGGCCGATAGTTGCATCGGCAATGGATAGGTCGCAGGCATAGTAAGAGGGGCAATAAGAGCGTATCAAACGGGATAAATAATCAATTAATAAGTCAGTAGTAGTGGTTAATTTAATCCCGCCGTGTGGGGGCGTGATTTTCTGCTGATAACCGGCGGGGGCGATTGACGGGCCATTGACATGGCCCGTTAGCACGGGGTTAACCCCGCTCCACTTGCAGCCAGATGGCGCACTGATAAGGGGCGAAGAGTGGCAGCGGTTCGTTTGGGTAATTGGCCAGCAGCAACCGCATCTCGTCTGTCACCTTGTCGAAGTGGGGCATCGTCAAGGGATTGGCCGTGAGATTGGCGAGCAGCAGCAGGGTGTGCCGATCTCCGCTTGCCGGATCCTGCCAGTGGCGGCGGTAGCCGATGCGCTCGGGGTCATCCCCATCCAGCAGTTCGAAATTGCCGCGGCGAACGACAGGGTGAGCCTTGCGCAGGGCTATAAGCTGGCGATAGCAGTGAAACGGCGAGTCGGGACGGGTCAGCTGTTCGTCAGCATTAATCTCGACGTGGTTGGCATTGAGGGCGATCCAGGGTGTGGCCGTGCTGAAACCGGCGTGGAGGCCAGCGTTCCACTGCATCGGGGTGCGGGCGTTGTCGCGGCCGATGGCATCGAGCCGCCGACTCAGCTCGGCAGGATCCAGCCCTGACTGGCTGGCGCGGTAGTTGATGGCCTCCACATCGCGCAGCTCGCCCGGCTGCCAGTGGCGGTTGGTCATGGCGAGCTCCTCCCCCTGATAGATGAAGGGGGTGCCCTGCATCATGTGCAGCACCATGGCCCATAGCCTGGCGCTGGTTTCACGCCACTCTGGCCTGTCATCGCCAAAGCGTGATACGGCGCGGGGCAGGTCGTGGTTGCCGAGAAACAGGCTGTTCCAGCCCTGACCGTGCAGCCCTTGCTGGTGGCGGGCCATGGCCCGTTTGAAGGCGAGGGGATCGAAGCGGGATGACCACTTGTCACTGCCGAGCCCCAGATGCTCGAAGTTGAACACCATGCTGAACTCGCTGCCATCGTGGTTCGAATAGTTCTGCATATGGGCGAGATCGGCTCCCCAGGTCTCCCCCACCGTAATGATCCCCTTGCCGCCGAAGCTCGCGGCATTGAGCTCGCGGATATAGTCGTGCAGGTGCGGACCGTTGCTCATGGCCAGTCGGTCCCACTCTTTGCTCACCATATCGATCACATCGAAGCGAAACCCCTTGATCCCTTTGCCCAGCCAGAAGTTGAGCACCTCTGCCATTTCGGCACGCACCGCCGGGTTGTCCCAGTCCAGATCGGCCTGACTGGGATCGAAGTTGTGCAGGTAGTAGCGATCAAGGGTTGGCACATACTGCCAGCCGCAGCCGCCAAAAATCGAGGTGATGGGGTGGGCGTCAACGAAGGCCTGGTCGCGAAACACGTAATAACTCTGATAACGGGGATCCCCGGCCAGTGCCTTCATAAACCACTCGTGCTCGGTGGAGGTGTGGTTGGCGACGATATCCATCATGATGCCGATGCCGTGGGTGGCCGCTTCGGCTATCAGCAGCTCCATCTCGGTCAGGGTGCCGAAGGCGGGGTCGATGGCACGGTAGTCCGCCACGTCGTAGCCGTTGTCCCGCTTGGGGGAGCGATAGATGGGGGTAAGCCAGAGCATATCGACCCCGAGGGTGGCCAGATAGTCGAGGCGCTGACGGATGCCGTTGATATCGCCCATGCCGTCGCCATCGCTGTCCTGAAAACTCATGGGGTAGATCTGGTAGATGACGCAGCTATCGAGGTCGATATCGGGCGTGTGGAGGGGTTGCGGGTTCATCAGCTTGGCCGGTTGGGGGAGGAGATTTTCTATCTTACCCAGATGAGCAGGCAGTCAACAGGGCAGGGGAAACCTTGAAAAGGGTTCCATTGTTGGCTGATTGCCAAAAGTGCGGGGAGGGTCACAAAGGTGCCATCCCGGGCCACGGCTGTGGTCGGGATGACACGGCACTTAGCGCTGATGCACCGCAGCGATACAGGCTATTGAGCGGCCTTGGCCTGCTCCTGCTGGCGTTCTGCCTTCTCTTGTTGGCGCTCCGCTTGTGCTTCCAGCTCCTTGCCGAGGAAGTAGTTCAGGAAGGTGCGGATCACCGCGATGATGGCGAGGCGGATCAGCTCCTCCTTGCTTGGCGCGACCGTGGTGGCCAGGATGTCAGCGGCGAGCTGGAACTCCAGCGCCAGAATGAGCCAGCTGCCAAAGCAGAGACGAATGCGCGGAAAGCCGGGCTGGTGATCCCGCACCCGCGCCGCCAGCCAGAGAGTTTTAAAGAGGCCAATGACCACACAGGCGATGGAGATGATCTCCAGCAGCAGCTGGAACAGCTCGACCCCGAGCATCATCCCCTCTTTCAGGCTCGCTATCTCAAACACTCGGGTCACCTCCCTGATTCAAAAGAGGACACTATTAACACATCGCTCGGCAAAGGCCAAATTGAAGCCACTTAATGCTTGTGGGTGAAATGAGCTGATGATCTAACGTTGGGCTCCACTTGACCACTTTTTGTATGCACAGCACAATCCTTGCTCTTTCATGTAGTTAAAAGGTGAAGAGGCATTTTCATGACGCAGACGCAGAACCCAGCCATTGGCATTGATCTGGGGACAACCAACAGCGCGATCGCAGTATGGCGTGAGGGCCAGGCTCAACTCATACCCAATGCCCATGGCGAGGATCTGACGCCGTCGATTGTCAGCATTAGTGAGGACAACACCCTGTTGGTGGGTCAGGCTGCTGCTACCCGCCTGCTGACGGACCCGGCCAATACAGCGTCTCACTTCAAGCGTTTTCTGGGTAGTGAGCGGCGTTATCGACTGGGCAAGGAGCAGTACACACCGACCGAGCTCTGTGCATTGGTACTGGGGAGCCTGAAGTCGGATGCCGAGGCGTGGCTCGGCCACCCTGTGCGCGAGGTGGTTATCTCGGTGCCAGCCTACTTTGGCGATCAGCAGCGCAAGCAGGTGCGACTGGCGGCCGAGTTGGCCGGGCTTGATGCGGTGCGCCTTATCAACGAGCCGACGGCAGCCGCCATGGCTTACAGCCTGCATGAGCAGCACAGCCGCCGTTTTCTGGTGTTTGATTTGGGCGGGGGGACCTTCGATGTGACCGTGGTGGAGTATCAGGATGGCATCATGGAGGTGCGAGCCTCGGCGGGAGACAATCGGCTCGGTGGCGAGGACTTTACCCAAGATTTGGTCGATGCGGTGCTTAGCAGGCTCAACACCGATCGCGGTGAACTGACGCTCTCCCAACTCGGGCAAGTTTATTTGTCTTGCGAGCGGGCTAAACGTCATCGCAGTGGTAGCGGCCTTGATGTCGAGCTTGGTGCAGAGTGGAACCGGAAATTCAGTTTATCCGAAAGCGAGCTGACCGAGATCTGGCGCGATACCCTCACCCGGTTACGTAAACCATTGAGTCAGGCGCTCTCCGATGCGCGCCTTCGGCCCGAGGAGGTGGATGAGCTGATCTTTGTCGGTGGAGCGAGCCGTCAGAGCGAGGTGCAACAAATGGCGGTGCGTCTGCTTGGTCGCTTTGGCCGCCACGAGCTGGATCCGGATCGGGTGGTCGCCATGGGCGCTGCTATCCAGGCTGCCTGCCGTTTGCGTGACAGTGCGGTTGAAGAACTCATCATGACAGACGTTTGTCCTTTCACGCTGGGCATCGCTGTCAGCCAGGGTGACCAGCACGGCATCTTTAGTCCCATCCTCGAGCGCAATACAGTTGTACCAGCTTCACGAGTGGAGCGTTACCGCAGTGGTCACGAACAACAGAGTGCTGTGTGCATCAGCATCTATCAGGGGGAGCGCTTCTGGGTGCGCGACAACCTGCATGTGGACGATCTCGAGATCCCGTTGCCGACCGGCAAGGGCATTCAGGAAGTGGATGTGCGTTTCAGTTATGACATCAACGGCATGCTGGAGGTGGACGTTACCCTGGTGAATTCGGGTGAGCAGTTCCAGAAGGTAATAGACAGAAGTCCGACTGGCGTGACCGAAGAGGGTAAGCACGAGAGTCGAGAGCGTCTGGCCCGTCTCAAGCAACATCCGCGCGATGCGTTGCCCAATCTGACCCTGAGCGAGCGATTACAGCAACTCTATGAAGAGAGCATCGGTGACGAGCGGCGTCAGATAGAGCAGTGGCTGCTGCAATTTGAACGGGTCCTGGCTGGCCAGGACCCGCAGCTGATCCGCTCATTTCGAGAAGAGATGAACGCTCTGCTCAAGCAGTTGCACTAGTCGAGAATGTCGCTCAGCGACATTCGGCCCTGTTTGTAGAACTCCCTGGGCCAGCCACGGCGCAGTGCGCCCGGCCTTAGCTGACTGCTCATGACTAGGTGGCCGAGCCACAGGGGGACCGCCAGCCAGGCGTTATTGATGTAGAACGCGATGGCTAGCCAGATCAGACTCCAGACCAGATAGTTCCGACTGGTGCGCGGACGTGTCTGAGCCCGGCAGATATGCCACATCAGATAGAGGTTCATGAACAGCATCGCTGCCATATCCAGACCGAGGGAATAATATTCCACCCAGTTGGGGGAGCCGGAGGCGAGGACTTCGCGCAGGGATGGTTCCAATGGAAACGCGAAGTAGGGCAGGATGGCGGACAATATGCTGACGAACATCAGCTGTGAACCGCTTTGTAGCCTGAAACGCTTTTTGGCGTGTGCCCTGTCATGTTCAAGTTGGGCGTTGAGCTTGTCCTCCAGATAGCTCTGTACCAGAGATCGCACCTCCTGCTGGGCTGGCGTGAGGCCATCCGGTTGCTTGTAAAGCGGGTCTAGTTGACGGGCCTGAAAGCCATTTCTGCCAAAATCATGAGCCAGCATGGCCAGGGCATAACAAACGGGATAGACAAACCTGGCTGCCGCTTCGTTCGGGCGGTGTTTCTCAAGTTCTTCCAGCGTGGTGATATTGTCAGGGTCCTGTTGCAGGTAAGCGTAAATTAGTGACTCTTCGGCATAGGGGTAGACTTCCAATGCTAATCCCTGTGCCTGGCGCAGTTTTTCGAGCCGTTCGCGCAGTGGCGTCAAAATATAGCCATAGGACTCATTGCTTGCCTTGTGGCTGAGCAGCAGGTTCCACAGCACAATGGTGCAGGCCAGATCCGGTTCGTTATCCAGTCGTCGATCGATCAGGGCTGCCAGTGCGGGTAGTTCGTTCAAGCGGGCTCGTTCGAGAAGCACCTCGTCGCTGACATCAGAGTGTTTAAGAAGTTCTGCCTGGTTGCGCAGTTCCAGCGACAACACGTACTGGTGCGGCCAGCGGGCGCAGGCGTCCATGATGGCAGCTTGGTATAGGGTGGGTTGGGCACAGAGACGCAGGAGGGTGGAGAGCGGTGTGTCCTCCTGACTGGTTGGCAGTGAGCCCACCGACTGGCGAATGGCGTCGAGATGCTGTTTCGGCGTCCAGGGTTTGGCATAGTAGAATTGCGCCCAGCGAAAACAGCCTGGCCAGCTCTCGCCATGCCAGGCATCAGCGAGCGCCGTATCGCTATAGAAGCGTTGATGAGAGAGACGAGCGCCCAGATGCATCCCCAGCATCATCCGCTCATCCCATCCTTCATTGCTTGCGCGCTGGGCGATTGCTTTGAACCAGGAGTCAGGCAGCAGCGGATAGCGGCGCAGGCAATCGAGCCACTGCTCCGGCGTGGCGCAGGCAATCTGCTCGGCACTGGGGGGCGCGATACTCAGCCAGTCATCGCTGCCATAGCGGGCAAGCAGTGCGTCAAGCAGGGGCAGTGCTGGCCGCTCGGCCAGTTTGCGGCGAGCGTGGCGTTGCAGCAGGTGTGCGAGGTACCGCCAGCCGCCCTCGGCCTCGGCCAGCTCGGGTTGTGTCAGTGCTGCTTCCAGTGCCTGCCAGGTGCCATATTCGCTGTGCCACCAGAGGCGTGCCAGGGCACCACGTGTGCCGGGTAGCGCGTCCAGCGCCAGGGCGGTGAGCGGCATATTGTCAAACCCCAGCATCTGGTCGTGCAGCCACTCTTCCACCGGGTCCGGCTGCTGCCAGGGCAGCATCAGCCACTGGGGTTCCCAATAGGCGCTGCGTGAGGTTGGCCACTTCTGGGCTGTGGCGAATGCCTGCAGCCAGCGGGACAGCTCCTGATCGCTGTCTAGATGCCACTGGATAAGGTGATTGGCGAGCAGCGCCTCGTATTCCTGCTCTTCCAGTGCCTCGGCGACCTGCATCACCAGCTGTTCCTTGCCGCAGCGCAGGCTGGCGTCGGAGAGCAGGTGCCAGTCATCTTCACTGAGGTGATCCTGCTCCAGCAGAGCAAGTGTGAGCGCAAGACGGTGGGTGGGATCACCGTCAGTACCGGCGGCATGGAGCGCGCGCAACTGCAGCCGGAGCAGATCCGGGTGGTCACCGACGATGGGGAGGGCTGAGTGATAGATGAGCCCTAACACGCTGTTGCGATCACCTGCCTCGAGCGATAGCAGCAGTGGCTGATAGAAGGCCAACACGGCGCGTTGACGGGCATGGTCCAGGGTGGCAAGCCACTCCAGAGGGGCTGCCAGCGGCGCCTGACGCCACCAGTCGAGAAATTCCCCCTTCTTTTGCATGTCGCCGGTAAGACGCAGTAGTGACGCCCAGTCGAGCGCTTGCCAGAGACGCTCGATCACCGGTGCTGGCAACCATTGCCATTGGAAGATGTGTTGCAGCACTTCGTCCGACAGCCGGCTCTGCTGAACCAGCGAAAGTGACTGCAGTGATGTCTGCCACTTATCCCATTCGGTCATTACAAATCGCCGACTGGCATCCCCAAGCAGTTCAAGCAGGGCGGTCAGTTCAGCGGCGTCGGCCGGACGAACCAGCTCGGTCTGTGGCTTCGAGGCGTCACTCATGGCTGGACGCGGCTGGCTGGCCTCTTCATAAGCCTCGCGCAGCAGGCGGAAGCCTTCGGGATCGTCTTCCGGGTGGCAGTCACGCAATTTGATATGATAGGCGCGCTTGATGGCGGCCAGATCGTTGGTCTCTTGAAGACCGAGACGTTGCCAGATATCCATGTTTTATTCCTGTGGATCGCTGTTGAAGAGGTCAATGAGGCTTTGGGGTTGTTCTATGTCGGGTAGGGGGACCTCGTACCAGCTTTGTCCGTGGATTGGGTTCTCCTTATCCCTGAGCGCATCGGCCAGCATTGTCCTCATATCCCTTGCAATCCAGCCGTGTAGCAGAGCCTGGGCGGCTTGCTCCGGCTCCCCCTCTTCATGACTGAATTTCCATAGGCAGCGGCCGGCATACCAGGCCTGGGTGTACTGTGCCCAGGAGTGGTAACGCCGACGAGCCTGGTGGGCGAGATGGTTGTGGATAAAGCCGAACTCCTCCTCGCTGACCCAGCCAAAACGCAGCCCCTCCCGGGTGAGGTACGAGGCGCGCCCATAGTCCCATGCCTGCACACCATGAGGGCCGATATAGGGGGCGGTACGAGCTACGAAGTCGAGTGAGGCGCGGTGACGCGGCGAGGTCGCACGCTCTCGCATGGCTTGCCATTGGCTCGGTTGCAGGCAGTGAAAGGCGGCGTACTCCTCAAGCATGAGATGCCCGTGACAGTCGCCAAAGGCCAGCTGACGGACTTGCCGGTGCAAGTCGAGGCGATTCTCAATGCCCCAGTCGTCGGCGAGTGCATTCCTCTCCTCCAGGCCATCTCGCAGGGAGGTGGGTTTGAGATACTCGCGCCACTCGGTCTGGAAGGCGATCTGTGGGGAGGTTAAAGTCAGCCACCATCGTTCGTGTGGGGCAAGATTGGCACTATCTAACATGATTTCACCGGGGGGCATTTGAGTCAGCTGGTAACTATAAAGGCGTGCGAAAATGGATGCAATTGATCCTCTGTTACTGGTTACGCAACCAGTCGGAGAGTTGTTCAATGAGCTGACGCGCAGCGGGGCTGACTCCGGCCAGTTGGAAGAAGCCGTGTATAACACCCAGTTGCCGCTGACAGGTAGCCGTGACACCGGCTTGCAGCAGTTTGCGATAGAAGGCTTCCCCCTCATCGCGCAGCGGATCATATTCCGCCGTTACGATATGGGTCGGCGGCAATCCTGACAGGGCGGGATGATGGAGCGGACTGGCTTCGGGGTGAGTGACGGGCTGCTCCCCCAGATAGGCGTGAAAACCGCTTAACAGCATGTCGCGGGTGATGAGGTAGTCATCCCCTAACTGCCGATAGCTGTCACTGTCGCCAGCAGCATCGAGCATCGGATAGATGAGCAGTTGGGCAGCAGGCAAGGGGGCGCCTCGCTCCTTGAGTCGCAAGGTGGTGATCAGGGCTAGGTGGCCGCCAGCACTGTCGCCCGCAAGGGCAATCCTTGCCGGATCCCCATGCCATTTCTCCACATCGGCCATGATGGCGAGCGTGGCTGACAGTGCATCGTCATGTGCTGCAGGATAGGTATGTTCAGGGGCAAGGCGGGTATGTACCGCGAACACCAGTGCTTCGGCGCGATTGCAGAGCATGCGCATCTGGCGGTCGTGAGTGTCGAACTCACCGCTGACAAAACAGCCGCCATGAAAGTAGATCAGGGCCGGACGGCTTGCACTTGAGGTGGACGCTGGCTGATAAAGGCGAACGGAATAATGGCCGTTTTGCCACTCTTCGACAGCGCCAACCTCCTCCTGTTCACCACCCAATATGGCTGAAGCAAGATAGCCTTCACGCCGCTCCTGCCAGCTCAGGCTGCTCGCCTTGGGGCGGCCTGCTGCAATGAACTCTGCCAACATGGCCGCAATGGCCGGTTCAAGTTGTGTATCCATAACGCACCAATGACTGTATATAAAAACAGTCATTTTGCGCTTTTAGCCAAAGAGCGCAACCGGCGTTAGCTGAGGCAGCTCACAAAATCAGGCTTCAATCAGCACGAATTCAATCACATAGAGCGGTGGCAGAGCGGGGTAGATGTCGCGGATCACCTGTTTGAGCTCGGGGAGGGTCATGTTCTCCTGACGGGCGTGCTCGTCGTTCAGTTCATCGAAGGCGACCGCCTTGACCGAGAGTACCTCTATGGTGCCAAAGGGCTGGTGCTCCGGGTTGGTGAACAGCGCCAGCCGCTGGCCGGGTTGCCAGTTGGCCTCGCTTTCGTCGCGGATGGTGATGGTCTTGCGGCCCGCCTGAATATCGGCAACGAAGCGGCTGAAGAAGGTGAATTCGGGATAGGGATGGGCAGACATGGTGACTCCTGGCTGGGTGAATCGAAATGAGGTGAATGGAAATCAAAGATCGAGATAGGCGCGCAGCCTGGCCAGATCGGCGATAACGGGGCCATTGCTGCCGTCGGCAACTATGCCCTGTTCGACCAGCTCCTTGAGGGCGCGGCGATAGACCCGCTCGGTGGTGCCGAAGCGCGCCGCCTCATGGGCCCGCTTGCGTGACCCCAGCATGGGGGTGCGCTGGCGTTCTCGCCACAGCTCATAGGCGATGTTGTAGGCAATGGGGTGGAGCAGCCGGCTGGTGGTGATCTCCAGGGTATCGAGATAGTCGCTGGCAAGTGCGGCGGCGAAAAAGAGGGTCAGCTCGGGTTCGGCCAGCAGCCGCTGGGCCAGCTTGTGGGCGCAGATGACCCGGGCGTCCAGCTCGGTCTCGGCCACCACGTTCCACTGCACCGGGGTGGCGCTGAAGAACTCCATCTCACCGAAGATCTGGCTATGACACTCAATCTCGCCGAGCTGGAAGCGGCGGCCAGAGTGTACCGTGCTGTTGAGGGAGACCCGGCCATGTTCGACCAGATAGAGCTGCTCGCTCTGCTCCCCCTGCCGCATGATCAATTCGCCCGGCAGGTAGCGGCGCAGAAACAGGGTGCAGGTGTCGAGCGCCGCGGCAAAGCGGGGTTCAAGCTGCTGGAGTTCGGCGTGAAAACGGCCGAGAGGGTAGGGCTGTTGCTGCATGACTTGCCTGTCGCACCGGATGACGAGGGCCATGAGGCTAGCAAGAGTGCGGGCCGGATACCAGCCCGCCTCCCGTCGAATGTGCCGTGAGTAACGGTTTGCGGATTATTGCACCAGGGCGTGGAGGGCGGCGGCGATGGCTTGCTGCTCACCGGCCATCATCGCCTGTTCGGCGCTGGTGTAATCCGCCACCCCTTGTTGCACATCCTGCTCGAACAGCACCACGTTGCAGAGCACGGCGGCGACCCGTACCTTGCGCAGGCGACCCACCGTCAGCAGGGAGGCAGTCTCCATGTCAGCGCCGAGCACGCCACGGGCATGCCAGTAGCGGCACACCTCCTGCTCGTCATCCCGATAGAAGCTGTCGTGGGAGCGTACCAGCCCGTGCCAATGAGGCTGGCTGCCGGTTGCCACATGGTTGAGCAAGGCGGCCTGCAGCCAGATATCGGCGCAGGCGGGGTACTCGGCGGGCAGATAGGCCTGTGAGGCCCCCTCATTGCGCACAGCGCCTTCTACCACGATAAGGTCGCCCAGCCCGATGTCGTGTTGCAGGGCACCGGCGGAGCCGACCCGAATGAGCGAGCGGGCGCCGGCTTGCACCAGCTCTTCCAGCGCGATGATGGCCGAGGCGCCGCCGATGCCGGTGCTGCAGACCGTGATGGGCAGCCCCTGATAGCGGCCGTTGATGAGGCGAAACTCCCGGTTTTGCCCCAGCACCTCACACTGCTCGAGCTGGCTGGCGATGCGATCGACCCGGGCCGGGTCGCCGCATAGCACCACCCGCTCGGCAATCTGGTCGGGGCGGCACTGGAGATGGGGTAACAGACTCATGGCTTACAGACCTTGTGGCTGGCGCTTGGCGGCAATCACCCAGAGGCGGGTGCCGTTGGCGGCGATAAACAGCAGGATCAGGTATTCGAGCGACATGGCGTAGACGCCCTGCGCGGCATAGACACCGATGCTGATGATGTTGATGACGACCCAGAGGATCCAGTTTTCCACGTATTTGCGGGTCATCAGGATCTGGGCGACCACCGAGAGCACCGTCATGCTGGCATCCCAGAAGGGGAAGGCATCGGGGGAGGGCTCGGGGGTGGCAAGGTTGGCACCAAACAGGTTGAGCAGGGAGACCGAGGTGCGTGCCAGGGTGGCGAAGACCGGGTCGATATAGCGGGTCAGCAGAGCGATGGCCAGCACGCTCACCACGGCAGTGACGATGAGCTTGGATTTGCTGAGCCAGCGGATCTGCAGGGTATCCCCCTGATCGTTGGCCGGGCGGGTCCAGGCGTACCAGCCGTAGACGTTGGCGCAGAAGAAGAACAGCTGCAACATCAACAGTCCGTAGAGCTGGATCTGGAAGAAGATGATGGCAAACAGGCTGACGTTGATCAGACCAAACAGGTAGTTGATGGTTTTCTCCTGACTGGCAAACCAGATGCAGGCCAGCCCGAACAGGGTGCCGATGGCTTCAATCCATGACATGGCATAGCCGCCACCCAGCGGTATGGTCACTAGCGTGTTATTGATGCTGAACAGCTCGAATATGCTCATTTTCTGATCCTTGGGCATGAGGGTTAGTATGCGAGGGCGCCATTCTAAGGGGTGAGGGGGAGGAGGGGCAGGACTTTTGTCCGCCCCGGGCTTGGCCCATATCAAAGAAATCGCCGCTGCTGCCCGGTTATTCCAGCAGTGATGGGTTATGGGGCCCCGGCGGGCCGGACTTTATTGATATGTAGCAAGATGATAGCGCCATGGCTGTGGTCTGATAGAGTCCACTCTCCGGGAGGAGAATCACGTGATAAAAGGAGGTTGCATTGAATTCCGAGCTTGTCTGGGTGCTCTGTCTGCTGGCTGGCGCCATCTATCTCTTCATGACCAACAAGGTGCGCATGGACGTGGTCGCCTTGGGCGTGGTCATCCTGTTTGTGCTGAGCGGCACCCTCACCCTGCCAGAGGCGCTGGCGGGCTTTAGCGATCCCAACGTCATTCTGATTGCCGCCCTGTTTGTGGTGGGTGAGGGGCTGGTGCGTACCGGCATCGCTTATCAGGTGGGGGATGCATTGGTGAAGGTGGCGGGTAGCAGCGAGACCAAGCTGCTGGTGCTGCTGATGGTGGCGGTGGCGAGTCTGGGGGCTGTGATGAGCAGCACCGGAGTGGTGGCCATCTTTATCCCGGTGGTGCTGAGTGTGGCGAACCGGATGGGGATCCCGGCCGGTCGCCTGATGATGCCCCTCGGTTTTGCCGGGCTGATCAGCGGCATGATGACGCTGGTGGCCACGCCCCCCAACATGGTGGTCAACAGCGAGCTGATGCGCCACGGCATACATGGTTTCGGGTTCTTCGATTTCACCCCCATGGGCGTGCTGATCCTGGGGCTGGGCATCCTCTACATGCTGCTGGTGCGCGGCTCCTTGGTGGGCGAAGGGGAAGAGGGCAAAGGCAAGCCGGCCGGGCGCCGCACCCTGCGCGATCTGATCCGAGACTACCGATTGGCCGGTCGGGCCCGTCGTCTGGCGCTGCGGCCGGACTCCCCGCTGATTGGCCATACCCTGGATGAGCTGCAACTGCGTGCCCGTTATGGTGCCCACGTCATCGGGGTGGAGCGCTGGCGCAAGTTTCGCCGGGTGATGGTGCCGGTGTCCGGGATCAGTGAGTTCCAGGCCAAGGATGTGCTGCTGATCGACATGTCAGACCCCGAGGTGGATGTGCGGGCGTTTTGCAGCGAGGCGCGGCTCGAGCCGATGATCCTGCGCGGGGAGTATTTCTCCGATCAGGCGCGGGAGGTGGGGATGGCCGAGGTGTCGCTGATCCCAGAGTCCAAGCTGCTGGGTAAAAGCGTGCGTGAGGTGACCTTCCGCTCCAGCTATGGTTTGAGCGTGGTGGGGCTGCGCCGCGACGGTGAAGCGCTGGCAGGCAAGCTGGTGGACGAGCCGCTGCAGATGGGGGACACCCTGCTGGTGGTAGGGAACTGGAGCCACATCAGACAGTTGCAGACCCATAGCCGCGACTTTCTGCTGATGGGGCTGCCCGCCGAAGTGGACGAGATGGCCCCCGCCCGCAGTCAGGCGATCCATGCCCTTATCTGCCTCGGGGTGATGATCCTGCTGATGGTGACCGATCCGGTGCCCAACGTGATTGCGGCGCTGATCGCCTGTCTGCTGATGGGCAAGTTTCGCTGCATCGACATGGAGAGTGCCTACAAGTCGATCCACTGGCCGACCCTGATCCTCATCGTCGGCATGCTCCCCTTTGCGCTGGCGCTGCAAAAAACCGGCGGGGTGGATCTGATCGTCGGTGGTCTGATCAATGCGGTAGGGGAGATGGGGCCGCGGGTCATGCTGGCCAGCCTGTTTGCCCTTTGCGCGGTGATCGGGCTCTTTATCTCCAACACCGCCACCGCAGTGCTGATGGCGCCCATTGCGCTGGGCACGGCCCAGCAGATGGGGGTATCGCCCTATCCGTTTGCCATGACCATTGCCATCGCCGCCTCGGCCGCTTTTATGACGCCGGTCTCGTCACCGGTCAATACCCTGGTACTGGGGCCGGGCAACTACAAGTTTGCCGATTTTATCCGTATCGGGGTGCCATTCACCCTGTTGGTGATGGCGGTGAGCGTGGTAGCGATCCCCTGGTTCTTCCCGTTCTGATAACCGGGATGATGAATGTGTGCACCAGCGGCCTGCGGGCCGCTTTTTTATGGCCGGGAGACAAGAGTGGCAAGGCGTGCTCGGAATCAGTGAAGAGTGATGTGGACGGGAATTAACGTGGAGATTGGTTAAATAGAGGAGCGAGAGAAAAACTAGGGAGAGGCAAATTTCAGATACAAAAAAACCAGCGTGAGCTGGTCTGTTTGGTACTGCTATTAATGGTGCGGAAGGAGAGACTCGAACTCTCACGCCTAGGGCGCCAGAACCTAAATCTGGTGCGTCTACCAATTTCGCCACTTCCGCAATATTAATGGTGGCTATGACGGGATTCGAACCTGTGACCCCCGCATTATGAGTGCGATGCTCTAACCAACTGAGCTACATAGCCGTTTGTTATCGACCACTGATGTGGAAGAGAACAGAAAAATGGCTGGGGTACTAGGATTCGAACCTAGGGATGGCGAGATCAAAACCCGCTGCCTTACCGCTTGGCGATACCCCAACAGAAATAATGGTGGCTATGACGGGATTCGAACCTGTGACCCCCGCATTATGAGTGCGATGCTCTAACCAACTGAGCTACATAGCCGTTTGTTATCAACCACTGATGTGGAAGAGAACAGAAAAATGGCTGGGGTACTAGGATTCGAACCTAGGGATGGCGAGATCAAAACCCGCTGCCTTACCGCTTGGCG
>NZ_JBFOCU010000004.1:0-173580 GCF_040907945.1 Aeromonas sp. s11 | reverse complement strand
TGTTAAAGAGCGTCACGCTTGTCGCGTTGAGGAGGCGCATAATACGCTTCTCACTTCGAAAGTCAAGCGATTGTTTTCGCTTTTCTTTCGGCGCCGGCTTCACAAGGAAGCTGGCTCATCAGTTCGGCGTGTTCCGCCGTGCTGGTAGGGGCGCATTATAGGGATCTGAATCACGCTTGCAAGGGTGTTTTCGAATTAAATTCGCATTTTTGGTTCAACCGTTCACTAATCACCCAAAAAGCGCATTTATCCTGCAATAACACACCCGTTTGGCGAGCTCGCTATCCTCTAGATGGCGTGGCGGTGGTAGCAGATCAAGGTTGTGGCGATTTGGTCTCTCTACATCTATATGCATGGTGATCGAGGTCACGCCTTCGGGTAACATAGCGCCCCTTTGCGATTCACACACTCTTGGGCTTTGGAGAGTTTAATGCCTTTTGCACTTGGCCAGCGTTGGATTAGTGATACAGAGACGGATCTGGGGTTGGGGACTGTCGTTGCTGTTGAAGGACGCATGGTTACCCTGTTGTTTCCGGCTACCGGTGAAAACCGCATGTATGCCAAAGAAGAGGCGCCGGTCACCCGGGTCAGCTTCAATGTGGGCGATCAGATCACCAGTCACGAAGACTGGACCATGACGGTCGAAGAAGTGCAGGAGAAAGACGGCCTGCTTATATATGTAGGTGTGCGCACCGACAATGATGAGCCCGTTGCCCTCAAGGAAGTGTTTCTCAACAACTTTATCAAGTTCAACAAGCCGCAGGATCGCCTGTTCGCCGGTCAGATTGACCGGATGTCCCGCTTTACCTTGCGCTACGAGGCGCTGGTCAACCAGCACCAGCGTCGTCGCAACCCGACTCGCGGTCTGGCCGGTGGCCGGGTCAGCCTGATCCCGCACCAGCTCTATATTGCCCATGAAGTGGGTCACCGCTACGCTCCGCGCGTACTGCTGGCCGATGAGGTGGGTCTGGGCAAGACCATCGAAGCGGGCATGATCATTCATCAGCAGCTGCTCTCCGGCCGCGCCCATCGGGTGCTTATTCTGCTGCCCGAAACCTTGCAGCACCAATGGCTGGTCGAGATGTTGCGCCGCTTCAATCTGCACTTCTCCCTGTTTGACGAGGAGCGCTGCATCGAGGCGTTTGCCGATGCGGAGAACCCCTTCGAGACCGAACAGCTGGTGATCTGCAGCCTCGACTTCCTGCGCAAGAAGCGTCGTCGCTTCGAGCAGGTGCTGGAAGCCGAGTGGGATCTGCTGGTTGTCGACGAAGCCCACCATCTGGAGTGGAGTGAAGAGGCGCCGAGCCGCGCCTATGAGATGGTGGAAGCGCTGGCCGAACAGGTGCCGGGCGTGCTGCTGCTGACCGCCACCCCGGATCAGCTGGGCCACCAGAGCCACTTTGCCCGTCTGCGCCTGCTCGATCCCGAGCGTTTCTACGACTACGAGGCCTTCCTCGCCGAGGAGCAGGCCTATGGTCAGGTCGCGAGCGCCGCGCAAGAGCTGCTGGATGGCGAGACCCTGAGCGATGAAGCCAGACAGATCCTCGCCAGCCAGCTGGAAGGGCTGGACTTGAGCGATGCGACTGCACGCCAGCAGGCGGTCGCCAAGCTGCTGGATCAGCATGGCACCGGCCGGGTACTGTTCCGCAACAGCCGCGCCAATATTCAGGGCTTCCCCGAGCGTCACCTCAACGTCTACCCCATGCCGCTGCCGGAGCAGTACAAGACTGCCATCAAGGTGATGGGCATGATGGGTGGCAACGGTGGCGATCTGCAGACCCGTGCCCTGCGCTACCTCTATCCCGAGAAGATCTTCCAGCAGTTCGAAGGCGACAACGCAACCTGGACCCAGTTCGACCCGCGCGTAGAATGGTTGCTGGAGCTGCTGCTCTCAGCCCGCCAGCAGAAGGTGCTGGTGATCTGCTCCGAAGCGGCGACCGCCATCGCGCTGGAAGAGGCGCTGCGTACCCGTGAAGGGATCCGTGGAGCAGTGTTCCACGAAGGGATGTCGATCCTCGAGCGGGACAAGGCCTCCGCCTATTTCGCCCAGCAAGAGGGTGGCGCCCAGGTGCTGCTCTGCTCCGAGATCGGCTCAGAAGGGCGCAACTTCCAGTTTGCCAGCCATCTGGTGCTGTTCGATCTGCCCCTCAACCCGGATCTGCTGGAACAGCGGATCGGCCGACTGGATCGTATCGGTCAGCAGAATACCGTCGAGATCCACGTTCCCTATCTGGAAGGGACTGCCCAGCGCGCCCTGCAGCTCTGGTATCACGATGGTCTGGACGCGTTCGAGCAGACCTGCCCGACTGCCCGCCCGGTATTCGAAGCGGTACGTGAAGAGCTGTTCGAGCTGCTGGCCGCCAACACCGGCGATCAGGCTGCCCTCGACGCCCTGCTGATCAAGACCCGCGAACTGCACGAGCCGCTCAAGGCCCGACTGGAGCAGGGTCGCGATCGCCTGCTGGAGATCCACTCCAGCGGTGGCGCCGCCGCCCAGCAGCTGGTCGACAAGCTGGCCGCCGAAGATGACGACACTGGTATGATCTCCTTCGCTCTCAAGATGTTCGACGAGATCGGCGTCAATCAAGATGACCGTGGCGAGAATGCGCTGGTACTGACTCCCGGGGATCATATGCTGGTCTCCAGCTTCCCGGGCCTGCCGCAAGACGGCATGACCATCACCTTCGATCGCAATACCGCCCTGTCGCGGGATGACATGGCGCTGCTCTCCTGGGATCACCCCATGATGCGCGGCGGTATCGACCTGATCCTGGGCTCCGAGATCGGTGCCACCTCGGTCGCACTGCTCAAGAACAAGGCGCTGCCCATCGGCTCCATCCTGCTTGAGCTGATCTTCGTTGCCGAGTCTGCGGCCCATCCCCAGCTCTACCGCTTCATGCCGCCGACGCCGATCCGTCTGCTGATGGACAAGAACGGCCAGAATCTGGGTGAGAAAGTGGCGTTCGATGCCTTCAACCGCCAGCTGACGCCGGTCAATCGCCACCTCGGCAGCAAGCTCGTGACTGCATCCCAGCCGGTGATCCACGGTCTGATTGGCAAGGGGCAAGCCATTGCCGAAGAGCTGAAAGCCGGGATTGTCGACAAAGCCCGTGCCCAGATGGCGCAGACCCTGCAGCAGGATCTGGATCGTTTGGAAGCGCTCAAGGCGGTCAACCCGAACGTGCGCGACAGCGAGCTGGATTATCTGCGCAATCTGCAGGCAGAATTGCACCACCTGATCGATCAGACCCAACTCAAGCTGGATGCCATCCGCTTTATCGTGGTCACCCATAACTGACAAGGTACCGACCGACAGCGGCCAGACCCAGCTCAAACTGGATACCCAAGGCCGCTTTGTCGTGGTTACCCATAACTGATGGGGGCTTGCCCCCACCTTCTGATGCGAGACATTTATGTTTGAATACTCACCGCCTCTGGAACCCTGGCTCGATATCCTGTTCAAGGACAAGGACATCATGGTGGTCAACAAGCCCACTGGCCTGCTAAGCGTCCCCGGGCGCGGCCCCGAGAATGAAGACAGCGTCCTGCATCGGGTCAAACAGCAGCACCCCAAGGCGGCGGCAGCTCATCGCCTCGACATGTCCACCACAGGCGTCATTGTCATTCCCCTCAATCCCAACTCTCATCGGGAGCTGAGTCGGCAATTTCGCGAGCGGGAGACCGAGAAGCACTACCTCGCCTGGGTGTGGGGCGAGCCGGAAGCAGAGTTGGGACAGGTTGACCTGCCGCTCTGCGTCGACTGGCCCAACCGCCCGAAGCAAAAGGTGGATCACGAGGAGGGGCGTCACGCCCTGACCCTGTGGCAGAAACTGAAAGTGGAGAACGGCAACAGCCTGATCAAGCTGACTCCCATCACAGGTCGCTCGCACCAGTTGCGCGTCCATATGCTGGAGCTGGGGCATCCGATCCTGGGTGACAACCTCTACGCCCATCCGGATGCGCTGGCGGCGGCGCCCCATCTCTACCTGCATGCGGCCATGCTGACTATCAGCCACCCTCGCAGTGGCGAGCGGATGACCTTCGAGGCGCCTGCTCCTTTCCCGGTCTGATCCCGCAAATCGCAGAGATAAAAAAGCCCCCATCGCAAGATGGGGGCTTTTTCATTAGGGTCAGACGCGAATATCGATCTTGCTTCCCAGAGAAGCGCTGGCCGATGTCGGTGCAACCGGCGCTGATTGCGCTGCGTTTTGCAGCAGCTTCAGCGCAGCTTCGCCCTCTTGGGTCTGCTGTTTCTTGGCCAGGCTGGCCGTCATCAGAGCAGAACCAAACGACGCATTTGCAGAACTTGATATATCCATAGGGTTCCTCCTGCACTCAACAGTATCGGCCAAGCGGCCCCGAACATAAGCACTGAATGCAAAACAATCTGAAAGTCGCTTTTCTATCAGTCAGATAGCAATTGCATTCATGGCCCCTGCTCACCGCTGGATGACGCCTTCAAGCTCCTGTGCCGTCATCGGCCGAAGCACCTTGCAAGGGTTGCCAGCCGCCACCACGTTGGCGGGCACATCTTTGGTCACCACCGAACCGGCACCGATGACGCTGTTGTCACCGATAGTGACACCGGGACAGATAACCGTGCTGCCGCCAATCCAGACGTTGTGACCGATCCGTACAGGCTTGCCGAACTCGACACCCTTGATACGTGGCGCCACCGCCACCGGATGAGCGGCGGTGTAGATCTGCACCCCGGGCGCCAGCAGCACGTTGTCGCCGATGTGCACCTCGCAGACGTCGAGGATGGTGCAATTCACGTTGGCGTAGAAGTTCTCGCCGACGAAGATATTGGCGCCATAGTCGCAGAAGAACGGCGGATTGATGGCACACTCCTGGCCGCGGCTACCGAGCAGCTCGTGCAGCAAAGCATCCTGCGCCGGTTTCTCCTGCCAGCTGGTGTTGAAGGTGTGATAGAGCTTGCGGCAGCGCTCACGTGCCGCTTTGAGCTCGGGATCGCCCGCATCATAGGGATCACCGGCCACCATCTTCTGCCACTCGGCACCACGCGCATGCAGCTGTTCAGCTGCAACCATTTCCTCGCTCATCCACTACTCCATCAGCCAGATCAGGGATTCATAAGGGCGCAGCATACCCGATTGCGGTTGGGCCGGGCTATCCGGGTAGTTGCCGAGCAGCAGCCGACCTTGCCCACTTTGCAGCTCGGCAGGCAAGGCAAACTCCACCGGCTCGCCGTAGAAGTTGCTCACCACCAGCAGGGTCTGACCGTTGGCACGGCGGGCATAGGCCCAGATCTGCGGGTGCCCCGTCAGCAGCTCCTGATAATCCCCCTGAGTGAAGATGGGGTGCGCCTTGCGAATGGCGATGAGATCCCGATAGTGCCAGAACACCGAGTGCTGGTCGGCCAGCGCCGCCTCGGCGTTGATCTCGGGATAGTTGGCGGCAGGCTTGAGCCAGGGCGTCCCGCTGGTGAAACCTGCATTGGCCGCTGCGCTCCATTGCATCGGCGTGCGCGAGTTGTCGCGGGACTTGGCGCCGAGAATGGCGAGGATCTCGGCCTCGCTCATCCCTTCCGCCTGCTTGATGGCGAAGATGTTGCGGCTCTCCACATCCTGATAGTCATCGATGTGCTGATAGCCGGGGTTGGTCATGCCGATCTCCTCCCCCTGATAGATGTAGGGGGTGCCTTGCAGGCCGTGCAGCGTACTGGCCAGCATCTTGGCGGCCACCACCCTATGCTCACCCTCGTCACCGAAACGGGAAACGATGCGCGGTTGGTCGTGATTGCACCAGAATAGCGCCGACCACCCCTTGCCATGCATGCCGCTCTGCCAGTGGTTGAAGATGCGCTTGAGTTCGAGGAAATCGAACGGCGCCTTGGTCCACTTGTCGCCGTTGGGGTAATCCACCTTGAGGTGGTGGAAGTTGAACACCATGGAGAGCTCTGAGCCGTCCAGCGCGCCGTAACGCTGGCAGTGTTCCAGACTGGTGGAGGACATCTCCCCCACCGTCATGGCGCCGACAGGGGCAAACACCTCGCGGCTCACGTCCTGCAAGAACTCGTGAATACGCGGCCCGTCGGTATAGAAGCGGCGGCCATCGCCAATCTCGTCGTTCGGGAACGCCTGATCCTTGGAGATAAGGTTGATGACGTCGAGGCGGAAACCATCCACCCCCTTGTTCGCCCAGAAGTGGATGATCTTTTTCACCTCGGCGCGCACCGCCGGATTTTCCCAGTTGAGATCCGCCTGCTCGCGGGCAAACAGGTGCAGGTAGTACTGACCGGTGGCTGCATCCAGCTCCCAGGCGCTGCCACCAAACTTGGATTGCCAATTGTTGGGCACGCCGCCATCTACCGGATCCCGCCAGATGTAGTAGTCGCGGTAGGGGCTGTTCTTGTTCCCCAGTGCCGACTTGAACCAGGTGTGCTCGGTGGAGGTGTGGTTCACTACTATATCCATCACGATGCGGATATCGCGCGCGTGGGCGGCGGCCAGCAGCGCCTCGAAATCATCCATGGTGCCGTAGGCAGGGTCGATGGCGTAGTAATCGGCGATGTCGTAGCCGTTGTCCACCTGCGGGGAGACGTAGACAGGGGTCAGCCAGAGGGCGTCAACGCCTAGGGTCTTGAGATAGTCGAGGCGGGCCATGATCCCCTTGAGATCTCCGGTGCCACGGGCGCCGGAATCCTGAAAGCTCTTGGGGTAAATCTGGTAAATCACGGCACTCTGCCACCAGGGTGTTTGGCTCATGGGTCTTTCTCTTGTCTCGAATAGAAAATGGAGAGGGCGACCCACGGGTCGCCCTGATAATCAGTGTCAGGCGCTGGCTTGGGCCAACTTGCCTGCGGCTTGCTGGCGCTTGTAGACCAGCAGGGTCAGCACCACAGGCACCACGATGGCGACCAGCATGGCGATGGCGAACACAGCCCAGTATTGCGGCTGGATGGAGAGGATGCCGGGCAGGCCGCCTACCCCGATGCCGTTGGCCATTACCCCGGCAAAGCCACAAATGAGGGCGGCAAGGCTGGAGCCCACCATGGCGCACAGCATGGGGAACTTGTACTTGAGGTTGATACCGTACATGGCCGGTTCGGTAACCCCGAGGTAGGCGGAGATGGCGGCAGGCACCGAGATCTCCCGTTCGTTCTCCTTGCGGCTAATCAGAATGATGCCGACGACCGCAGAAGCCTGAGCGATGTTGGAGAGGGCGATCAGCGGCCAGATCGGGGTGCCGCCCATGCTCTGCATCAGTTGCAGATCCACTGCGTTGGTGGTGTGGTGGATGCCGGTGATGACCAGCGGTGCGTAGAGGAAACCGAACAGGGCAGCGCCGATGGGAGCAAAGGATCCGGTCATGGCAGCCTTGGCAGCGAAGCCGACACCGTCACCAATCCAGCGGCCGAACGGGCCGATAAAGGCGTGAGCCACGATCACCGCCAGCAGCAGCGAGACAAACGGCACAATCACCAGATAGAGGTAAGCCGGAATGATCCGCTTGAGGTTGGTCTCAACCCAAGCCAGGAAGACACCCGCCAGCAGCGCCGGAATGACCTGGGCCTGATAACCTACCTTCTGGATCACGAACAGGCCGAAGTCCCACACCTCGGGAGTCTGCTGACCAATGCCGTAGGCATTCATCAACTGCGGTGACACCAGCGTCACCCCCAGCACGATACCTAGGATCTCGGAGCCGCCCATCTTCTTCACTGCAGACCAGCAGACGCCGACCGGCAGGAAGTGGAAAATAGCCTCGCCCAGCAGCCAGAGGAAGGCGTGCACCTGAGCCCAGAACTGGCTGATCTCGGTGAGAGTGTGAGTGCCATCGTCGAACATCTTGATGTCGCCGATGACGTTGCGAAAGCCCAGGATCAGACCACCGGTGATGATGGCGGGCAGCAGCGGAACGAAGATCTCCGCCAGATGGGAGATACCCCGCTCCAGCGGGTTCATGTTCTGGCGCGCCGCCTGCTTGGCGGTCTCCTTGCTGCCACCGCTGACGCCGAGCTCTTCGGTCAGCGCCTTGTACCACTGCTCTACCTCGTTGCCGATCACCACCTGGAACTGACCGCCCTGGGTGAAGCTTCCCTTCACTGCCGGAATGGTTTCGATGGCCTTGCTGTCGGCCTTGGCCGGATCATTCAGGACGAAGCGCAACCGGGTCAGGCAGTGGCTGACGGTGGCGATGTTCTCCTTGCCGCCGATCTTGTCGATCAGGGTGGCAAGCTGCTGTGCGTTGATCTTGGACATGGGTCTTCCCTCTGTGACGCCATTGAATAGTGGTCTGTATCGCCCTTTTGAGCCAGTCTGTCGGCCGGAGCGTTTTTGGTATCGTTCCCATTTAGCATGCCGACAATCTGGTCAGATCGAAATGGGAACGTTCCCAATTCGTGGCCAGCGTCACAAAAAGCGCACTTTTTGTTCAGTCGGAAGTGATGGGGCTCACAGGGTTCGGCAGGGGGCGATTGTCACCAACGGAGGCTGAGCCTGCTCAATCTGGCCGAGCAGCTGACGCGCCGCCTGCTCCCCCGCCCCTTTGTAACCAAGATCGAGACTGAGGGCGTTGGGGAAGAGGAAGCTGAGCATGGGGTTGTTGCCAAGGCCGGTCACCAGCACCTCGCTACGCCCTTGTTCTTGAAGGTATTTTGCTGCACCGATGGCGAGGGTATCGCTGGCGCAGACCAACGCCTGGGTGGAGGGGGTAAGCAGCTCGGCCGCCAGCCGGTAGCCGCTCTGCAGGCTGAGATCGCCGAGGGCGCTGCGCGGGCGCAACCCCTGCTCTGCGCAGT
This sequence comes from Aeromonas sp. s11, assembly GCF_040907945.1. Lineage (NCBI taxonomy): Bacteria > Pseudomonadati > Pseudomonadota > Gammaproteobacteria > Aeromonadales > Aeromonadaceae > Aeromonas > Aeromonas sp. s11. The sequence continues at coordinate 164,816 of NZ_JBFOCU010000004.1, read as the reverse complement.
AAGCGAGATAAGCATCTAGGCGGCGCTGGCCGGTGGTGAGATCCGAGGCATCCACCCCCAGATAAGCGATGTCGCGGGCGCCACGGCTTGCCAGTTGCGCCAGCATGGTGCGTACCGCACCGGCGTCGTCGAAGCAGACCGAGGAGAAACCGGGATATTCACGAGCGACCAGCACCAGCTTCTCTTTCAGCGGCGCCATGGCGGCATAGTCCAAGTTATTGAAGGCGAACAGGATAATGCCATCCACCCCGCGCCGCTCCAGCACCGCCAGATGCTCCTGTACCTTGGCCGGGGAGAACTTGCTCTCCATCAGCACAGCATCGTAGCCGCGCTGATAGAGGGTCTCCAGCATGCCGCGCACCGCCTGATTCTCCGAGCTGGAGTCGAGCCGCGAGACGATGATCCCCACCACCTGCTGGCTCTGGCTGCGCATGGCCCGCGCCGACTTGCTCGGCACGAAGCCATGTTCGGCGATGATCTGCTCCACCCGCTCGCGGGTCTCCTGCTTCACCTTGGGATCCTGATTAAGCACCCGGGAGACGGTCGACTTGCCGACGCCACTCAGTCTGGCGATATCGAGGATGGTCAGTTTCTTGTCCATGAATTGGCTCACAGGAGGCTAGGCGGTGGAATTGCCCACATTGTTGTGATTAACCCCTGTGAATACAAGCCCATGGCGTTAGAATGCCCTTTTTGCCCCGCCGTCAGGGTGTGTGGGCACAACACAGGACGCCCATCATGGATCTGCTGGCCAGTCTGCTCTTCTCCCTCTCCATCACAGGCCCCATCTGCGTGGTGCTGCTGCTCGGCATCTTGCTCAAGCGGTTGGGGCTGCTGCCGGATCCCTTTACCGAATCCGCCTCGCGACTGGTGTTTCAGGTCACCCTGCCCGCTCTGCTCTTTCTCAGTATTCTGGGTACCAACTTCGCCACCATGCCGAGCCTCTGGTTTATCGGCTATGGCCTGCTCGCCACCGGTATCAGCTATCTGGTGCTGGAGCTGCTGGCCGGGCGTTTTATCGGGGAGCAGCGGCTGCGCGGGATCTTCGTGCAGGGGAGCTTTCGCGGCAACAGCGCCATTATCGGGCTCGCCTATGTGCAAAACGCCTATGGCCACGAAGGGTTGGGGGCGGCGGCCTTCTATGTCGGCGCTGTGACTGTGCTCTACAACATTCTCGCGGTGATCACCCTCACCCGCAGTCTCGGCGGCGCCACCGGCATTCGCCCCATCCTGCTCGGCATCATCAAGAATCCGCTGATCATCGCCATTGTGGCAGCGCTGCCGTTTACCCTGCTCGGTATCAAGATGCCGCAACTGCTGCTCACCACCGGTAGCTACTTCGCCAACATGACGTTGCCGCTGGCGCTGCTCTGCACCGGCGCCTCCCTCAGCCTGGATGCTCTGCGTGGTGGTGCAGCCATTGCGGGCTGGGCCAGCATCATGCGGCTCTGTCTCATTCCGGCTGCGTTCACTCTTGGGGCGGCCCTGCTCGGCTTCAGCCATCTGGAGCTGGGCATTCTGTTTCTCATCAGCGCCACCCCGACTGCCGCCGCCAGCTATGTGATGACCCGCGCCATGGGGGGCGACAGCGTGCTGGCCGCAAACATCATCGCCACTACCACCCTCGGTTCGCTGGTCACTACCAGCCTCGGGGCGACTCTGATGAACTACCTAGGGTTGATGTACTAACGGCTTGACCTTGCCGGAGGCGGCAGCTTTAGGCTGGCGCCCATCAACAGAGGAGATATTCCATGACCATCGAACTCACCGTGTCCGGCATGTCCTGTGGTGGCTGCGCCGCCAGTCTGCAAAAAGCGCTGCTGGCCCAGCCTGCGGTCACCACCGCAACCGTCGATTTCGCCAGCAGCAAGGCCGTCATTGAGAGCGAGCTGAGCAAGGCCGAGCTGATCGCCCTGATCGAAGCCAAGGGTTTCTCTGCGAGTTAAATTATCTCCATAGAGGTATAAAACAGGTTAAAAATCTGTACTCACCTGTCTTTTGGTGAGTTTTATCACAGACCCGGGTTATTAAACGGGCAAACTTGCTGCGATTATTCCAACCATAAGGATTTGCAGCATGACCCTACCGATCCGCAAGACCCTGCTCGCCGCCGTCGTCGGCCTGACCCTCTCCCCCATGGCAATGGCCCTGCCCAACGTCCATATTCTGGCAACCGGCGGCACCATTGCCGGATCTGGCCAGTCGGCTACCCAGTCCAACTACGAGGCTGGCAAGGTAGCCATCGAGACGCTGATCGCTGCCGTGCCCGAGATGAAAAACGTGGCCGACGTGCAGGGTGAGCAGGTGGTGAAGATCGGCTCCCAGGACATGAACGACGAGGTGTGGCTCAAGCTGGCCAAACGGGTCAACGAGCTGCTGGCCAAGGATGACGTGGATGGCATTGTCATCACCCACGGCACCGACACCATGGAAGAGACCGCCTACTTCCTCAATCTGACTGTCAAGAGCGACAAGCCGGTGGTACTGGTTGGCGCCATGCGCCCCTCCACCGCCATGAGTGCCGATGGCCCGCTCAACCTCTACAACGCCGTGGTGACAGCCTCCGACCCCGCCTCCAAGGGACGTGGCGTGATGGTGGCGATGAACGACACCGTGCTGGATGCCCGCGACGTCACCAAGACCAACACCACCGGGGTGCAGACCTTCGCCTCCCCCAACTTCGGCCCGCTGGGTTACATCCACAACGGCAAGATCGACTATCAGCGCAGCCCGGCCCGTCTGCACACCAGCAAGACGCCGTTTGACGTGAGCAAGCTCGACAAGCTGCCGCAAGTGGGCATCGTCTACAGCTACGCCAACGCCACCGACTTGCCGGCCAAGGCGATGGTGGATGCCAAGTTCGACGGCATCGTCAGCGCCGGGGTGGGTAACGGCAATCTCTACCACACCCTGTTCGATACCCTGGCCAAGGCGAGCAAGGATGGTATCCGCGTGGTGCGTTCCGCCCGCGTACCGACCGGCGCCACCACCCTGGATGCCGAGATCGATGATGCCAAGTACGGCTTCGTGGCCTCCGGCACTCTCAACCCGCAGAAAGCGCGGGTGCTGCTGATGCTCTCCCTGACCCAGAGCAAAGACCCGGCCCAGATCCAGCGCTGGTTCCAGCAGTTCTGACAACGGTTGCCTGACAAGTGACAAGCAAGGGCGGGACTTCCCGCCCTTTTCACTCCTGCAATGCCACCTCGCCCATTACGCCGTTTTGCGGGGTCGTCCCTCTCTTTTCCGGCCATCTTTTTCAGCCATCGCAAAGCGCTGTCATCAAATTAGCGAGCCGGATCACCCGCTTTCACAAGCGCATCGCCGCCAAATTCATTACACTGCCAGCGATCTTATCCACTCAAGGAGTGCTGTTGCTGTATGGAAATATTGATCCTGCTGGGATTGATTTTGCTTAATGGCGTCTTCGCCATGTCAGAAATCGCCATCGTCACCGCACGCAAGGCTCGCCTCGGCAAGCTTGCCTCTGAAGGCAACCGCTCCGCCGCCATTGCCCTCAAACTGGGCGAAGACCCGACCCATTTTCTCTCTGCCGTCCAAATCGGCATTACCAGCATCGGTCTGCTCAACGGTATCTACGGCGAATCCCTGCTGGCCCAGCCCTTCTCCCTCTGGTTGCAGGAGTGGGGGCTCCCGGCCAAGAGCAGTGGCCTGATCGCCACCGTCATAGTGGTGGTGGTGGTTACTTATCTCTCCATCGTGGTAGGGGAGCTGGTGCCCAAGCGGCTCGGCCAGCTCAATGCCGAGCGCATCGCCTGTCTGGTCGCGCGCCCCATGCACTGGCTCGCCACCCTGACCCGCCCCTTCGTCTGGCTGCTGTCGGCCTCTACCAATGCCAGCCTGCGGCTGCTGCGGGTCAACCAGAACGGCAGCGCCAACGTTACCGAGGAGGAGATCCACGCCATGCTGGTGGAAGGATCGGAAGCCGGGGTGATCGAGGATCATGAACACACCATGCTGCGCAACGTCTTCCGTCTCGACGAGCGCAGCCTCTCCTCCCTGATGGTGCCGCGCAGCGATATCCGCTATCTGGATCTGGCGCTGCCGCTGGAGACCAACCTGCAACGACTGGTGGAGTATCGCCACAGCTATTTTCCGGTCTGCGACGGCAACCTGTCAGAATTGGTGGGTATCATCAATGTCAGCAAGGTGCTGCACGCCTATATCAAGGGGGAGCCCATCGATCTGGCAGCCCTGACCCAGGAGGGCAGCTTGCTGCCCGAGACCCTCAACGGCGTCGAGCTGCTCAACCACTTCCGCACCCACAGCGAACAGATGGCGCTGGTGGTGGACGAATATGGCGAGTTGCAGGGACTGGTCACCCAGCAGGATCTGCTGGAGGCGCTGGCGGGGGATTTCCAGCAGGAGGATGGCGAGGACAACTGGGCATTCCGGCGCGCCGACGGCAGCTGGCTGCTCGATGGCCTGATCCCGTTGCCGGAGTTGAAGGACTGTCTGGAGCTGGTTCGTCTGCCAGAAGAAGAAAAACATCACTATCACACCCTCGGAGGGCTTATCATGCTGCTCCTTGGTCGTGTTCCACAAACCGGAGACCTGGTGACACTGGAACAGTGGCAACTGGAAATTGTTGACATGGATGGCCTGCGCATCGACAAGGTGCTCGCCATGCCCTTGACCGATCAACCCAGCTAACCTGCGGAGTTTGCAAGTATGGAGCAGTTTTACCAACTGGCTCACGCCTTTATGAATCACGATCTGAACACACTTTCCGATCCCAAGATGGCCTTCATGATCTGTGGTGTGATTCTGACGTTTCTGGTACTGGAAAACGGATTCATCCCTACCGCCTTTCTGCCCGGTGACAGCCTGCTGATCCTCACCGGCGTACTCATCTATCAGGATGTATTGTCTCTCGGGGTGATCCCGCTGTTGATCATGGCTACCTTTGTCGGCACCTGGCTCGGTTACATGCAGGGGCGCTTCCTTGGCCACACCCAGCTCTACCATCGGCTGATGTCCCACGTGGAAGAGCGACACCAACAGAAGGTCTACCACCTGCTGGACAAGTACGGGATCATCACCCTGATCACCGCGCGCTATATCGCCTTCGTACGCACCGCCTACCCCTACATCGTCGGTGCCACCGAGCTGCCCCAGGGGCGCTTCCTCATCGTCAATCTGATCAGCTCCATCATGTGGATCTGCCCGCTGGTCGGGTTTGGCTACTACCTGAGCCACACCAAGTTGGCAGCCGAATACCAGACCCAGTTCTTCAACATCATCATCTATCTGCCGGTGGCCCTGCTGGTGGGTGGCATGGTGGCGCTGGTCTGGCGCTGGATCAGCAAACGCAGGGCCGCGCAGCCGCGGGATTGACCCTTCGCCCAACGCCCGACCCGAAAGCCCTCGCCAGAGGGCTTTTTTGATCGCCAATTTTGCGCAAATAGCAGAAATAGTCCCGCTCGGCCCTTGTAAAGCCGGGGTAAAAATGAGTGAATCTAGCGCCTTTTTTTGGATGGGAATGGAGTCGGTTGTATGTGGTGTCGGATTCGCGCAGCAGCGCTGGTTGTCGGGTTGATGGGAATGCTGGGATTGCCTGCGGTCAGCGCGGCACCCAACCCAGCCAAACTGGAAGTACGCTCAAGCAGCGCCCTGGTCGTGGATGTAAAAACGGGCAAGACGCTCTACCAGAAGAATGCCACCAAGGTGCGTCCCATCGCCTCCCTCACCAAGCTGATGACAGCGCTGGTGGTGCTGGATGCCAAACAGAATCTCAACCAGACCATTACGGTCGACAAGAACGATCTGGATCGGGTCAAACACACTCATTCCCGCATCCGCATGGGCACCAAGGTGACCCGCCGTGACGCCCTGCATCTGGCGCTGATGTCCTCCGAAAACCGGATGGCCTCGGCACTGGCGCGTCACTATCCGGGCGGCCGCAGCGCCTTCGTGCGGGCCATGAACAACAAGGCCAGAGCGCTCGGAATGCGCAATACCCACTTCTACGACTCCACCGGCCTCTCCACCCGCAACGTCTCCACCGCCCGGGATCTCGGCAAGCTGGCCGCCGCCGCCTATCGTCAGCCGCTGATCCGTCAGTTCACTCAGGATGAGAACCGGGAGATGCGCTTCAGTGCCCCCGCCTACAGCCTGATGTTCAATAACACCAACCCGCTGGTGAAAAACCCGGATTGGGACGTACGCCTCTCCAAGACAGGTTTCACTGACGAAGCGGGGCGCTGTCTGGTGATGCGCGCCAAACCGGACAGCCGAGAACTCGCCATCGTGCTGCTCAACTCGGTGGGCAAACGCACCCCCATCGGCGATGCCAACCGCATTCGCAAATGGCTGAAAAGCTGAGTAAATATCTCAACACAAAAGGATGCTGCGGCATCCTTTTTTATTGTCCGCAAAACGCCTCTGCAGGCCTTGCAGGATGTCGGTTAGCAAACCCTGAGTGATGTGCTACGCGGCATCTGCCGTTGCAACAGCAGACATACAGCCCGCTTGCAGATGAGGCAAAGGCTTGTACCGTTCAGAAGAACGCGGCTCAATAACAGAAGAGGTATAAAAGAGGACAAGAACAGACAGGCAGGAGGGTGACCCGGCCGCCACAGCGCACGGGGATCCGCACCAAAATGCTAAATATCGCCCATAAAAAAACAGCCCCGACCGAAGTCGAGGCTGTCTGTATGGTGCGCCCGAGAGGATTCGAACCTCTGACCACCTGGTTCGTAGCCAGGTACTCTATCCAGCTGAGCTACGGGCGCTCATAAACTTTTGGTACTGCTTGAAAATGGTGCGCCCGAGAGGATTCGAACCTCTGACCACCTGGTTCGTAGCCAGGTACTCTATCCAGCTGAGCTACGGGCGCTCACAAACTTTGGGTACTGCTTAAAATATGGTGCGCCCGAGAGGATTCGAACCTCTGACCACCTGGTTCGTAGCCAGGTACTCTATCCAGCTGAGCTACGGGCGCTCATAAATCGTTGTGTCGTTTTAAATGGTGCGCCCGAGAGGATTCGAACCTCTGACCACCTGGTTCGTAGCCAGGTACTCTATCCAGCTGAGCTACGGGCGCCCTGTTTTAAAACGATAAAAAAAGCTTACTTATCAGTAAGCCTTTTCCAAAGTGTCGACTTGCTGATGGTCAACACGTGACTCTTGCTTGAGTCGTAATATGGTGCGCCCGAGAGGATTCGAACCTCTGACCACCTGGTTCGTAGCCAGGTACTCTATCCAGCTGAGCTACGGGCGCAAATGGCGGAGAAGGGGGGATTCGAACCCCCGATGCGGGTATAAGCCGCATACTCCCTTAGCAGGGGAGCGCCTTCAGCCTCTCGGCCACCTCTCCGTTTGCGGGGCTGATAATACTTCACAGGGATTTTTAGTCAAACACTTTTTTGGAGAAAAAAGTGCGTTCGCTCAGCATTTGGCCAAAGCGTGGAATATTCAAACAATATCGGCACTTATCCCGCAGTTTCGCGCCCTGCAGGGCGATTTCAGGGACCGAGAAAAAACAAAAGGCGACACATGAGGTGTCGCCTTGTCACAGCCATGAAAGTGGCTTAGAAGCCCGGTTGGCCCGGAACTTTCTCGGCCTGGATGCGCTGGTAGATCTCTTCGCGGTGTACGGAGACCTCTTTCGGCGCGTTAACACCGATACGGACCTGGTTGCCTTTAACGCCCAGTACGGTGACAGTCACTTCATCACCAATCATCAGGGTTTCCCCAACACGACGAGTCAAAATAAGCATTCGCTTGCTCCTGTATCCTGTTTTGTTTTTATATCGATATGCGACATTATCTAACAAAGATACCGATATGGTAAATGGTTGAAACTAAATCAATCAGAGATTGTTAGCCCAAGGGCTGCTCTTGCGGTGCCTGATCCAACCCGAAAGCCGCGTGCAGGGCTCGCACCGCCAGCTCCAGATACTTCTCGTCAATCACCACAGAGATTTTGATTTCAGAGGTCGAGATCAACTGCATGTTGATCCCCTCCTCGCCCAATACCTTGAACATGGTGCGCGCAACACCGGGATGGTTCCACATGCCGACACCGACAATGGAGACCTTGGCAATCTCGCCATTTCCCTGCACGCAGGAGGCGCCAAGTTCGGTGGCGGTCTCCTCCAACAGCGCCCGGGCGCGGCGATAATCGTCACGATTCACCGTGAAGGTGAAGTCAGCGGTGCCATCTCCCAAGGTGTTCTGCACAATCATGTCGACATCAATGTTGGCGTCGCTGATCGGATTCAGGATCTGCGCGGCAACGGTTGGTCTGTCCGGCACGCCCAGAATGGTCAGGCTGGCCTCGTTGCGGTTAAAAGCGATCCCGGATACCAGGGGAGCTTCCATCCTATCACCTCCATATGTGATTAAGGTTCCCTCTCCATCGATAAAGCTCGACAGCACCCGCAGCGGGACGCGGTACTTGCCCGCAAACTCCACCGAGCGGATCTGCAGCACCTTGGCGCCGAGACTGGCCATCTCCAGCATCTCCTCGAAGGTGATGGTGTCGAGACGACGCGCCTTGGGCTCGATGCGCGGATCCGTGGTGTATACCCCATCCACATCGGTAAAGATCTGGCACTCATCGGCCTTGATGGCCGCCGCCACAGCAACCGCCGTGGTATCCGAACCGCCGCGGCCCAGCGTCGTGATGGCGTTATGCTCGTCACGGCCCTGGAAACCGGCGATCACCACCACCTTGCCCGCAGCCAGTTCAGCCTGAACCAGCTCGGTGTCGATGTGGGTGATGCGCGCCTTGCCATAGGCGGAATCGGTATGAATCCGCACCTGATCACCGGTCATTGAGACCGCCGGGCAACCGCGTTTGTTCAACGCGATCGCCAGCAGCGCTATGGTGACCTGCTCACCGGTGGAGACCAGTACATCCATCTCCCGCCGGTTGGCATCAGGATCCAGTTGCTGGGCCATGCCCAGCAACCGGTTGGTTTCGCCCGACATGGCGGAGACAACCACCACCACGTCGTGTCCCTGGGCGCGGGTCTGCTCGACCCGCTCAGCTACCGCCTCGATCCGCTCCAGTGTGCCGACCGAGGTGCCGCCGTACTTCTGTACATAGAGTGCCACAGATCACCTCGCCCGATTACAGGCGCTCTTCCAGCCAGGAATGAACGGATTGCAGCGCTGCCGGCACCGCCTCAGGCTGGGTACCACCCGCCTGTGCCATGTCCGGACGGCCACCGCCCTTGCCACCCACCTGCTGGGCAACCAGATTGACCAGCTCACCGGCCTTGACCTTGCCGGTCAGGTCGTTGGTGACACCCGCGATCAGGTTGACCTTGCCATCGGCACAGGTGGCCAGCAGCACGACACCAGACTTCATCTGGTTCTTCAGCTCGTCCAGCATGCCGCGCAGGGATTTCGGATCGGCCCCTTCCAGCGCTGCAACCAGCACCTTCTGACCGTTGATCTCGATTACCTGGCCCAGCAGGTCGTTACCGGCCTGAGCGGCCAGCTTGGCCTTAAGCTGCTCCAGCTCGCGCTCCATCATCTTGGCCTTGTCCAGCATCTGGCGAACCTTGTCGGCGATGCAGAACTGGTCACCTTTCACCAGAGCGGCAGCCTCTTCGATCTGCTCGCCAACCTGATGCATGAAGTCGATGGCCGCTTTGCCGGTCACCGCTTCGATACGGCGCACGCCAGCTGCGATGCCGCTCTCGGCGATGATCTTGAAGAAGCCGATATCACCGGTGCGCTTGGCGTGAGTACCGCCGCACAGCTCGGTGGAGTAGTCGCCCATGCGCACAACACGCACGTCGTCTTCATATTTCTCACCAAACAGCGCCATGGCACCGGCGGACTTGGCCGCTTCCAGATCCATCAGCTGGGTGGTGATTTCGTGGTTGGCGCGGATCTGGTTGTTGACCAGCTCCTCGACCCGGCGAATGGTCGCCATGGTCAGCCCCTCGAAGTGGGAGAAGTCAAAGCGCATGCGCTCGGCCCCAACCAGAGAACCTTTCTGGGTGACATGTTCGCCCAGTGCCTGACGCAGGGCAGCGTGCAGCAGGTGAGTCACGGAGTGGTTCAGGGCGATGGCCTGACGACGATCGCCATCAACCACGGCTTCCACTTCGGCGCCCTTCTCCAGAGTGCCCAGCTCCATGTAGCCCTTGTGGATGATCGCCTTGCCCGCTTTCAGGGTGTCGGTCACGGCAAAGATACCGTCGTCCACTTTCAGGGTACCACTGTCGCCAATCTGGCCGCCGGACTCGGCGTAGAAGGGGGTCTCTTCCAGCACGATGACCGCTTCGTCACCGGCGATAAGACCGCTCACCTCTTCCACACCCTTGTAGATACCGACCACGCGAGTGCGCTCGGTCAGGGTCTTGTAACCGGTGAAGGGGGTCTCGAAGTCGAGCTTGAGCATCTCGTTGTAGTTCACGCCGAAGCTGGAGGCCTCTTTGGCGCGAGCACGCTGCTTCTCCATCTCAGCCTTGAAGCCCTCTTCATCGATGCCGATCTCGCGCTCGCGCACCACGTCGGCAGTCAGGTCGGCCGGGAAGCCGTAAGTGTCATAGAGCTTGAACACCACCTCGCCCGGAATAACCTTGGCATCACCCAAGTTGGCCAGAGCGTCTTCCAGCAGCAGCAGACCGCGATCCAGCGTGCGGACGAACTGCTCCTCTTCGATGCGCAGCACGCGCTCGACCAGCGGCAGCTGGGCGATCAGCTCGGCAGCGACATCCTTCATCTGCACTGCCAGCTCGGCAGCCAGTTTGTAGAAGAAGACATCGGTCGCGCCCAGCTTGCGACCGTGACGCACGGCGCGGCGGATAATGCGACGCAGCACATAGCCACGGCCTTCGTTGGACGGCATCACGCCATCTGCCACCAGGAAGGCGCAGGAACGGATGTGGTCAGCGATGACGCGCAGGGACTGGTTGCTCAGATCGGTGGTGCCGACAATCTCGGCCGCTTTCTTGATCAGCGCCTGGAAGATGTCGATTTCGTAGTTGGAGTGGACACCCTGCATGATGGCGGAGATACGCTCCAGACCCATGCCAGTATCCACGGACGGACGCGGCAGCGGCTCCATGGTGCCGTCAGCCTGACGGTTAAACTGCATGAAGACCACGTTCCAGATCTCGATGAAACGGTCACCATCCTCTTCCGGTGAGCCGGGACGGCCACCCCAGATGTGATCGCCGTGGTCATAGAAGATCTCGGTGCAAGGACCGCACGGGCCGGTATCGCCCATCGCCCAGAAGTTGTCGGAAGCGTAAGGGGCACCCTTGTTGTCACCGATGCGGACGATGCGATCGGCCGGGACACCGACCTCTTTTTCCCAGATATCGAAAGCTTCATCGTCAGTCGCGTAGACGGTCACCAGCAGGCGATCTTTCGGCAGCTGCAGCACCTCGGTCAGGAAGCCCCATGCAAACTTGATGGCATCCTGCTTGAAGTAGTCACCGAAGCTGAAGTTGCCCAGCATTTCAAAGAAGGTGTGGTGACGAGCGGTATAGCCGACGTTTTCCAGATCGTTGTGCTTACCACCGGCACGCACGCAACGCTGGGAAGTCGTCGCGCGATTGTAGGCACGCTTGTCTGCGCCAAGGAACACGTCCTTGAACTGGTTCATACCCGCGTTGGTAAACAACAGGGTCGGGTCGTTATGCGGTACCAGCGAGCTGGAGGAGACAACCTGGTGCCCCTGGGAACGGAAATACTCGAGAAACGCAGCGCGAATCTCTGACGTGGACATATACATGGAAAATCCTGCTTGATTCGAATACGGACTTTTAACCGCATTAATGTAAGTTTTCTGCGGGGTAAAGTAAAACGGACAGGGCCGCCACGGGCGAAAAAGCGCACATAAACGGGCCAGAAAAGAGCGGCACCGCCTACAGTGGCTTTTTCCACTGTCGAGAGGCAAAAAAGCAGCGCATAAAGAGGGATGAGATGAACAAAAGGCCGCTTTTTCGGGATTGTGTGCGCAAGCTACTGAACGGGCAGGAAAAACCTGCCACAAGGAGAGGTAAGACGACTGTTGCCACGCAGTGGCGTTACTCCTCCCGCTCCTGCAGGGCAGAGATAGCGTAACGTGCCTGATCCTGGGTAAAGCCGCGCCCCAGCAGATACTTGAGCCACTTCATCCGCAGCTTGAAATCCGCCAGATCGGCCACCCGGGCGCGCCGTTCGAGCAGGGCAAACGCCAGTTCGAACCAGTCCAGCTCGGGTTGCTCGAATGCGGCATCAATCTGCATATCGTCGAGCCCCTTGCGGCGCAGATCGAAGCGGATCTTAATGGGGCCATGGCCCTTGGCGGCTCCGGCACGTACAGCCATACCGCCGTAACGTTCGTCATTGACCCAGTTGTAACCACGGCAGTAGTCGACCACCGCCTCGATCACCTCTTCATTGAAGCCCTGCTGGCGCAGCCGGTTGGCCAGCTCCGACTCGGCACTCTCGCGACGGGCCAGACTGCGCATGGCAAAGGCGCGGGCGGCGGTAAGCTGCTCTGCAAAGGTCGGTTCGGCAGGCTCGACCGGTTCGGTAACGGATTCATCAACCATCATAAATAACAAGGCCGGGTATCTACCCGGCCTTCCTTTGTTCCTTATTCGAACTCTTGTTCGCTTTCGGCATCGAACTCGTCTGCCTCAACCGGTGCAGCCTTGTCATCGACAGGCACTGCGCCGGAGAGCAGCAGCTCGCGCAGACGAGCCTCCACTTCACCAGCCATCACCTTGTTTTCGGCGAACAGCTTCATCACGTTGGCCTTGCCCTGACCGATCTTCTCGCCGTTGTAGCTGTACCAGGCACCGGCCTTGTCGATCAGCTTGTGCTTGACGCCGAGATCCACCAGCTCACCCTCTTTGGAGATACCGGCGCCGTAGAAGATCTGGAATTCGGCTTGCTTGAAGGGCGGGGCCACCTTGTTCTTGACCACTTTGACGCGAGTCTCGTTACCGACCACTTCGTCACCTTCCTTGATGGCGCCGATACGACGGATATCCAGACGCACGGAGGCGTAGAACTTGAGCGCGTTACCACCTGTGGTGGTTTCCGGGCTACCGAACATGACGCCGATCTTCATCCGGATCTGGTTGATGAAGATGCACAGGCAGTTGGCGTTCTTGATGTTGGCGGTCAGCTTGCGCAGCGCCTGGGACATCAGACGGGCCTGCAGACCAACGTGGGAGTCACCCATCTCCCCTTCGATTTCCGCTTTCGGCGTCAGGGCCGCCACGGAGTCGACGATGATGACGTCAACCGCGTTGGAGCGAACCAGCATGTCGCAGATCTCCAGCGCCTGTTCACCGGTATCCGGCTGGGAGATCAGCAGGTCGTCGACGTTGACGCCCAGCTTGGCAGCATAAATAGGATCCAGCGCGTGCTCCGCATCGACGAAGGCACAGGTTTTGCCTTTCTTCTGGGCTTCCGCGATCACCTGCAGGGTGAGGGTGGTTTTACCGGAAGATTCCGGGCCGTAGATCTCGACGATACGGCCACACGGCAGACCGCCAATGCCCAGCGCCACGTCCAGCGAGAGGGAACCGGTAGAGATGGCTTCGATATCCATGGTCTTGCTGTCGCCCAGACGCATGATGGAACCTTTGCCGAACTGCTTTTCAATCTGACCCAGCGCAGCCGCCAGTGCCTTCTGTTTGTTCTGATCCATGCCAATCTCCGCTGGAAATCGTGAGTAAGAAGTGAAGTTGGGCTAAGTATACTGTCTATTCATACAGTATCAAGCCCAATTTATCTGAGCAGAGCCAACAGACCCGACAAGGCCTGTCTCACCGCCTGCTGACGTACCTGCCGGCGATCCCCGTCGAAGCGGGCGAGCAGGGAGTGGTGACGGCCGTTGCGGTCGGCCCAGGCGAACCAGACGGTGCCGACCGGCTTGCCCTCGGTGGCGCCGCCGGGGCCGGCGATACCACTGATAGCAACGCTGATGGAGGCAGACGAGTGCGCCAGCGCGCCGCGGGCCATCTCCAGCACCACGGCTTCACTCACCGCACCGTGCTGTTCAAGGCTATCGCTGCTCACCCCCAACATCTGCTGCTTGGCCTCGTTGGTGTAGGTGACAAATCCGCGATCGAACCAGCCGGAGCTGCCCGCGATGTCGGTGATGGCGCAGGCCACCCCGCCGCCGGTACAGGATTCGGCAGTCGCAGCCAGCCAGCCCCGCTGGCCGAGGGCCCGTCCCAGCTCGATGGCAAGGTGCTCTATCTCTGCATCCAGTTTCATCACGACTCCTTCTGATCAGCTCAAGAGGCACATTATGCGATCCCGCTAGCGCCGCCCGCAACCACGGCAGACCGCCCTTGCCTGCCGCAATGTGAGGTGCCGCATCGGTGCCATGCCTTCAATAGCGCAGAGCAGCTGCGCCCGGAACACCCGCTCCCCCGTCGCGGCGCTTATGTGTAGAATGGCGCCATCAAGCTCAAGGCTCATCACCGCAGACACTGGCCCGCTGAGGCCCCTTCTGGAACAGAACATGACCGCACAACACCAAGCCAGCGGCGCCACAAGCTCCGCTCCCGGCGCCAATCTGAGCGCCCACACGCCCATGATGCAGCAGTACCTTGGCCTCAAGGCCGAGAACCCGGAGATCCTGCTGTTCTACCGGATGGGCGACTTCTACGAGCTGTTCTATGACGATGCCCGCAAGGCCTCCCAACTGCTCGACATCTCCCTGACCAAGCGCGGCCAGTCGGCTGGCAGCCCCATCCCGATGGCGGGGGTGCCCTATCACGCCATCGAGGGCTATCTGGCCAAACTGGTACAGCTCGGCGAGTCGGCCGCCATCTGCGAACAAGTCGGGGATCCCGCCACCAGCAAGGGGCCGGTGGAGCGCAAGGTCATTCGCATCATCACCCCGGGTACCGTCTCCGACGAGGCTTTGCTCAGCGAGCGACAGGACAACCTGATCGCCGCCGTCTACCACGATGGCCGCCGCTTCGGCTATGGCACCATGGACATCGGCTCCGGCCGCTTCTTCATCAATCAGTTCGAGAAGGAAGAGACCCTGCTGGCTGAGCTGCAACGCACCAATCCGGCCGAACTGCTCTATCCCGAATCGTTCGAGTTCCTGCACCATATCGAGGGTCGCCGCGGCCTGCGCCGCCGTCCGGAGTGGGAGTTTGAGCTGGGCACAGCTCGCAAGCTGCTCTGCCAACAATTCGGCACCCAGGACCTGGTGGGCTTTGGCGTAGACAAGAGCGAGACCGCCCTGTGCGCCGCTGGCTGCCTGATGCAGTACGTCAAAGATACCCAGCGCACCGCCCTGCCCCACATCCGCAACGTGCGCCTCGAGCAGCCGGATCACGCCGTCATCATGGATGCCGCCACCCGCCGCAATCTGGAGCTGACCCAGAATCTGGCCGGTGGCTATGAAAATACCCTGGCCGAGGTGCTGGATCGCACCGCCACCCCCATGGGCAGCCGCCTGCTCAAGCGCTGGATCCACCAGCCGATCCGCGATCGGGTGATCCTGAAAGGTCGCCAGAGCACCATCAAGGAGCTCATCGAGCAGAACCTCTACGACAAGCTGGGCGGTTTGCTGCGTCAGGTGGGGGATGTGGAGCGGGTGCTGGCCCGTCTCGCCCTGCGCTCGGCGCGCCCGCGCGACCTCACCCGCCTGCGTCAGGCTTTCGCCCAGTTACCCGAATTGCAGCGCCTGCTGGCGGATAACGAACACGAAGCGGTGCAGCAGCTGGCAGAGCGCGCCAGCACCTTCCCCGAGCTGCTCGACCTGCTGGAGCGTGCGGTGATGGAGGCGCCGCCAGTGCTGATCCGCGATGGTGGCGTCATCCGTGACGGCTTCAATCAGGAGCTGGACGAGCTGCGGGATCTCGCCAACGGCGCCACCGCCAGCCTCGCCCGCATCGAGGAGCGGGAGAAGCTGCTGACCGGTATCAACACCCTCAAGGTGGGTTACAACAAGGTGCACGGCTTCTATATCGAGGTGAGCCGCGCCAACAGCCATCTGGTGCCGGCCCACTACATCCGCCGCCAGACCCTCAAGAACAACGAACGCTACATCATCGATGAGCTGAAGAAGTACGAGGACAAGGTACTCACCGCCCAGTCCCAAGCGCTGGCGCTGGAGAAACGGCTCTACGAAGAGCTGCTCGATACTCTGCTGCCCCACCTCGGCGATCTCCAGGATTCCGCCGCCGCACTGGCGGAGCTGGACGTGCTGGCCAACCTGGCCGAGCGGGCCGAGACCCTCGACTACCGCAGCCCGACCCTCATCGACGAAGATCAGATCATCATTGAAGCGGGCCGCCATCCGGTGGTTGAGCAGGTGATGACAGATCCCTTTATCGCCAACCCTATCCGGCTGGAGCGGGAGCGGCGGATGCTGATCATCACAGGCCCCAACATGGGCGGTAAATCGACCTACATGCGCCAGACCGCGCTGATCGTGCTGCTGGCCCATATCGGTGCCTTCGTCCCCGCCGACAGCGCCCGCATCGGCCCCATCGACCGCATCTTTACCCGCATCGGGGCATCGGACGATCTCGCCTCCGGCCGCTCCACCTTTATGGTGGAGATGACCGAGACCGCCAATATCCTCAACAACGCCACCGCCCGCAGTCTGGTGCTGATGGACGAGATTGGCCGCGGCACCAGCACCTACGACGGTCTCTCGCTGGCGTGGGCCTGCGCCGAGCAGCTGGCGAGCAAGATTGGCGCCTACACCCTGTTCGCCACCCACTACTTCGAGCTGACCCGCTTGCCGGAGCTGATGAGCGGGCTGGCCAACGTCCACCTCGATGCGGTAGAGCACGGCGACACCATCGCCTTTATGCACGCAGTGCAGGAAGGGGCGGCCAGCCGCTCCTACGGCCTGCAAGTGGCGGCGTTGGCCGGGGTGCCGAAATCGGTGATCCAGCAGGCCCGCCACAAGCTGCATGAGCTGGAGAGCGCCACTCCGGTCGCCGACGGTGAACGCCGCCCGGCCCCGGTGACTCTCGCACCGCAGCCTCATCCGGTGGTGGAAGAGCTGGAAGCGGTGCGCCCCGACGAGCTCACCCCCCGTCAGGCACTGGATCTGCTCTATCGCCTCAAGCAGATGCTGTAATCAGCGACTACCGCACAAGCATGCAAAAGGGGAACCGCGAGGTTCCCCTTTCTATATTCAGCACCCGGCAAACCAGTCAGGCCACCGCTCGCGCCTCTCCACGGGCCCGCAGCAGGCTCTGGCGCCCCTGCCAGTAGCCCTGCAGATAGCCAGACTCCAGCTTGACCGGATCCTGGGTAAAACGGGAGACCATGAAATCGGCCGGTGGCGCGATCACTTCGATCTCGCAATCGGCAGGGGGATTGGCGATGAAATCGAGTGCCCGGTTGTAGGCACGATCCCGCTCCAGCATGGCTTGCGCCAGTGCAGGCTGGGTTTTCAGCAAGGCTTTGACCATCCAGCAGAAACGGGCCGGCTTCTTGCGATATCCCCAGGGCTCCGACAGCACCACCGTCATCCGCCGCGCCCCGCGCCGATAGGCCTCTATCACCGGAATGGAGTCGCTGATGCCGCCATCAGCCATCGGGCGACCATCGACGCAGGGGGTATCGTGCTGCACCACCGGCAGAGCGCAGGTAGCGGTCAGCACCTCATCCATGTTGTCGGGCCGCACCGGCAGATAGATGGCCTTGCCGCTCGCCACATCGGTCGCCACCGCGTAAAAGGGAATGCCGCGGGCGCAGAAGGTCTCGAGATCGAGCGGGAAGCGATGGCGACTGGCCTGCCATAGCCAGCCGATGTCCACCAGATCGCCCCCTTTGACGAAACGCAGGGGATCGAGAAAACGGGAACTGCAAGCCAGCTCGGTGATGATGTGGTGACTGCGGCGCGGCTGTTCGCTCAGATAGGAGACCAGATTGGTGGCGCCGGCCGAGACGCCCATGACGAAATCGAACGGGTAGTGGTGACTTTCGACAAACGCATCGAGCACGCCGCTGGCAAAGATGCCGCGCATCGCGCCCCCTTCGACAATCAGGGCGCAAGAGTGGGGATTAAACATAACAAGGCTCCGTCAGCTGTAATACCTGCCGGGATCGATCCCAGCCCAGTGATGGACGCCTTCATGCAGAACATCAAGACGCCGCAGCAGGACGATTCAGGCTCACTCGCGCAAGCCAGAAGCGGGCAGGAGCAAACCTGAACCGTGAAGCGACCCCCAGTATATGCAGCGCACCAACCTTCAAAAAATGAATTTAAATAATAAAAAACATGCCTTTTTGGCATGATTTAGCACATCAGCAGAGACGGCCCTTTATCCGCTAACAGCACCATCAGGATCAAGGCAGCCCGGGCCCGAACGTCCCGTCGACGGGGTTGTAGTGGTACGCCCGATAGTCAAAGTCCACCTTATCAAGGCGCGGATTGGCCAACTCGAACAACAGGCGCCTGTGGAGCTGCGCCTGCTCGAGGGAAGGTTTGAAGTGGCGCAGCCAGAGCTGTTGCAGCGAGCCATCCCGCCACGCCAGCTTGAGGCCGACCGAGAGGCGGCGGATGGCGGCCTGATTATCCTTGTGGGTGTAGAAGAGGTGGAGGAAGGGATAGTGCAGCGCCACTCGCCGATCCACGGTGAGGCCGGGCAGATCACTGTGCTGCTCCTGCTCGATAAAGAGCTCGTTGGCACCGCGGCAGAAGAGATCGATGCGGCCACGGGCCACCAGCTTGAACAGCCGCTCGTAACCGTCGATCTCCTGCACCTTGAAACCCCCATGACGCAGGATCTCCGCATCCTGCCAGCCACGCCCCTGCCCGTGCAGAAATTGCTGCAGGTCGGTCAGGGTATTGACCCTTGCCACTGCGTCGGCCTGCTGCGGGCTGACAAAGCAGATGCGATAACCGAGGATGCCCAGCTCCACCGGAAAGCGGACGTAATCCAGCGCTTCGCTCTCTGCGGCCGGGCGCAGACTGTCAGCCACAAACAGATTGGGGTATTGCTGAGTCTGCACAATCTGTCGCATCCGGATACGGTTCATCGGCGGCGCGGTTCGCAGCTCGTAGTCACCGAAGCTGTCGCGGGTCTTCTCCAGCGCCAGCTGCAACAGATCGCGAAAATAGAGGGTACGCAAGTCCCGATCGCTTTCGGGGCTGATATGAGTGATGACGTCACTCGCCCGTAGGGGACTGGCAAGGAGGGAAAGACTGCACAGCAGCAAGCAGGAAGCGAGACGATGAAAGGTCATACTGCTCATCCCGGAAATACAGGCTCACTAGAGTGTAGCGCCGGGACGAGCCGCCTTCTAAAGGGAAGCCCGGCCTACCAGAACAGCTGGCCCAGCAGGGGCGCCAGCAGCACGGTCACCATACCGGCGATCATCATCACCATGCTGGAGACCACTCCCTCTTCATTTCCCATCTGATAAGCCCTGGCAGTACCGGCGCCGTGGGCCGAGGCACCAAACCCCGCCCCCTTGCCGAGACGACTGCGAATGGCCAGCACGGTGAGCACGCTCTCCCCCACCGCCATGCCGATGACGCCGGTCAGCACCACAAACAGCGCGGTGAGATCGCTCTGACCGCCGATGGCGCGGGTCGCCTCCACCGCAAACGGCGTGGTGATGGAGCGCATCGCCAGACTGCGTTGCAACATGTCGGAGAGATCCAGCCAGCGGGCCAGCAGCACGGTACTCCCCACCGCCATGATGACCGAGGCGACCACCCCCACCGACAGCGACAACCAGTGGCGACGAATGAGCTGGCGGTTCTCGTAGACCGGCACCGCGAAGGCGACGGTGGCTGGGCCCAGCAGCCAGAGCAGCCAGTGGGATTCCGCCATGTAATCCTGATAGGGGATGTGGAACAGCAGCACCACGGCCACCAGCAGGGTCGGCGCCAGCAGCAGCGGCATCAGCGGCAGGATCCGTTTTTTGCCGTAGAGCCATTTGCTGGCGTAGTAGAAGAGCAGGGTAAGGGCGAAACAGATCAGCCCGAGCAGGGTATCAGACATGACGGCGACTCCGGCGGGCCAGTTTCAGTTCGAGGCGGTAGACCCTGTCCACAACCAGCGCGGTAGTGCCGAGCACCAGCGTGGTGCTCACCAGCAGCACCACCATGATGCGCCACCCCTCCTGCAGCAGCAGATCCTGATAGTTGACCACCGCCACCACGGCGGGCACGAAGAAGAGCAGCATCTCGGCCAGCAGCCAGCGAGCCCCCGCCTCAAACCACTGCGCCTTGACCACCCCGAGCAGGATACAGGCCAGCAGCAACAGCATGCCGGTGAGGTTGGCGGGCAGCGGCAGATGGAGGGTACGAACCGCGGTATCGGCCAGCAGCCAGATGGCTGCCAGCAACACAATCTGGAAGGGAGTCTGTAACCAGCGCAAACAGAGGGCTTTCATGATCATCGTCTTTCTGTGAACCGGCTCACAGTATAGAGTTGAGCAAAACCTGCCAGAAATGAATTAAAATTATCAAATTCATGCCGCATAGGCATACTTCATCCCGTACCCGCCAACACGAGTCGAGAGAGTCCATGGATATTCGCGCCCTGCGCTATTTTGTCGAACTGGTGCGGGAAAAAAGCTTCACCCGCGCCTCTGAAAAGCTGTTCGTCACCCAGCCCACCATCAGCAAGATGATCCGCAATATCGAAGAGGAGCTGGGCCAACCCCTGCTCAACCGGGAAGGGCGCCGCTTCACCCTGACCGACAGCGGCCAGGTGCTGTTCAACCGAGCCCAGACCATCTTGGCGGAGATGCAGCAGCTGGAGGCCGAACTGGCGGATCTGCAGAGCCTGCAACATGGTCGCCTCACCCTCGGCATTCCCCCCATGGTGGGTCACGTCTATGCGGACCTGATCCGCGCCTACCGCACCCGCTATCCCAAAGTGGAGCTGACCCTGGTGGAGTACGGCGGTCGCCGCATCGAACAGGCGGTGCTGGAGGGGGAGCTGGATCTCGCCATCACCATGCTGCCGACCAAAGAGGGGGGCGCCCTCAGCGCGCTGGAGTTGGATCAATACCCGATCCGGGTGGTGCTGCCTGATCAACCGCGCTGGCATGGCGAGGCACCGCTGCGGCTGGAGTCCCTGCAGGAGGAGCCCTTCCTGCTCTATACCCAGGCATTTACCCTGAGCGAGCGGCTGGAGCAGGCGTGTCAGGAGGCGGGCTTTGTGCCGCAGGTGGCGGCGCGCAGCAGCCAGTGGGATTTTCTCACCGCCATGGTACGCAGCGGCATGGGGGTCGCCTTCTTGCCGGAGCCGGTCTGCAACCGGCTGACCCCGGATGGTCTGGTGCTGCGACTGCTGGAGCCCGAATTGAGCTGGCGACTCGGGGTGATCTGGCCGAGCGAGCGCTATCTGTCGCGCACAGCCGAGGCCTGGCTGGCCCTCTGCCGCCAGCGGCAGGCACCTCAGTAATCGCCGAAGCGATCGGTCTGCGGATTGTAGAAGTAGGGGCGGTAATCGAAGCTGATCCCGTCGAGGAAAGGATTATCCAGCCACAACAGTCGGCGCTGGGAGAGCTTGGCAAAGGCGATGGCCGGGCCAAAGCTCTTGCGCCACAGCGCCTGTAGCGAACCATCCTGCCACGCCAGCTGCAACCCCCGCTCGACCCGCTTGAGCGCCTCGCGATTGTTGGAATTGGTGTAGAAAACCCGGGGCAGCGGGTAGTAGATCAACAGTGCGTCATCCACCAGCAGATCCGTCATCTCCTTGTGGGTCAGCTGCTCGCTGCGCAGCTCGCTCACCCCGCGGCAGAAGAGATCGAAGCGGCCCCGCGCCACCATTTTGAACAGTTTCTCGTACCCCTCCACTTCCACCACCTCCATCCCGGCGTAGCGCAGGATATCCACATCCAGCCACCCCTTGCCCTGACCGAAGGTGAACTGCCGCAGCCCCTTGAGGTCGGTCACTTTGCTCACCGCCGCCTTTTGCTGCGGGCTGACAAAACAGATGCGGTAGCTGACGATGCCCAGATGGATGGGAAAACGGACATAGGCGAGCCCCAGATCCTCGCGGGTGCTGCTGTAGCTGTCCATCACAAAGAGGTTGGGGTAGCTGTCGAGCTGCATGCTGAGCCGCTCACGCGCCTTGGTCATGGGCGGTGCAGGCTCCAGCAGATAGTCGCCAAACCGGTCGCGGGTCTTGTCGAGGGCGAGCCGCAGCAGCTCCCGATCATAAGTGGTGCGCGGATCCCGCTCGCTCTCCGGGCTGATATAGGTAAACCGGGTGGCCGCCTGTCCGGTCAGCGACAACATGCAGAGCAGAGCGGTGGTCAGCAGATGCAGGGGTGACATAAACCGCGCCTTGGCTGAAGGGGTACTTTCAGTGTAGCCCTGAGCGTGGGCGCTCGGCCCTGCCACCACCCCACGCTCTCCTCCCCTTTTCGGCCAGTCGCATTCATCTGCCTACTCCCCCACCGGAGGTGTGCTTCTGAGCGAGGTGGCATAACGTTGATAGGCAGCAGAGTCGCGCACCTGCTCGATAGCATCCCACACCTGCCGGCTTTGTCGGGGATGGGCCTGATAGAAGCGGTGAGAGAAGACCAGATAGTAGGGCTTCTCCACCAGCACCGGCGACAGCCGCTCGATGCGAGTCTGCAACGCGGGATGGGCCGCCAGAATACTGTCAGCCACCTCGGTCTGGATGGCGGTCGCCTGCGCCCGATCCATCACCAGCTTTTTCAAAATGATCAGCGGGTCACGGCTGGAGTCATCCACCTCGGCTCCCGCAGCCTGCAACAAGTCGACGATGGAAAATCCGGACTGGGCCGCCACCACGCCATTGACCCTGAGGGTGGTGCCATCCCACTTGCTCTTACCCCCCTTGAGCTGGTAGAGACTGTAACTCTCGGTCAGCAGCCGCTTGGCAGGGTCGGGTTTGCCCTCACGCATGGGATAGACCCCCACTGTGGTCGCCCGCTCGACGCTATAGCTCATCTTGATGGCCGCATCCATCTGGCCACTGCTCACCCGAGAGAGGCAGCGCTTCCACGGTAGCGGCGTCAGCACGATCTCGGCATCAAGAGCGGTAGCAACCGCCTTGAGGTGATATTGCACAACCCCCTCCCCAGATTGCAGCAGCCAGGGGTAGGAATCACTGTTTTCAAAGCAGGTACGCAGCGTAAAGGCTGGGGTCGCACTGCCGGTGGCGGGCAGCAGCAACGAGATGAAGAGCAGGAAGCGGGCAGATGCGCGCATGGGCCATATCCTTGGCGGCAATTATTCCATCTCCACTATATCAGCCAGGAGTGAGCCAACAAGGATACATCCGGGCCACCACAGGCCCGGAGGGCAGGTTCACACCGTGCCCGGCACTACTCTTCGCCGATGGGAGCGGCGATCCACTTCATCAGCGTCAGCATATCCTGCGGCGCCACGCCGACCGAGAGGCCGCGCTTGCCGCCGCTCACCAGGATCTCGTCAAACTGCAGCGCCGATTCGTCGAGCACAGTGGGCAACAATTTCTTCTGGCCCAGCGGGCTGATGCCGCCCACCTTGTAGCCGGTCAGCTTCTCCGCTTCCGCCGGTTTCATCATCTCCACCTTCTTGAGGCCGGTCGCCTTGGCAAGCTGTTTCAGACTGCACATGCCGGATGAGGGAACGATAGCCACCACCGCCTGCTTGTCGTGATGGGCGACCAGGGTCTTGAAAACCTGCGCCTCCGGCAGCCCGAGCTGGGTCGCGGCATGCTTGCCGAAATCGTCGTGGGCTTCGCATTCGTAGGGGTAGAGCTTGTGGGGAATTTTGAGCTTCTTCAGCAGGTTGATGGCAGGAGTCATGATGGTTGCCTTGAATCGAATCGCATAAAAACAAGGCCAAACAGTCTGCTCCTTACACTTGGGTGATGCAAGTCACGCTCGAACGTTGATGTTCGGCAAGAGTTAGAGCAAGCCAATACTTTTAACAAACTAGTGAGGAGCGATTAGTCACATGGCAGGCCATTGCCCATTCAGTTCAATACACTCCTTACGAAACTTGCCCCATAGTTTGGGGTCTGTAACGCCATTTAGTTTCAAGCCCATATTGATCAATAGACTCCGGAAAATCCGGAGCTGGCGCAAAACATTGAACTCAGCCCGCTCATGTGTGAGATGAGTGGACGCAACCAATTGAGAAATCGAGTCATCAACTGTTGAACCATACTCCTGACGGAAATCATCCAAGGTAGCATCGAACGTTGATTCTCTGAGCTCTTTTAGGATGGCGGGAGACATAGTGGAATAGTCTTGAGCTTTAGTAATCAAGCCATCACAGACCGTGTTGATATCCGTTGTATTAGCCCATGATGCGGAAGAAACGAGCAGGAAAAGTAAATAGAGTTGGCGCATGAATAGATTCCCCCCATAAAGGCTGAAATGATGCTGCAATCAACAAATTTTGAAAAGGGCGCCTTGTCGGCGCCCTTTGGCTGGATGGATATCGCTGAAGCCTGCTGGCTTGGGCTGGCGATCAACCGGTGTTGCGCATACCTGCGGCAATACCGGCGATGGTGACCATCAGCGCCTTGTCCAGCTCGGGGTGCAGGGTCTCCGGGTGGTTGCGGGAGCGGTTGAGCAGCTCGGCTTGCAGCACGTTGAGCGGGTCTGTGTAGGGGTTGCGCAGCTTGATGGACTCCTTGATCCAGGGCTGATCCTCCAGCAGATCCCCGCGCGGGCTCAGTTTCAGCACCACCTCGATGGACTCGGCGAGCTCCTGACGCAGCTGTTTGCCAAGGCCCCACAGCTCCTGCGGCACCAGACGGGTGTCGTAGTACTCGGCGAGCCAGACGTCCGCTTTCAGGAACACCATCTCCAGCATCTCAAGGCGAGTGCGGAAGAAGGGCCACTGGGCGCTCATCTCTTCCAGCACCGCCAGCTTGCCGCCGTCGATCGCCTGTTGCAGCGCCTTGTGGGCACCGAGCCAAGCCGGCAGCATCAGGCGGTTCTGGGTCCAGGCGAAGATCCACGGAATGGCGCGCAGGCTCTCGACGCCGCCGTTGGGCTTGCGCTTGGAGGGACGGGAGCCGAGCGGCAGCTTGCCGAGCTCCATCTCCGGGGTGGCGGCACGGAAGTAAGGGACGAAGTCCGGATGACCGCGCACGATACTGCGGTAGTGCTCGCAGGAGTCGGCGGCCAGCTGTTCCATCACCTCGCGCCAGCACTCTTTCGGCTTGGGCGGCGGCAGCAGGTTCCCTTCCAGCACGGCGCTGGTGTAGAGCTCCAGACTCTTGATCGCCACTTTCGGCAGGCCGAACTTGAAGCGGATCATCTCCCCCTGTTCGGTGGTACGCAGACCGCCGCGCAGGGATCCCGGCGGCTGGGAGAGGATGGCCTGATGGGCAGGCGCACCGCCACGACCAACGGTACCGCCACGGCCATGGAACAGGGTGAGTCGGATGTTGTTGGCTTCGGCCAGCCCCACCAGGGATTCCATGGCGGCGTACTGGGCCCAGCCAGCGGCCATCATGCCCGCATCCTTGGCAGAGTCGGAGTAACCGATCATCACGTACTGACGGCCCTGAATGTAGCCACGATACCAGTCCACCGAGAGCAGGCGCTCCATCACGGCGGTACCTGCCATCAGGTCATCCTGGGTTTCAAACAGCGGGGCGACCGGCATGCGGAACTTGCAGCCCGCCTCTTTGAGCAGCAGTTGCACCGACAGCACATCGGACGGCGCACCGGCCATGGAGATGATGTAGATGCCAAACGCATCGGGGTCGTGCTCGGCGATGACCTGACAGGTATCCAGCGTCTCGCGCACCTCGGCGCTCGGCTCCCAGTCGTGGGGAATGAGCGGGCGGCGGGAGTTCAGTTCGTTGAGCAGGAAGGCCTGCTTGTCATCTTCGCTCCACTCGGCGTAGTCACCCAGACCCAGATAGCGGGTCAGCTCGGAGAAGACCAGCCCGTGACGCTCACCATCCTGACGGATATCCAGCTTGACCAGATGGATGCCGAAACAGGCGACCTTGCGCAGCACGTCCAGCAGCATGCCATCGGCGATGTTGCCCATGCCACAGGCGTGCAATGAGTGGTAGCAGAGCTCCAGCGGCTCGCGCAGCTGGGCGGTGGTCTTGACCAGATCCTGGCTCTCGCTCACCTGGCCCTGCACCTTGGCGGTGAGGTGCTCCTTGGTTTCGCGCAGCGCTTCACGCAGCTCACGCACCAGTGCACGGTAGGGCTCGGGGTGATCGCCAACGCGAGCGCGCACGGCGTCGGTACAGTCGGACATGGAGAGCTCGGAGGTGAGCTCCTTGATGTCTTTGTAGAACAGGCTCACCGCCATCCAGCGGCCCAGCTCCAGCACTTCGGCAGTCACCTTGGCGGTAACGAAGGGGTTGCCGTCGCGGTCACCGCCCATCCAGGAGGTGAACTTGACCGGCGCGGCATCCAGCGGCAGCCGCACACCCAGATGGTGTTGCAGACGCTCGTCCAGATTGCGCATGAATTCTGGGATGGCAGGCCACAGGCTGTTCTCCACCACAGCGAAGCCCCACTTGGCCTCGTCGACCGGAGTCGGGCGCTGTTCGCGGATCTCGTTGGTGTGCCACGCCTGATTGATGAGCTGTTCGATGCGATTGAGGATCTTGTCCCGCTCACGGGGCAGCAGGTCGGAAAGCTCCAGCGCCTCGAGGCAGTCGTTGAGCTGTACGTGCTTGTGGATCAGGGTGCGACGGGTCACCTCGGTGGGGTGAGCGGTCAGAACCAGATCGATATCCAGCTCGCGCACGGCCTGAGTGATGGCCTCTTGCGACAGGTTGGAGGCTTTCAGTTTGTCGAACATCTGCTCCAGCGGATCCGGGGTGCAGACCTGCTCTTCGCAGCGACGGGAGATGGTGTGGAACTGTTCCGCCACGTTGGCCAGATTGAGGAACTGGCTGAAGGCGCGGGCCACCGGCAGCAGTTCATCATCGCTCAGGGTGCGCAGGGTATCGAGCAGACGTTCCCGGTCTGATTCATTGCCCTTGCGGGAGGACTTGGCCAATTGGCGAATGGTTTCGATCTTGTCGAGAAAGGCCTGACCCTGATGATCCTTGATGGATTTACCCAGCAGCTGACCCAGCATACCTACGTTGGCGCGTAGTGCGGCGTACTTTTCGTTCATTCCACATCCTTATCTTGTTGGTGCCTGACACCCATCCGGGGTGCTAGACGACCTCACTTATTGTTGTGCGATTACAACATATGCTCCGTCATCTTAGGGTGACAATCTACCCAGATTGTCTGCGCAAGGTCAAATAACAGGCCGATTCAGAACATGTATTTCCATCACCACTCCACAACCGGCTTGTTATGTAACTTACTTACAGTTTTTACGCCCCTTTCACCGCCGCCGCTACAGGCAAAAACGTCTGATCAGGTGCTGCAACACCGAGGTGGTCGGCTTGACGAAGGAGAGGTCGAGATACTCATCCGGCTGGTGCGCCTGGGTGATATGACCGGGGCCCATCACTATGGTCTCGCAGCCAAGCTGCTGGATAAACGGAGCCTCGGTGCAGTAGTTGACCGACTCGGCGGCGCGGCCGCTCGCCTTCTCAGCTTCGCGAACCAGCACAGAGTCGTCGGCACAGGCGTAGGCGGGAATAGGCTCGTGCAGATGTTGCAGATGCAGGCAGCCCGGCTGGTGGATCTCGATGGGAGAGAGCGCCTCTTTGAGCATCCCCATCAGCTCATCCGGCCCCACCTGCGGAGTGGGTCGCAGGTCGATATGTAGCTCGCAGCAGCCGCAGATGCGGTTCGGGCTGTCGCCGCCCTGGATGTAACCCAGGTTAAGGGTCGGCTGCGGCACGGCAAAGCGGTGGTCGGCGTAGCGATCTTTCAGATCCTGCTGCAAGCGCAGCACCTGCCCCATCGCCTTGTGCATGATCTCCATGGCGTTGACGCCGTTGGCGGGATCCGAGCTGTGACCGCTCTTGCCGGTAATGCGGATCGCCTCCGACATATGCCCCTTGTGGGCCACCACCGGCACCAGTCCGGTCGGCTCGCCAATCACGGCGTAGTCGGGTTTCAATTCGGCCGCCGCGGCGATGGCGCGGGCCCCCGCCATGGTGGTCTCTTCGTCGGCAGTGGCGAGAATGCGCAGCGGCTTGGTCAGCTTGGTGAGGTCGATCTCTTTGAGCGCCTCGACGATAAAGGCGAAGAAGCCCTTCATATCGATGGTGCCGAGGCCATAGAGGCGATTGCCCTCTTCGGTCACCTTGAAGGGATCCTTGCTCCATCCCCCCTCATCGAACGGTACCGTATCGGTATGACCCGCCAGCAGCAGACCGCCCTCCCCCTGACCGATCGTCGCCACCAGATTGAACTTGCCCGGCAGGTCGGGGAGCGCCGTCACCTCGCACTGAAAACCGAGCTGACCGAACCAGTCAGCCAGCAGCCGGATCACCGCCTCGTTGCTCTGATCCCACTTGGGATCCGTGCTGCTGATAGAGGGAATCGCAATAATATTCTTATAAAGTGAAAAAAAATCCAGATTGGCCATCAGCTCCTCCTTGCGTCCCCGGAATGTTTCTGTTAGAAAATACAAATGCAAAGTGAGTGCATGAATATTCTGTAATTTTACCTGAATATCTGGCTCATCAACAAAGGCTTCTAGTTGTAAGGGAAAGTTAATGTTCTGTCACCTGATCTATAACCGACGACACACACCCGCCTGAATTGCCCCTCCGCACTTGTGCAAAGGGGCGCTCGAACACCCTTTTGCACTGCAGCGTCATGCTGTGAATCTCGAACTCTGACTTGGAATATTCAACATGCTTAACACCGTTATCGTCGGTGCCAGTGGCTACGCGGGAGCCGAACTGGCCGCACTGGTACAGAACCATCCACAACTCAAACTGTTCGGCCTCTATGTCTCCGCCGGCAGTCAGGATGCCCACAAGCGCTTCTCTTCCCTGCATCCCCAGTGGGTCGGAGCCCTCGATCAGCCGCTGCTGCCGCTGGACGACGACGGCATGACCCGGATCCTGACCCAGGCCGATCTGGTGCTGCTAGCCACCGCCCACGAAGTGAGCGCCGAGCTCGCACCCAAGTTTCTCGCCAAGGGGCTGCCGGTGTTCGATCTCTCCGGCGCTTTCCGGGTCAAGGATCAGGGCTTTTACGACAGCTTCTACGGCTTCACCCACGACAGCGAGCAGTGGCTGGATCAGGCCGTCTATGGCCTGGCGGAGTGGAATGCCGATGCCATCGCTACCGCCCAGCTGATTGCGGTGCCGGGTTGCTACCCGACCGCATCGCTGTGCGCTCTCAAGCCGCTGCAGCGGGATGGTCTGATTGCCAAGGGGTGGCAGCCCATCATCAACGCCGTCTCCGGGGTTTCCGGCGCCGGGCGCAAGGCGGCCATCAACACCAGCTTCTGCGAAGTGAGCCTCAATCCCTACGGCACCTTCAATCACAGACACCAGCCGGAGATCAGCCACCACCTCGGCAAGGAGGTGCTGTTCCAGCCCCACCTTGGCAACTATGTGCGCGGCATTCTGGCCACCATCTATGTGCAGCTGGCGGACGGCGTCACCCCCACCCAGGTGGATCAGGCCTTCCTCAAGGCTTACGAAGGCAAGCCGCTGGTGCGCCTCACCGGCCAGATGCCCTCTATTCGCGGTGTGGCAAACACCCCTTACTGCGATATCGCCTGGCAACAGCAGGGCAACATGCTGGTAGTGGTCTCGGCCATCGACAACCTGCTCAAGGGCGCCGCCTCGCAAGCCATGCAGTGCATAAATATCAAATTTGGTTTTGAACCGGCCACCGGCCTGATTTAAGGACTTAGGAAGGATCTCGAACATGGACAAACAGACGTTGGTAATCAAGCTGGGCGGCGCCCTTATCGAGAACGACGAGGCGCTGACCGCCCTGTTCGCCACCCTCAAAACCTTTCTCGACGATCAGCATCGTCCGCTGGTGCTGGTACACGGCGGTGGCTGTCTGGTGGATGACCTGCTCAAGGGGCTGGGTCTCACCTCTACCAAGAAGAATGGTCTGCGGGTGACCCCGTTCGAGCAGATCCCCTTTATTGCCGGGGCGCTGGCAGGGACGGCCAACAAGCAGATGATGGCCAAGGCGATCGCCACCGGTATTCCGGCGGTGGGGCTCTGTCTGGCAGATGGCGGCCTGTGTCAGGTGACCCAGCTCGACCCGGATCTCGGCGCCGTCGGCGAGTGCAAGCCGGGCAATCCGGCACTGGTGGCTGGCATCCTCGGTCAGGGCTTCCTGCCGGTAGTGAGCTCCATCGGCATCACCGCCGACGGGCAACTGATGAACGTCAACGCGGATCAGGCGGCCACCGCCATTGCCGAGGCGCTCGGTGCCGATCTGGTGATGCTCTCCGATGTGAGCGGCATCCTCGATGGCAAGGGCAAGCTGGTGCCCCAACTCGACAAGCTGACCGCGCTGGATTTGATGGAGAAAGGGGTGATCACGGACGGCATGGCGGTCAAGGTAGAAGCAGCCCTGCACGCCGCCGAGACCCTCGGCAAGCCGGTCTGTGTCGCCAGCTGGCGCTACCCGGATCAGCTGCTCAAGCTGCTGGCTGGCGGCGCGGTCGGCACTCTGGTCAAGATTGCCGATGGCAATCAGGTAGCCCTCTAATCCTCACCGGAACAAGGAATATCCGATGCAACATCTTCTGAAAGACAGTGATCTGAACAAAGCCCAGATTGAAGCGCTGATTGCGCTGGGCAAGGCAGTGAAGGCCGACCCGAAGAAGTACAGTCAGGCGCTGGCCGGCAAGAGCGTGGTCACCCTGTTCGAGAAGCCCTCCCTGCGTACCCGGGTCACTTTCGACATCGGCATTGCCAGACTGGGCGGCCACAGCGTCTATCTGGATCAGCAAAACGGCGCGCTGGGCAAGCGGGAGTCGGTGAAGGATTTCGCCGCCAACCTGTCGCGCTGGTGTGATGCCATCGTCGCCCGGGTGTTCGATCACCAGACCCTGGTCGAGCTGGCGGAGCACGGCACAGTGCCGGTGGTGAACAGCCTGTGCAACCTCTACCACCCCTGTCAGGGGCTGGCCGACTTTATGACCATTGCCGAGCACTACGACGATCTGTCGAAGGTGAAACTTGCCTACCTCGGTGATGGCAACAACGTCAGCCACTCTCTGCTGCTGCTGGGGGCGACCCTGGGCACCGACGTGACCCTGATCTGCCCGAAAGGTCACGGCCCGGATACCCAGATCTTCCTGCAGGCGCAGGCTCTGGCGGCCAAGTCGGGAGCGACAATCCACATCAGCGATGACGTGGCGGATATCGAAGGGTTTGACGTGGCCTACACAGATACCTGGGTCTCCATGGGTGACAACACCCCGATGGAGCAGGTCAAAGACCTCTTTATGCCTTACCAGATCAACCAGGCCCTGCTCGACCGCACCGGCATCCAGCACGTGCTGCACTGCCAACCGGCGCACCGGGAGCTGGAGATCACCTCGCAGGTGATGGATGGCCCCGCCTCCCTCATCATGGACGAGGCCGAAAACCGGATGCATATCCAGAACGCCGTGTTGCTGACCCTTCTCGGCGGCAAGTAACGCGGCACTCAACCTGAATCACGACCCTTTTATTGAATCATCATCGAATCATCACGGAGAGAAGTAACATGAGCGGAATCAACAAGATCGTACTGGCTTACTCGGGTGGACTGGATACCTCGGCCATCATTCCCTGGCTGAAAGAGCACTATGACGCCGAAATCATCGCCTTTGTGGCCGACGTCGGTCAGGAGCGCGACGATCTGGAAGGGATCGAGCAGAAGGCGATCGCCTCCGGCGCCACCAAGTGCATCATCAAGGATCTGCGGGAAGAGTTCGTCAAAGAGTACGTCTACCCGACCCTGAAGACCGGCGCCGTCTATGAGGGCACCTATCTGCTGGGCACCTCCATGGCCCGTCCGGTGATCGCCAAGGCGATGGTGGAAGCGGCACTGGCGGAAGGGGCCGATGCCATCTCCCACGGTTGCACCGGCAAGGGTAACGATCAGGTGCGTTTCGAAGGCGCGGTCGCCGCGCTGGCGCCCCAGCTGAAAGTGATCGCCCCCTGGCGGATCTGGGACATGCGCTCCCGGGAAGATCTGCTCTCCTATCTGGAGACCCGCAACATCCCCTGCAAGGCGACCCTGAAGAAGATCTACAGCCGCGACGCCAACGCCTGGCACATCTCCACCGAGGGTGGCGAGCTGGAGAGCACCTGGAACGAGCCGTCCGAAGCGGTCTGGCAGTGGACCGTACCGGCCGAACAGGCACCGGATCAGCCGGAGTACGTCAAGCTGACCGTGGCGCAGGGTGAAGTGGTGGCTGTTGACGACCAGCCGCTGAGCCCGCACCAGATCCTGATGACCCTGAACGAGCGTGCAGGCAAGCACGGCGTGGGCCGCATCGACATCACCGAAAACCGGATGGTGGGGATGAAGTCCCGCGGATGCTACGAGACCCCGGGCGGTACCGTGATGGTCGCCGCGCTGCGCGCCGTGGAAGAGCTGGTACTGGATCGCCCGACCCGCGCCTGGCGGGAGAAGCTGGGTGCCGAGTTCTCCCATCTGGTCTATGACGGTCGCTGGTTCACCCCGCTGTGCAAGGCGATCCTCGCCTCTGCCAACGCCATCGCCGAAGATCTCGACGGTGAAGTGGTGCTGAAGATGTACAAGGGGCAGGTCACCGCGGTGCAGAAGAAGTCGCCGAACAGCCTCTACTCCGAAGACTTCGCCACCTTCGGCGCCGACGAAGTGTATGACCAGAGCCATGCCGAAGGCTTTATCCGTCTCTACACCCTGGCCAGCCGGATCCGCGCCATGAAGGAGCAGCATCAGGCCATCGGTGGCGACCATACCCACGGTTAAGCAAGCGCGATAACCCGTTGATTCCGTTGAGGGGGCATGGCCCCCTCTTCTATAGGCAGAGGACATAACCCCTGACCCATCATCGGCGGGTGTGACAAGAGCGGCAGCGCCCCGGCCGCTTCTGTGAGATAACAGGCTCGCAGAAAAACAGGGCACGATTTCAAGCTCGGTGGCCAGGGCGCCGCCGACAACGCATTCAAGGAGAGCAGTATGGCACTTTGGGGTGGACGCTTCAGTCAGGGAGCCGATAGCCGGTTCAAGCAGTTCAACGATTCGCTGCGGTTCGATTACCGGCTGGCGGAGCAGGATATTCAGGGCTCCATGGCCTGGGCCAAAGCGCTGGTGAAAGTGGGCGTCTTGACCGCCGATGAGCAGGGCAAACTGCAGCAGGCGATGGAAGTGCTGCTCGCCTCTGTGCAGCAGGATCCCCAGCAGATCCTGAGTTCGGACGCCGAAGATATCCACTCCTGGGTCGAGAGCCAGCTGATTGCCGCCGTCGGCGATCTCGGCAAGAAGCTGCACACCGGCCGCTCGCGCAACGATCAGGTCGCCACCGACTTGAAACTCTGGTGCAAGGCGCAGGGCGAGCTGCTGCTCGGCTCCATCACCTCCCTGCAACAGGGGCTGGTCGCCTCCGCTCGCGCCAATCAGGCGGCGGTACTGCCCGGTTACACCCACCTGCAACGGGCCCAGCCGGTCACCTACGCCCACTGGGCGCTGGCCTATGTGGAGATGCTGGAGCGGGACTACTCCCGCCTGCAGGATGCGCTGAAGCGGCTCGACACCAGCCCGCTCGGCTGCGGCGCGCTGGCGGGCACTGCCTACGCCATCGACCGCGAAGCCTTGGCGCTCGACATGGGCTTTAGCGGCGCCACCCGCAACAGCCTGGATTCAGTGTCGGATCGGGATCACGTGGTGGAGCTGATGCACGTGGCGTCGCTGTCCATGACCCACCTGTCGCGCTTTGCCGAAGATCTCATCTTCTACAACACCGGCGAGGCGGGCTTTGTCGAGCTCTCCGATGCGGTCACTTCCGGCTCGTCCCTGATGCCACAGAAGAAGAACCCGGATGCGCTGGAGCTTATTCGTGGCAAGACCGGCCGGGTGGTTGGCGCCCAGATGGGCATGCTGATGAGCCTCAAGGCGCTGCCGCTGGCCTACAACAAGGACATGCAGGAAGACAAAGAGGGGCTGTTCGATGCCCTCGATACCTGGCACGACTGCCTCGATATGGCCGCGCTGGTGCTGATCGATCTGAAAGTGAATGGCGAGCGCACCATGGCGGCGGCGCAAGGCGGCTATGCCAACGCTACCGAGCTGGCGGACTATCTGGTAGCCAAGGGGATTCCATTCCGTGAAGCGCACCATATCGTCGGCGAAACTGTGGTATTCGCCATCAGCGTGGGCAAACCGCTGGAGGAGCTCTCCATCGGCGAGTTCCAGCGCTTCAGCCCGGTGATCGAGTTCGACGTCTACCCCAATCTGGAACTGGAAGCGACCCTGGCCAAGCGGGTCGCCAAAGGCGGCGTCGCCCGCGAACAGGTAGAAGCAGCCCTGACCACCGCCGAAACCTGGCTGGCAAAACGGACGGGTTAAACCAACCTGCTTGTCATTCGAACTAGAAAGCAAAACGGCAACCTCAGGTTGCCGTTTTTTATTGCTCACCGCGGTTCAGGCGCTGGCATTAAGCAGTTTGCCAACCCCCTCCCCCTTGCCATTGGGCAAGGTCTGTTTAAAGGCACCGAGCAGTTGGTCGAGGTTGAGATCGCTGGCACCAAGGGTGCCCTTTAGGGTATCGAGTTCACTTTGCAGCGCATCGAGGCGGGTACTCTGGGTGCCGCTCGCCAGCTGGTTGCGGGTGCTATCGATGGCGGCAGGGAGGGATTGGCCGACATTCTCCTGCCCCAGAGTCTGCATCAGCTCCCCCATAAAGTGGTTGATGGCCGAGCGGTTCTGCTCGTTGTCGGCATCCTTGATACCGAGTCGCTGGAACAAGCTCTGGACAGTCGGGGCAAGGCGATCCTCCTGTACGGCAGGCTGTACGGGCTGGGGTTTGCTACTGCTGACAAGCAGTTGACTGCCCAGCTTGAGGGCGATCGAGGCAAGGGGAAGCAGGCTGCTGATCATGATAACTCTCCGCGACAACGACCCTTGATGGTGTTGCCAAGAGGTCTGCATAAGCGGGGCCAGCACGATGATAAAACGCACCGCACCGGCTAATCCCTTGAATGGCTGATCTATTTGTTCAACCAGCACGCAGGAGATGGCCGAGCGCAAAGGGGGGGGTCAGGCGGCCAGTAGCTGCCGCCACGGGCGGTAGTGGCAATATGGTGGCAAAGCGTTTTGCCGCCCCCCCGGCAGCTATCGCCCTCTTTTCACACCCGGATCGCCAACTCTTTGAGCCACTTCCGCTGCTGATGGCACCAACAGAGTAAAACCTGACAAAAGCACCGCAGCGATCAGGCACCGAATAACGACCTGCGGGCTTACTAATCGAGCGGTGATCCGCCCACAAGGCGTGACCAATAGAAATGAAAAGAGGCTCCGAAGAGCCTCTTTTTGTTTCCGTGTCTGAACCCGACTCAGCCCAGCAGCAGATAGAGCTGGTGAGCGGCCACACCGGCACACAGGCCACCGATAGTGTGGGCGACGATGGCGCGGGAGGTGAGATGGCGATAGCCGAGGGCATCGAGCATGGCTGTATGGGTGCTCAAAAAGCCGCTCCAGCACATCCCCATGGCGGTAAACACCGCGACCTCGTTACCAGTGATCCACCCCTTGGCGATAAAAGGGGGCACCAGCGACATGGCGGCACCGACCGCACCAAGGGAGGTAGCCGGGAAGGCAACCAGCTCCGGCTGCTGGAAGCCGAACAGCAGGTCAAACAGCCAACTCACCTTGGCGGCCAGCACCGGCAGAAGGGCAACCCCCTGAAACGCTTCGCCGGTATAGCCCTTGTCGCCCGGGCCAAAGGTGAGCAACATCACGAAGGTGCTGATGATCAGCACCCCGGGGATCACCGCCATCCCCAGCTCCACACCGGATTTGCCACCATCGAGCAGAGAGTTGAGGATCCGCAGCCAGCCGGGAGCCGCCTCTTTGGTCACCCCTACCTTGCGGCCGTCGGACGATACAGCGTCATCGTTCAGCACTTCCCCCACCAAGGGGCGGATCATCCGTTGCATCAGTCGGGTAGAGACCACCGAGCCCACCAGAGCACCCAGCAACCCGATCAGCGCCGCACTGGCCGTGGATTCACCGCTCGGCAGCTGCAAGGTGGCCATAAAGGTCACCACGATCAGCCCCATGCCGAAGGCGGTGCCGAAGTTGGTGAGCGACACCAGCTGCCAAGGGGTGAAGCCTTTGCGAAAGCGGCTGTCCTTGGCGAGGCTGATCACCGCCGGGTTGTCGGAGAAGAAGGTCATCAGGGCCGCCAGCGCTGTGCGACCGGGCAGACGAAACACCGGTTTCATCAGGGGCGCCAGCAGCACTTCCAGCAGGCGGATCACCCCGAACTCGCTCAAGAGCTGGCTCAGGGCACCGGAAAGCACAGTGATCCCCATGATAAAGAGCACAGTATTGAGCAGCAGCTGGTGGGCGGTATTGAACAGGGTGTTGACCATGGCAGAGAGGCCCATCTGGCTGCCGAGGTAACCGAACAGGCTGCCAAGAATAAGCAGCACCAGCACGGGTTCCATCCAGTTCCGAATGGCGGCAAGTCGCCCCTTTGACTCTATAACTACATGATTTTCCATATCTATCCTGCGGTTCATCTGTGCGTGTGTGGTTGTTTTTATGGTTAAAAAATGGCTGCGCCAAATAGAAAAAAGCCCTTGTCTTGCGACAAGGGCTTTTTGAATTGGCTCCTCCTACTGGACTTGAACCAGTGACATACGGATTAACAGTCCGCCGTTCTACCGACTGAACTAAGGAGGAATTGTAATTGGTGCCCAGAGACGGAATCGAACCGCCGACACGGGGATTTTCAATCCCCTGCTCTACCGACTGAGCTATCTGGGCAAATGGTGCCGGCTACCGGAATCGAACTGGTGACCTACTGATTACAAGTCAGTTGCTCTACCTACTGAGCTAAGCCGGCACACTTTAAACCATTGTGCATGAACAAATTTTTTATTTCATGGCACCAAAATTGGTGCCCAGAGACGGAATCGAACCGCCGACACGGGGATTTTCAATCCCCTGCTCTACCGACTGAGCTATCTGGGCGTGGGCGCTATTAAACGGATTTTAAGGCGGATGGTCAACGGGAAATTTCACTTTTTGTCTCGTTCGTCTCTTTTTTGCTCAACATCGTCCATTTCTGCCACTTCTTCGGCACAGGCCGCGCCTTTTCGCCCCCAGACTCTGGGTTCCTCCCCCTTGAGCAGGCGGGAGATGTTCTCGTGATGGCGGATCAGGATAAGGCAGGAGAGCAGGGAGACTGGCAGGGTATATTCGGGTTTGAGCAGGTAGGTAAAGAGCGGCGTCAGCAGCACGGTAATGATGGAGGCCAGCGAGGAGTAGCCGCTCACCAGCAGCACCAGCAGCCAGGTACCTATCACGGCGCCCCCCATGGTGAAACCGATAGGCATCATGGTGCCCAGCGCCGTCGCCACCCCTTTGCCACCACGAAAATGAAAGAAGATGGGGTACATATGGCCGAGGCAGGCGGCGACCCCGATAAAGCCGAGGTAGACGGGTTTGATCTGCAGATACCAGGCGAGATAGACGGGCACAGTGCCCTTGAGCACATCGAGCAGCAGCACCACCAGCGCAGCCATCCGGCCACCGAGGCGCAGCACATTGGTAGCGCCGGGGTTGTGGGAGCCATGATCCCGCGGGTCGGGCAGACCGCTGCAGCGAGAGACCAGCACAGCACTGGATAGTGAACCACCCAGGTAGGCCAGAATAATCATCAAAATCGTCAGGGCCGTCATCTTGGTCGTTTTTACCACGATATGAATGGGGTATGATGCGGGCCACATACGCTGGCATGGGCCCATGCCCACCCAGAGCGCCTCGGCAAGCCTGTTGCCCGGCCAGCATCCCTGCGCTGTCATCACAGCCCATCAAGAGTAAAGAAGAAGTACAGTCATGGACAAGGTGTTTATTCGCGGACTCGAAGTTTTGACCACCATCGGTGTATATGAGTGGGAGAAGGGCATTCGCCAAAAGCTCCGTTTTGACCTCGAGATGGGGTTCGACAATCGCCCCGCGGCAGCAACCGACGACATCAATCTGGCACTGGATTATGCCGACCTCTCCAACAAGATTTGCGAGCATGTCACCGGCAAAGTCGTCGAACTGGTCGAGACCATGGCCGAGCAGGTTGCCATGCTGGTGCTCGCCGACGAGCGGGTACAGTGGGTCAAGGTGACCCTTACCAAGCCGAGCGCCGTGCCCAATGCCGCCGGAGTCGGCGTCGAGATCCTGCGCCATCGCACGCCGGCCGCGAGCAGCAACTGATGACCACCATCTATATCAGCCTCGGCTCCAACATCGAGCGGGATCGCCATATCCGCGCCGGGCTCGATGCCCTGCACGCCGAATTTGGCGAGCTGCGGGTCTCCCGGGTATTCGAAAGCGAGGCCATCGGCTTCAACGGCCGCCCCTTCTACAACCTGGTGGCGGCAGCCGAGACCGATCTGCCACTGGCCACCGTCTGCCAGCGACTGCGGGCCATGGAGTTCGCCCACGGCCGCGAGCCGGATGCCAAGAAGTTCGCCCCGCGCACCCTGGATCTCGATCTGCTGCTCTATGGCGATCTGGTCTGCGACACCCCGCTGGTGCTGCCGCGTGGTGAAGTGCTCACCAACGCCTTCGTGCTCTGGCCACTGGCCGAGCTGGCCCCCAAACTGCGCCACCCCGTCGATGGCCGCACCATGGGCGAGCTGTGGCAAGCCTATGACAAGGCCTCCCAGCAGCTGTGCCCCATTCCCTTTCACTGGGAAGCGTGCGAATTGCAGCATCACTGATCCGCAAGGGCGCCTCACGGCGCCCTTGTTGTTTTCACGGACAGAGTTGCTTATCACGGATAAGAAAGTGTCATTGGGCCTGACCCTGCGAGGCTGGCAGGATAGCGCCCACTACAGGAGAACCCCATGCCACTCGATACCATTCACCATTTCAACTGCCAGCTACTGGCCGAACTGCCCCACCAGCGCTATGAGCATGAACCCATCCTCGACTACGCCACCGATGAAAAGGTCAAAGCCCGCCTCGGCTGGCAGGCGGAGTTCAGCAAGACCCTGTTTCTCAAGTTCAAGGATGGCCGCTTCGCCCTGCTGCTGACTCACAGGGACGGACGGCTCGACAACAAGGCGGTCAAGGCTGCGCTCGGCGCCAAGCCCTCCATCTGCACCGCCGAAGAGATGCAGGCGGAGATCGGCTGCCTGCCGGGGGCGGTCTGCCCCTTCCTGCCCCGCGCCGATATTCCGCTACTGGTGGATCCGCAACTGCTCAACCACACCGCCTTCACCTGGACTCCGGGCCACCCGGAGCAGACCTTTCTGCTGGCGACCGAGCATCTGGCCGAGGTACTGGCGCAGCTCCCCTGCGAGGTCAGCTATCTGCCCGCCCCGACGGCGTAGCCCCATCGCGCGCCAGCTGGGCGAAGATCAGCGCCGCCAGCATGGAGAGCAGCCCGACACAGAGGTAGGTAAGGTGGAACCCGGCCAGCCACTGACCCTCGGCCACTAAGGTGCCCGCTGAGGTACCCGCCGAGAAGAGCCCGAGCAGGCTGGCGGCAATCGCCACCCCCAAACTCATGGAGAGTTGCATCACCACCGAGAGCAGACCGTTGCCACTGCTGGCCAGGGTCGGACTGAGATCTTGCAGCGTGAGAGTGTTCATGGCGGAGAACTGCAGCGAGTTGATGGCGCCGAAGATCGCCAGCCAGCCCAGCAAGACCCCGTAGG
The DNA here is from genome assembly GCF_040907945.1 of Aeromonas sp. s11. Lineage (NCBI taxonomy): Bacteria > Pseudomonadati > Pseudomonadota > Gammaproteobacteria > Aeromonadales > Aeromonadaceae > Aeromonas > Aeromonas sp. s11. Next base: position 125,166 of record NZ_JBFOCU010000004.1, on the reverse strand, counting down.
GGAGCTGGTTGTCGATAAAGTAGAAGCTGGCGATCATCGCCCCCAGTAGCAGGGTGTTGCCGATCAGGATGCGGCGATAGCCCACCTTCGGAATAAGCTTGTTCACCAGCGTCTTGGTCAGCATGGCGCCAATCACGGTGGGGATCATGGTCATCCCCGCCTTGCTCGGGGAGAAACCGAGCCCCAGTTGCAGAAACAGCGGAGTGAGGAAAGGCATGGCGCCGCTGCCGAGGCGGGCAAACAGGTTGCCCCAGATGCCGATGGCAAAGGTGGTGGTCTTGAACAGGTTCAGGCTAAAGAGCGGCTGCGGTGCATTGGCGGCATAGAGCCAGTAGCTCGCCATCGCCGCCAAGCCGAAGATCAGCGCAAACAGCGCCCAACCGGTGGAGATGCTGTGCTCCCCCAGCCCCTGCAAGCCGACCGACACCAGCACCATGCCGACGCTGAACATCACAAAGCCCTGCCAGTCGAACCGGGCGGTCTGCTGCCGCAGCTCCGGCATAAAGTGCCAGCTGGCGATAAAGCCGAGCAGCCCCACCGGCAGGTTGATGAGAAATACCCAGTGCCAGCTCGCCACTTCCACCAGCCAGCCACCGAGTGCCGGCCCCATCAGCGGGCCGAGCAGCCCCGGGATGGTGACAAACGACATCACCCGCAGCAGCTCGTGCTTGTCATAGACCCGCAGCACCGCCAACCGTCCTACCGGCATCAGCAGCGCACCGCCAATCCCCTGAAGCACCCGGGCGGCCACCAGCATGGAGAGCGAATTGGAGGCGGCACAGGCGAGCGAGCCGAGGGTAAAGAGCGAGATGGCGGCCAGATAGATACGGCGGGTGCCGAATCTGTCAGCCAGCCAGCCGGAAGCCGGGATCAGCAACGCCACCGTCAACATGTAGGCAATGATCACCGACTGCATCTGCAGCGGGCTCTCCCCCAAGGTCTCGGCCATGCTGGGCAGGGCGGTGTTGAGAATGGTGCCATCCAGCGCCTGCATAAAGAAACCGACCGCCGCCAGCAGGGGCAGCCACTTGCGCTGGGCATCTGTCACTGTGTGGCTCATTGCCACCTCCATTATTTTTGCGGGGGAGCGGCGGCGGTCAGGAAGAGATCGACACAACTCAGGGTCCAGGCATCCTGCTCGGCAGCGCTCTGGGTCAACGGCAGACCCAGCTCACGGAGCATGCGCTCCTTGCCCTGCCACATCAGCAACAGCTGCAAGGCGGCCTGTTCGCTGTCTTGATGGCACAGCAGGCCTTGCTGCTTCTGCTGCTCCAGCCAGTTGGACAGCATCTCGGTCACGTAGAGCGGGCCCGCCTCGAAAAAAAGGGTGGCCAGCTGGGCATCGTTGCAGCTGATGCAGGTGCGAAAGATATTGATGGCATCATCGCTCAGGATCAACTTGCGAAAGCTGCGACCAAAGGCAATCAGGCTCTCCCGCACATTGTTGCCACGCAACAATACCTCCGGCATCAGCTCGCTGCTGACGCACTTGCTGCCCACCGCTTCGGCAAACAGCGACTCCTTGTTGGCAAAATGGCTGTAGACCGTCTGCTTGGAGACGCCCGCTTCACTGGCCACCATGTCCATGCTGACCAGATGCAGACCGTGCTGACAGAAGAGCCGCCCGGCAGCATCGAGGATCGCAGCCCGCTTCTGCTGACTACGGGGTGAAATGTTCATTTTTCCTCCACAATCAAACTGGACAGTCTAGTTTCGAAAAACTAGACTCACCGGTGTGATTTGATGTTATGTCAACCAGAGGATGATGTCATGACACTTTGCTTAATCCTGCTGGCGCTGTTACTGAGTGGCTGCAGCCCGGTCACAGAGTCAGAAGAAACACCCGCCCTGACCCGGGTGATCGCCCAGCCACTGCAAGCCAGCGATCACTACCCGGTGCTACACCGCTTCAATGGCAGGGTGATCGCCCCCGAGCACAGCCAGATAGGCTTCGAGCTGGCAGGGCGGATCGCCACCCTGCACAAGGGACGGGGAGAGCCGGTCGCGGCTGGCGAACTGCTCGCCACACTGGATACCCGGCTGCTGGCAGTGGAAGCCAAAGAGCTGGCCGCCCGGGCCGCCCAGAACGAGGCCGAGCTGACCCTTGCCCGACAGACGCTCGAACGACTCACCGCCCTGCGCCAGCAGCAGTTCAGCTCCCGTCAGGCGCTGGATGAACAGCAAGGCAAAGTCCGCATGCTGGAGGCAAGCGCCAACCAGCTGGCCGCCGCCCTCGAAGCCAACCGGGTCAAACAGGAGAAATCACAGCTGCGCGCCCCCTTCAACGGGATCGTAGTCAGCCGCGAGCAGGCATTGGGGGCCGTGGTGGCCGCAGGCCAGCCTCTCTTCTCCCTGACCCGCAGCGGCCAGTGGGAGGCCGATATCGGCGTGCCGGTGAAACAGGCCGAGTCCCTGATCGTCGGCCAACACTACCCCCTGCAAAGCGGGGAGCAATCACTGGAGGGGCGCCTGCTTAATCTGGGGGTACAAGTGGACGGGCAGACCCACACCCGCACCGCCCGCTTCCAGCTGACCCGGGGCGGCGAACAACTGGCAGAGGGGCAACTGATCACCCTGTTGCATCAGACCCGCGAGCCCACCCGTGCTTACGAGGTGCCGCTCACCGCGCTGACCCAGGGATTGCGCGGCAGCTGGACCCTCTATCTGCTCAACGACGAAACGCCACCCCGAGTGGTCAGTCGGGACGTCACCCTGCTGCAGCAAGATGGCGAACGAGCCTGGATAAGTGGTGCCCTGAACGGACAGGAACAGCTGGTGACCGATGGCCTGCATAAACTGGTGCCGGGCCAGCAGGTCACCCTGACAACCAGCGTGGATCAGCAGGCGGCGCATCCGGAGCCACAGTCATGATCCGCCCGTTTATCGAGAATGGCCGCCTGCTGCTGCTGACGGTCGCGCTGCTGCTGACGGCCGCCCTTGCGGCATTGCAGACCCTGCCCAGAACCGAAGATCCCCAGCTCACCAGCCGCTTTGCCAGCGTGGTTACCCACTTCCCCGGGGCCAGCGCCGAGCGGGTGGAAGCGCTGGTGAGCGAGCCCATCGAGAACCGGCTGCGGGCCCAGAGCGAGATCAAGCTGATCGAGTCGAGCTCTCGCCCCGGCCTCTCCATCATCAATCTGGAGCTCAAGGATGAGGTCAGCGATGTCGAACCCGTCTGGTCCAGAGTCCGTGACCGGCTGGCAGATCTGGCCGCCGGACTGCCAGCCGGCGCCAGTGCCCCCAAGCTGGATGACGAGAAGGGCTACCCCTTCACCCGGCTGGTCAATGTGGTCTGGCGCGGGCCGGGCCAGCCACAGCTGGATCGCCTCGCCCGCTACAGCGCCGAGCTGGAACGCCGGGCTCGCCAGCTGCCGGGTACCGAATACGTCGAGCGGGTCGGGGCACCGCAGGAGGAGATCGAGGTGCGGTTCGATCCCCTCGCCCTCAGTGCCAGCGGCATGAGTGGCGAACAGCTTGCCCAGGCGCTGAGCGGTGCCGATGCCAAAGTGGCCGCCGGGGAGTTGCAGGGCAGCCACAATCGCTTTCAGGTAGAGATCCGCGGTGCCCTCGATACCCTGGAGCGGATCCGCCAGATCCCGCTGCGTACCGGCGAGCAGGGCCAGACCCTGCGCCTTGGCGATCTGGCCGAGGTAAGACGTACCCTGCACCAGCCGGAGAGCCAGCTGGCCTTTGCCAATGGTGAGCGGGCCGTGGTGGTCGGTCTGCGCATGACACAGGATCACCGCATCGACCTCTGGTCGGCACGGGTCGACTCCATGCTGGCCCAGCTGCAACAGGACTTGCCGGATAATATCGGCCTCGTCACCAGCTTCGATCAGCAGCGTTATACCGATCAGCGGCTCGACACCCTGCTCATCAACATTGTGCAGGGTTTTCTCATCATAGTGGCCGTGCTGCTGGTGACCTTGGGGGTCAAGGCCGCCATTATCGTGGCCCTGTCGCTGCCGCTTACCGTGGCGTTCTCATTCGCCTGCATGAACCTGATCAATCTGCCCATTCACCAGATGTCGGTCACCGGTCTGGTGGTGGCGCTCGGGATCATGGTGGACAACGCCATCGTCATGGCGGATCGGGTGCAGTATCAGCGCCGCCACGGCATGGCCATGAGTGCCGCCGCACTGGAAGCCATCGGCCACCTCTGGCTGCCACTGCTGGGCTCCACCCTCACCACCATGCTCGCCTTTATGCCGATCATTCTGATGCCGGGCCCCGCAGGCGAGTTTGTCGGCGGCATCGCCTGGGCGGTGATCTGCTCGCTGCTGGGATCCTACCTCATCGCCCACACCCTGGTGGCTGGCCTCGCAGCCCGCTGGATTGGCAGTGATCAGGGGGGGCGCTGGTATCAGGATGGCTTGCACCTGCCCCGGGTGAGCGCCCGTTTCCAGCAGAGCATCGCCATGGCGCTTGCTCACCCATGGCGAACCCTGCTGCTGGTCAGTCTGCTGCCCCTGCTCGGTTTCTGGGTGGCGGGCCGCCTCACCGAACAGTTCTTTCCCCCTGCCGACCGGGACATGATCCACATCGAGGCCAGCCTCTCCCCACAGGCGAGCCTGGCGCGCACCCGCGAGCTGGCACTGGGGATCTCCGCCGAGCTGGCCAGCCTCCCCGAGCTGGTTCGTCAGGATTGGGTGGTGGGCGACAACGCCCCCAGCTTCTACTACAACCTGGTGCCCAGAAAACAGGGGCGGGCCGATTACGCCCAGGGGATGATCACTCTGCAGGATGCCGATGCCGCCGAGCGGCTCATTCCACAACTGCAGCAGCGGCTCGATGCAAAATTTCCCGAAGCGCAGATCCTGGTGCGCAAGCTGGAACAGGGGCCGCCCTTCAATGCCCCGGTCGAGCTGCGGCTGTTTGGCCCCGACCTTGAACAACTACACCGTCTGGGAGAGGAGCTGCGCAGTCTGCTCGCCAATACCCCGGCCGTGGTGCAGACCCGCGCCACCTTGCAGGCAGGGGCACCCAAACTCTGGTTGCAGGTCGATGAGGAGGCCGCCCGACTGGCAGGCATGAGCCTGACCGATGTTGCCTCCCGGCTGGCGGGCGCACTGGATGGCAGGTTGGGCGGCACTGTGCTGGAAGGCACCGAGTCAATCCCGGTTCGGGTGCGACTGGCCGAGCCCTTGCGTCAGGATCCGGATGCGCTGCTCAATGTGCCGCTATCGCTCACCGGCACCGGCCAGCAAGGGGCAGCCAATCTCACCTTGCGGGCGCTGGCCACTCCCGAGCTGCTGCCAAGCTGGGGGGAGATCAGCCGTCGGGATGGTGAGCGGGTCAATGTGCTGGAGGCCTATCTGGCGGTCGGCGTACTGCCGCAAACCGTGCTGGAGCAGGTCAAAGAGAGGCTGGCCGTCAAGGCGCTGGCGTTGCCGCCGGGCTATCGACTGGAGTTTGGCGGGGAAGCCGCCAAACGGGATGAATCGGTGGGTAATCTGATGGCCCATGTCAGCCTGGTCGCCGTGCTGCTGGTGGCCGTGCTGGTGCTCAGCTTCAACTCGTTCCGGCTGGCAGGCATCGTCACCCTGGTGGCGATCCAGTCGGCGGGGCTCGGCCTACTGTGGGTCTGGCTACTGGGCTACCCCTTCGGGTTTACGGTGATCATCGCCCTGCTGGGACTGATGGGGCTGGCCATCAACGCCGCCATCGTCATTCTGGCCGAGCTGAAGGCAGACCCGCTGGCACAACAGGGCAATCTGCCGCAGATCCGTGATCTGGTGGCCGGTTGCAGCCGCCACATCGTCTCGACCACCATCACCACAGTGGGTGGCTTCATCCCGCTATTGCTGGGGGGCGGCGGCTTCTGGCCACCCTTTGCCATCGCCATCGCCGGTGGCACAGCGCTGGCGACCCTGCTCTCGTTCTACTTTGTGCCGGTGGCGTTTGTGCTGTTCAACCGCCGCCATCCTGACCCGGTGCAGGAGAGCTGCAACGCGCAAGATCAGTTGTCGGGCTGACCCAGCATGGCTTTGAGCCGCTCTTCCAGAGTGGGCTCGGGGGCCTTGAGGGTCGCCATAAAGAGCTGCTCGATACCGGCCTTGTCCTGACTCTTGACGATAAACACCAGTCGGGACTGGGCCTTGCCCTCCGGCCAGTCACCCAATGCCTGCAGCGGATAGAGCTGGCCGTGGACGCCGTGGATCACCACCGGCTGGCTCTCCCCTTCCAGCTGCAAAATCCCCTTGAGGCGCAGCAGGGCATCGCCATACTGCGCCTGCACCGCATCGATGGCGGCCAGCAGACGAGAGGGCTTGAGCGGCTCGCCGATACGCAAAGAGAAACTCTCGATGTTGCCGTGCTCGAAGTGGGTGGGCGCTGCTGTGCCCACCTTGGCGGCGAACGGTTGCATCTTCGGCTGCATCGGTGACGCCAGCCCCTGCTTGGGGGATTCGGTGCGCAGCCAGGCCAGCAGCTGGCGCACATCGCGCCCTGCCGCTTCGTTGTAGACGCCGAGCTTCTCCAGCACTGCTGGCGACAGTTCACCATTGGTCACCTGCTGGATCGGGGCCGCCGGATTGAGTGCCGCCAACTGGGCTTCGACCCGTGCCAGCTGCTCGTCATCCACCAGATCGCCTTTGCTCACCACCAGCAGATCCGCCAGCGCCACCTGTTTCACCGCTTCATATTGAGCCGCCAGCTGTTGCTCGATATGGCCGGCATCCACGACGGTGACAGTGCCATCGAAGCGGTAGCGCTGGGCGATAAAGCCCTCTTCGCGCAGGGTAAAGAGCACGGGGGCAGGATCTGCCAGACCGGTGGTCTCGATAATCAGCCGCTTGAACGGTTTGATCTTGCGCTGGATGGCCTTCATAAAGAGCCCCTGCAACGCCTCCACCAAAGAGCCCTGCACCGAGCAGCAGATGCAGCCGGAGTCGAGCAGCATCACCTGCTCATCCACCTGTTGCACCAGATGGTGATCCAGCCCCACCGAGCCGAACTCGTTGATCAGCACGGCGCACTCACCAAGCTCCGGCTGCTTGACCCAGTGATTGAGCAAGGTGGTCTTGCCGCTACCGAGAAAGCCGGTCAGCAGGGTCACTGGGATACGGGTATCTTGCATATCGGTCATGTCAGATCCTTACCGGTTGGCAAACAGGTCGCTGAGCCAGCGGTTTTCAAAGCGGCCATAGGGGTCGAGCTCGGCTTTCAACGCCACGAAGTCGTTCCAGCGCGGCAGCAGGGCCGGGAAGTCGTAGAGATCCATCGCCAGATGTTTGCCGAAGTGGGGAATGCCGCCGAGCGGCACCAGCAGTTGTTGCAGCTCGCGCATCTGCTCCATGGAGCCGTTGACGAAGGTGCCGTCCGCCGCCAGATAGACCAGAAAACCGATCCAGCAGACCGGCTGGCCATAAGCGGCGCTGAGCCAGGCCTCAGAGGGGCCGGTACAGCGCAGGATAAAGGGGTAGTGCAGCACGCCCGGGTTGGCCTGCTGCCAGGCCTGCAGGGTCTCCAGTGCCTCGTTCATGCGATGAAGCGGCACCGCCACCTCACAGTTGATCTGGGGGGCCGGGATCCCCTTGCAGAGAATTTGGTAGACGTTGCCCACCAGATCGGAGGCATCCTTGAAGCGGCGTACTGTCTCGAAGTGCTCGCCAGCCAACGCCTCATCCTTGGTATCTTTCGCCATCTTCTGCAAAGTGGCATCAATGGTGGCATTCATGCGGGCGTCGATATCGCCATCCAGCAGCAGCGGCTCGCTGCCGCCGGCGCGGTAACGGGCCACCTCCTCATCGGAGGCGGGATCCACCAGCCAGATGTGGCTCTCGCCGGTCCAGGCAAACCACCAGCTCTTCACAAAGCCGTGCTCGCGGTTAAGCCGCTCGTTGTGCTCCAAGAGGAAGGGGTAATCGGTGGTGAACTTGGTGCAGCGCATAATGCGGTTGGGCACGGTGCGCAGGGTGACGTCGAGCAGGATGCCGAGCATCCCCATCCCCATCACGAAGGCGCCGAAGCGCGGGTCGGTGCGATCCACCCGGATGATGTCGCCACTGGCCAGCATCACCGTCATCGCCTCCACCGCATCGCAGAGGGCTGACTGGTGCAGCCCCTGGCCGTGGGTGCCGGTGCTGAGGGCGCCGCCCAGGGTCTGGATACCGATGACACCGGGGGATGCGGGCAGCATCCGCTCCATGGCGATCAGCTCGGCATAAACGGTATCGAGGGGCGTCCCCGCCTGATAGGTCACGGTATCGGCGGTTTTGGCCAGCTGACCGCGCAGGTGGTGCAAGTCCACCAGCAGTGCCTGACAGCCCTCGGCATAGACGCTGTGGATGGGTTCGAAGGAGAGGCCGGAGCCGATAAGGCGCAGCTTGCGCTCGGGGTGTTCCCGCAGCAGTTGCTGCAGTTCGTCGCGGCTTTTCGGGCGCCACACCTGATCCAGCGCCCCGAGGGGATTGGTTCTCGACCAGTTGAACAGCACCTCCCGATTACCGATCGCCTTGATGCTGTGAAATGCCTGGAACTGAACCGTCATACCGCGCCTCATCTCTTACTGACGTCAAAATGAGCGCTGATTCTACCGAAAAGCGAGCCGCAAGGCATGAAAAACAAGCCCCTGCACTCGAGGGGGGATAGGGAGAGAGCACTCCCCTACCCTGCCAGACGGGAGCGTGTCCGCCCGTCTGTCACCGATAAATCAGGTGGCGTTCGGGATGCCTCGCACCCCATCTGGCTGGCGGGTTTGTGCCTCTTCCGGCAGCAGCTCCTCGCAGAACTGGCGCAGCGGCATGGGGCGGGCAAACAGGTATCCCTGTAAATAATCGACCCCTTTGGCCCTGAGGTAGTCAGCCTGACGCTCGCTCTCCACCCCTTCCGCTACCAGCGCCAGACCGAGCCGGGTCGCCAGATCGATCACATTGTCCACAATATGTTCCGAGAGCGACTCGGTACCGATGCGGGCGATAAAGGATTTGTCGATCTTGAGGTAATCCACATGAAACTGCTGCAGGTAAGCCAGGCTGGAGTGGCCGGTACCAAAGTCGTCGATGGCGAGTTTGACCCCCATCTCGTCCAGCTGGCGGAACAGGGAGAGGGTCTGGGGATCGGACATCAACAGCTCCCGCTCGGTCAGCTCCAGCACCAGTACCACCTTGCCGGGGAGGAAGTGACCGAGAAAGGCGCGGCACTCGGCCAGCAGGGCAAAATCGTGACAATGGGCGGCGCTGATGTTGAAGCTGATATGAAACCCATCGGGCAACTGCTCCTGAGAGCGGTTCAACCGTGTCGCCACCTGCTTCATGATATGGGTGGTCATGGGGACGATCAGTCCCGACTCCTCCGCTTGCGGAATAAAGAGATCGGGCCGGATCACCCCTTCATTGACATGCTCCCAGCGCATCAACACCTCGGCGCCCATCATCTTGCCATCGTGGCTGGCAATCAGCGGTTGCAGATAGGGAACAAACTCCCTGGCCCGCAGGGCGCGTCGCAACTCATCTGTTGGCGAGCCGGGGCGCCCCAGCACCCACCACACCAGCCAGGCCAACAAAAGCGAGGAAACCGCCAGCCACGACAGCGCTACATGCCGCGCGGCCCACAGCGACTTCCAATAGACCGGCATGGCATAACCGGCATGGATGGTGAAAAGATAATGGGATGAGGTGAGGGCCTGGCTGATCCCGCGATGGAGGGTGGGCGCCTCGCTCAGATAGCGGCCAGACTCATTGAGCCAGGCCGACCCCACCTGCAGATAGAGCGCACTGGATTTTCCGCTCATGGTGAGCATGAAGCTGAGCTGGGTACTGTCGATGGCGCTCAAGGCAGCATCCTTGCCCCGCTCGGTGCGCACCACCAGCAGCGGGTGATTTTGCCGCACCCGGTTGCCACTCATCAGCAACAGCTTGCGGCCGGTGTAAATGGAGCCGTCATCGGCATCATTGGCCTCACCAAACAGCGAGGTGCAATTGATGATGCCGTTTCGCACCAGATTGACCGAACGCAGGAAGGGCTCGATGGCGACCTTCTTGCGCAGCACCAGCAGGTTGTCGTGACAGGGAGCATTCACCAGAGGCAGCACGGAGCGGTTGGCCTGCTCCGCATGATCCAGCATCGACTCCATCAGGGTTCTGGCCTTGTGGGCCGAGGCGCTGGATTCCGCTTTCAGCTCCTGCACATAATTGCTGTGGATGAGCCAAGCTCCCACCAGCAGCGGCAGGGTAAAGACCAGCAAGGCACCGCCGAAGCGTAACCCGGTTCGGGAGAGATCGATCCTGAACAGAAACATAAAGAACCACGCCGCAATTCGTCAGGCCTGCCAACGCAAGCACCCAGTGAACAGATATCCACTTTCCCTCGATAACGATGCCTCATCATTACCGCACATAACCGAACAACATAACCCAAAGCGTTTATAAAACGAACCACCAAACAGGTGGTTGGATCTCTCTAGCAAGGATCGTGCAAACAATCTTCAAAAAAGACCGTGAATAACACACAAATAAATAATGCCGCGTAAATACGCGGCATTATTGGCTTCTTATCGCGCAAATCGCGCAAGAACTCCGTTAAACGGCTTGCTGCAGGATCACCGCATCGGCCTTCTTGGTGTAGGAGGCGATCTCGTTGAAGTTGAGGTAGCGGTAAGTATCTGCGGCGGTGGCATCCAGCGCCTTGGCATACTGCAGGTACTCCGCCACGGTCGGGATCTTGCCGATGATGGCAGCCACAGCGGCCAGTTCGGCAGAGGCCAGGTAGACGTTGGCCCCCTTGCCCAGACGGTTCGGGAAGTTGCGGGTGGAAGTGGAGACCACGGAGGCCCCTTCCGCCACGCGCGCCTGGTTACCCATGCACAGGGAACAGCCCGGGATCTCGATGCGGGCACCGACGCGACCAAAGATGCCGTAGTAGCCCTCTTCGGTCAGCTGATCCTTGTCCATCTTGGTGGGCGGCGCGATCCACATGCGGGTCGGCAGTTCGCCCTGATACTTCTCGAGCAGTTTGCCGGCGGCGCGGAAGTGGCCAATATTGGTCATGCAGGAACCGATGAACACCTCGTCGATCTGGTCGCCGGCCACGTCACTCAGCAGACGGGCGTCGTCCGGATCGTTCGGCGCGCACAGGATCGGCTCCTTGATGGCGGCCAGATCGATCTCGATGATCTCGGCGTACTCGGCATCCTTGTCCGCTTCCATCAGCACCGGGTTGGCCAGCCACTCTTCCATCCCCTTGATACGGCGGGTGATGGTGCGCACATCGCCATAACCTTCGGACAGCATCCATTTCAGCATCACGATGTTGGACTTCAGATACTCGATGATCGGCTCTTTATCCAGCTTGATGGTGCAACCGGCGGCGGAGCGCTCGGCGCTGGCGTCCGCCAGCTCGAACGCCTGCTCCACCTTCAGGGTCGGCAGACCTTCGATCTCGAGGATACGGCCGGAGAAGATGTTCTTCTTGCCCGCCTTCTCGACGGTCAGCAGCCCTTTCTGGATGGCGGCGTACGGGATGGCATGGACCAGATCACGCAGGGTGATGCCCGGTTGCAGTTCGCCCTTGAAGCGCACCAGCACGGATTCCGGCATGTCCAGCGGCATCACGCCGGTGGCGGCGGCGAAGGCCACGAGGCCGGAGCCCGCCGGGAAGGAGATGCCGATGGGGAAACGGGTGTGGGAGTCACCACCGGTACCCACGGTATCCGGCAGCAGCATGCGGTTCAGCCAGGAGTGGATGACGCCGTCACCCGGACGCAGGGAGACACCGCCGCGGTTCATGATGAAGTCCGGCAGGGTGTGGTGGGTCTGTACGTCGATGGGCTTGGGATAAGCCGCGGTGTGGCAGAAGGACTGCATGGTCAGATCGGCGGAGAAGCCGAGGCAGGCCAGATCCTTCAGCTCGTCGCGGGTCATGGGGCCCGTGGTGTCCTGGGAGCCGACCGTGGTCATCCTGGGCTCGCAGTAGGTGCCCGGACGAATGCCCTGCACGCCGCACGCCTTGCCCACCATCTTCTGTGCCAGGGTGTAGCCCTTGCCAGTGTCGGCGACCGGCTGCGGACGGCGGAACACGGTGGAGAACGGCAGACCCAGCGCTTCGCGGGCCTTGTCGGTCAGGCCGCGGCCGATGATGAGCGGAATGCGGCCACCGGCGCGTACTTCGTCGATCAGCACCTCGGTTTTCAATTCAAACTGGGCCAGCACCTGGTCGGTGCCGTGCTTGCAGATCTTGCCCTGGTACGGGTAGATGTCGATCACATCGCCCATTTCCAGTTTGGAGACGTCCACTTCGATGGGCAGGGCGCCGGCATCTTCCATGGTGTTGAAGAAGATGGGGGCGATCTTGCCGCCGAGGCAGACGCCGCCGGCACGCTTGTTCGGCACGAACGGAATGTCGTCGCCCATGAACCAGAGCACGGAGTTGGTGGCGGATTTGCGCGAAGAACCGGTACCGACCACGTCACCGACGTAGGCCAGCGGGAAACCTTGCTCTTTCAGGGCATCGATGGTCTTGATGGGGCCGATGACGCCATCCTTGTCCGGGGTGATGCCGGGACGGGCGTTCTTCAGCATCGCCAGGGCGTGCAGCGGAATGTCCGGGCGGGACCAGGCATCCGGCGCCGGCGACAGATCGTCGGTGTTGGTCTCGCCGGTCACCTTGAAGACGGTGACGGTGATCTTCTCGGCCAGAGCCGGACGGGAGAGGAACCACTCGGCGTCGGCCCAGGATTGCAGCACCTGCTTGGCGTGGGCATTGCCCGCCTTGGCCTTCTCTTCCACGTCGTGGAAGGAGTCGAACATCAGCAGGGTGTGGGAGAGGCCCTTGGCAGCAAGAGGAGCCAGGGTCGCATCGTCCAGCAGGTCGATCAGCGGCTGGATGTTGTAACCACCCTGCATGGTACCGAGCAGCTCGACGGCTTCGGCGGCGGTCAGGATGGGAGAGTGGGCTTCGCCCTTGGCGACGGCGGTGAGGAAACCGGCTTTCACATAGGCCGCTTCATCAACGCCGGGAGGAATGCGGGAGGACAACAGCTCTTTCAGAAAATCATGTTCACCGGCGGGCGGGTTCTTGAGCAGTTCAACCAGGGCAGCGACCTGCTCTGCGTCCAGAGGTTTGGCAACCACGCCTTCGGCGGCACGTTCTGCGACGTGTTTACGGTATGTTTCAAGCACGACTAATTCCTCTTTGGTCTTTTTTTGGGGGTTCGCCCAAGCTCGCGGCGATCGTCCTTGCGGGACACCCCGTAGGGTGCTCCCCACTATATAAGTTTTAACGACTAATTAAAATCCAAACCCTGTTTACTTATTCACCACAAAATCGTAACCAATTAAACATGCTGGTGTTTTTTGAAAATTAATTGAACGCCCTCAACCAGAGTTAACAAATTGGCATCATTTCAGCATTATTCGAACGTACTGCCCAATTGCAGATAGAAGACGTCATTGCCCCCCTCCGCCATGCCGTAGCCGAGGAACACAGGGCCGAGGAAGCTCTCCACCCCGACATAAAGCGAACCGGCGGTGAAGGAGCTCTCCAGACTGATATCCTCACCCTTGTTCCAGACCCCGCCCTGCTCCAGAGATCCGCCCAGATAGAGCGGCATCTTGAGGGCACCGAAGTCGTTGTCCGCCACCCGATAGATGTAGCGCAGGCCACCAAACAGGCTGTAACGACCGCTCAGCTGGTAGCGCTGGAAGCCGGAGAGGCGGAACAGCCCGCCCAGATCCTGAATATGCAGCGGCACCACCTCTTCACTGCCCGAGCCACCCCCTTCGAGGATCAGGTTGAGGCTGTGCCTGTCCCATGACCAGGGCTTGATCATCGAGAGCTGATAATTCCAGCCTTCACTGCGGCCATCTGCCGACTCGAGCCCATCCACACTGACGTGGGAGTGGCCCAGTTTCATATCCCATTTCACCCCCTGATAGGGGAAATAGCGGCTATCCAGATTGTCGTGTTCAAAGCGGACATAGGGGCCCCACGCCGTGGCATCCATCTCCAGCCCCTTGAAGTTCTTCACATCAATCGTGCCCAGTTGTCCCTCCAGTCCCATCGACAACCGGCTCCAGGGCTGGCGGTTCCAGCCCACCGCCAGATCACCGCTGAAGAAGGAGTATTCGGAGTCGAGATAGCTTATCGAAACCGCCTCGGGATCCGGATTGGGGAAAAACAGGCGGCGCAGGGTCTGGTCATAGGCCAGACTCGCCTCACCATAGAAGGTCTGGGAGGGTTCGAGCGGGGTATAGAAGTCGGTCTTGATATGTTTGGCCGTGCCCAGCGACGCTTCGGTCAGCCACTCCGCCCCCCACTCGTTGACGTTGGTGAGGGTATAGGACATGCCGACGTTGTAGTTGGAGGTGTTTTCGAAGTCATCGGTGAAACCGAACTGGAAGTTGAGGTAGCCCGGCCCCCAGTTCTTCTCGCTGGCGTCCACCAGCAGCACGTTTTCCCCGTCACGCTCCTCCACCTCGTAGGTGATGCGATCGAAGGACTCAAGGGCATAGAGGCGGCGAATGCCCGCTTCCAGACTCTCGTTGGTCTGCACCTTGTCCGGCCGCACTTTCAGCATGGCGCGCACCGTCTCGTCGGAGAGGCGCGACTTGTTGATGATCTCCACCTTGTCGATGAAGTAGGCGGGCTGACCGCTACGCTCGGCACGGCGGCTCAGCTTCTGGTTGCGATAGGCGTTGTACTGCGCCTTGGTGAGCGACAGTTTATCGAGTTGCAACGACACCTTGTCAGCCGCCGCCTCACCGATCTTGATCCCCTCCGGCATGCGGGCAAAGTCGGCGATCCCCATATCGCCAAACTCGGGGGCGATCAGAATATCCTTCGGTCCCATCAGCGCCTTCTGTTTGTCAGTGCCCACCTGGGTCATGTAAGTAGTGAGCTGGTCGATCATGGCCAACCCTGACTTGAGGGACTCCCGGGTACGCAGCTTGGCACCGATATCCACCGCGATCACCACGTCGGCCCCCATCGCCTTGGCGACATCCACCGGCATGTTGTTGACGCTGCCGCCGTCCGCCAGGATGTGCCCCTCCCACTCCACAGGCTTGAGGGCACCGGGAATGGACATGGAGGCCTGCATCGCCTTGGCCAGGCTGCCGTGATCCAGCACGAAGGGTGTGACCGTCTCCATGTCGGTCGCCATGGCGCGGTAGGGAATGGGGAGATCATCGAAGCTCTCCTGCACCGGCAGGTTGGAGGTGGCCCCCCGCAGCAGGCTGGCCATGGATTGGCCCTGGAAGAAACCGTCCGGCAGCTGGGTGGTGTCGCCATTCACCCCGATGTCGGTGCGCAGCTGATACTGCTCGTTCTGCTGCTTTTTGCGCAGCGACAGCTCGTCGCGGCCCACCTTGTCCTGATAGCCCTTGTTCCAGTCGATGGCCAAGGTGGTGCGCTCCACCTCCTCGGCACTGAGGCCCATGGCATACATCCCCGCCACATAAGAGCCCATGCTGGTACCGACTATGATATCGACCGGAATCTGTTTCTGCTCCAGCACCTTGAGAATGCCGATATGGGCAGACCCCTTGGCGCCGCCGCCGCTGAGCACCACCGCAATTTTCGGGCGATCCCCCTGTGCCGCCACAGCCAGCAGCGGCATCGCCGCCAGCATCACCAAAAGCAGACGGGTCCATCCCGCACCTAAGCTGCGCATCATATTTTCCATATTATTCAGAGGGTCAGTCACCAAGGATGGCCTCTACTATAAGGGGCCCGGCAGTTAGCGCAACCGTCAATCCGCATCCCGCGAGTGCAGCATGGCAAAGGGGCACGCCGCCGCCCCTGTGAGCGCAAACGTAATCCGCAAATAAAGGGCTGCAAGCCTCATGGGTAGCGCCGCGCTGCCGCTAATATGAGCGTCGTCAATCTCAACCTTTTGAGCACCTTTATGCTGGCAACCCTCACTCTTAAACAGAAAATACTGGCCACGGTCACCCTGGCCGTGGTCGTCTCCTGCCTGCTGGTAGGCTACTTCAGCCAACGCTCGGCCCAGCAACTGATCGAAAACCGGATGTTCGAGCAGGAGCTCCCCAACCTGACCCAGCGGATCAGCAAGGAGATTGAACAGGATCTCCACGGCATCGCCCAGGCCGCACGCCAACTGGCCACCGACCGCTTTATCCTCGACTGGGTGGATCGGGGCATGCCCAAAGAGCAGGAGCCAATCCTCATCAACCAGCTCAAGGATGTGGCCAACCAGTATGGTCTGGTGACCGCCTCCTTCGCCGATCGACAGACAGCCGCCTACTACAACCAGGATGGCTTTCTGCGCAACCTGACCCCCACGCAAGATGCCTGGTTCTATGACTACACCAAGAGCCAGAAGGAGATGACCCTCAGCATCTTCCGCGAGAGCAACGGCGAGGTGAAGCTGTTCGTCAACTTCCAGCAGCTCAACGGGCGCGGGCTGGCGGGCTTTGCCAAATCCCTCGACACCATGGTGACCATGGTCTCCAACTTCCGGCTGGAAGAGAGCGGCATCGTCTTTATGGTCGATGGCAGCGGCAAGGTGAAGCTGCACCCCGAGGCCAACCGCATCGAGCGTGACACGCTTGGCAACATTGCCAGCGGAGATACCGGCAGCCTGCTGGCCAAACGCCCCTTTGCCGTCATCAACGCCGAAGTCAATGGCGAGCCCATGGTACTGGCCAGCAGCTATATCCCGCTGCTCGACTGGTATCTGGTGGCCCAGGTACCAGAAGCCGAGATCTATGCCGAGCTGGATCAGACCCGCAACGAGATCCTGATGATCTCGCTGGTGATTGCCCTTGCCATGGGGCTGATGGGGATGCTGCTGGCAGGCTCGGTCAGCCGCCCGCTCAACGAACTGGCCCGCCTGTTCAAGGAGCTGGGGAGCGGCGATGGGGATCTTACCCAGCGCCTCAAGGTGGAAGGACGTGACGAACTGAGTCAGGTCGCCACCGGCTTCAACAACTTCGTCGCCAAGATCCACGGCTCCATCGAGCAGGTGGCGGAGAACTCCCGCCAGCTCGCGGCCACAGCCAACGAGGTGGCCAACAAGGCGCAGCTGACCCAGCACAACTGTACTGCCCAACGTGACCGCACCGTGCAGGTGGCCACCGCCATCCACGAAATGGGGGCCACGGTGAGCGAGATCGCAGGTAACGCTTCGCTGGCTGCCGAAGTAGCCAGACAGGCCAACGATCAGGCCGATGCAGGGGCAGTAGTGGTAGCGCAGGCGCGCCACGGCATCGTCGACCTCTCCGGCGAGATTGAGCAGGTGGCAGGGGTCATCGAGTCGCTGGCGAGCCAGACCGACTCCATCGGCAGTATCCTCGAAACCATCCGCAGCATCTCGGAGCAGACCAACCTGCTGGCACTGAACGCCGCCATCGAGGCCGCTCGCGCCGGTGAACAGGGTCGCGGTTTCGCCGTGGTGGCAGATGAAGTGCGCAATCTGGCCAACCGCTCCGCCGCCTCGACCGCCGAGATCCAGGGGATGATCAACCGCTTGCAGGAGCAGAGTGCCCGCGCTGTCAGCGCCATGGCGCAGGGGCGCAACCAGAGTCTGGAGGTGGTGAGCCAGGCCGATGAGGCCAACGCCGCCCTCGGCCAGATCACCGCCCACATCACCCAGATCAACGACATGAATATCCAGGTCGCCACCGCCACCGAGGAGCAGTCCAGTGTGGTCGGCGAGATCAACCGCAACGTGGAAGATATCAACCAGCTCACCATGGAGACCGCCGATATCGCCCACCAGCTGACCGAGTCCAGCCGCAGCCTGCAGCAGCTCTCCGGTCAGCTGGACAAGCTGGTTGGCAACTTCCGACTCTGACCCCGACCTTGACCTGAGTCATCAAAAACAGAGAGCGCCGTGGCGCTCTCTGTTGTTTTGGTGGCGGCTAATCCGGCATAGCAGTCAGCCCTTGCCATCCCGTTTGCGCTGATACATCAGCTCATCCGCGCGGGTGAGCAGCTCGGCCAGAGAGGCACAGCCGCGCCCGTCATAGCAGACAATCCCGGTGCTGCAGGTCAGCGCATAACCGCAACCACTGTGCTGATTGTGCTCGGCCAACATGGCATTGAAACGCTCATAGGCCAGCTGTGCCTGCGCCTCCACCACATTGGGCAGCAGGACGGCGAACTCATCGCCGCCCATGCGGGCAAACACATCGGCGCCACGAAAAGCCTGCTTGAGCAGAGTGGCAAAGGCGATCAGGGCCCGATCCCCTTCTGCATGCCCCCACCGATCGTTGATCCCCTTAAAGCCATTGAGATCCAGATAGAGCAGCGCCAGTGGCATCTGCAAGCGACTGGCCAGCGAGAGGCTCTTCTCCGCCAGCATCACGAACCCGCGCCGATTGGAGATCAGGGTCAACTCATCAATGGTGGCGAGCTGCACTGCTTCTAGCTCCCGCACCACCATCGCCGCCAGATCCTTGAGCAGCCCGACATCCTCCTCACTCAATTCCCGCGGCACCGTATCTATGATGCAGAGCGTCCCCAGTTTGCAGCCGTTGGCGATCTGCAGTGGCTGTCCGGCATAGAAGCGGATACCGGGCCCGCCCACCACCAGCGGATTGTCGGCAAAGCGGGGATCCTGCGAAGCATCCGGCACGATAAAGGTCTCATTGCCCATGATGGCGTGGCCGCAGAACGAAATGTCCCGGGCGGTCTCGTGGACCTCCAGTCCGATACAGGATTTGAACCACTGGCGATCTTCATCCACCAGACTCACCAGCGCGATGGGGACATTGAACACCCGTCGGGCCATGCGGGTCAGCCGGTCAAACCGCTCCTCGGCCTCGGAATCCAGCAAAGATAGCCGCCGCAGGGTCTCCAGCCGCAATGCCTCATCGGGTGGAATAGGTGCTTCTAGCATCGAGCCTCTCTCATCAGTGCCAAAACCTATCTTTAGCATATTGGGCTTTGCTGAAGTCGGGGCAGCAAGGAGAAAACAAAAAGCCGCTCATTCGAGCGGCTTTTTAGACAAGCGGGGAAGAAAATTACTTTTTCTTCTTGGCCTTGGCGTTCGGCAGGTCGGTGATGGAGCCTTCGAACACTTCGGCAGCCAGACCCACGGACTCGTGCAGAGTCGGGTGAGCGTGGATGGTCAGCGCGATATCTTCGGCGTCAGCACCCATCTCGATGGCCAGACCGATTTCACCCAGCAGTTCACCGCCGTTGGTACCCACGATGGCACCACCGATGACACGGCCGCTCTCCTTGTCGAAGATCAGCTTGGTCATACCGTCGGAACAGTCGGACGCAATGGCGCGACCGGAAGCAGCCCACGGGAAGGTGGCGACTTCGAAGTTCAGGCCCTGTTGCTTGGCTTCCTTCTCGGTCAGACCAACCCATGCCATCTCTGGCTCGGTGTAGGCGATGGACGGGATCACTTTCGGGTCGAAGTAGTGCTTCTTGCCAGCGATCACTTCGGCGGCAACGTGACCTTCGTGAACACCTTTGTGCGCCAGCATCGGCTGACCCACGATGTCACCGATGGCGTGGATGTGCGCCACGTTGGTACGCAGCTGCTTGTCCACCTCGATGAAACCGCGCTCGGTCACAGCAACGCCTGCCTTCTCGGCATCGAGCATCTTGCCGTTCGGCACACGACCTACGGCAACCAGCACGTTGTCGTAGCGAACCGGCTCGGCCGGAGCGTGCTTGCCTTCATAGGAGACGTACAGGCCGTCTTCGCGCGCTTCAACTGCGGTGACCTTGGTCTCCAGCATGATGTTGAATTTCTTGGCGACGCGCTTGGTGTAGATCTTGACGATGTCTTTGTCGGCAGCCGGAACCAGCTGGTCGGCAAATTCCACCACGTCGATCTCGGAACCCAGAGAGGAGTAAACGGTACCCATCTCCAGACCGATGATGCCGCCACCGATAACCAGCAGTTTGCCGGGAACGGTTTTCAGCTCCAGCGCATCGGTAGAGTCCCATACGCGCGGGTCATCGTGGGGGATGAACGGCAGTTTCACCGGACGGGAACCGGCCGCGATGATGGCGTTGTCGAAGGTCACGGTAGTCTTGCCGTCTGCACCTTCCACTTCAAGGGTGTTCGGGCCGGTAAATTTACCCAAGCCGTTAACAACCTGAACTTTACGCATCTTGGCCATGCCAGCCAGACCGCCGGTCAGCTGGTTGATAACCTTCTCTTTCCACAGACGGATCTTGTCGATGTCGGTCTGCGGTGCACCGAAGA
The DNA here is from genome assembly GCF_040907945.1 of Aeromonas sp. s11. Taxonomy (NCBI): domain Bacteria; kingdom Pseudomonadati; phylum Pseudomonadota; class Gammaproteobacteria; order Aeromonadales; family Aeromonadaceae; genus Aeromonas; species Aeromonas sp. s11. The sequence continues at coordinate 105,035 of NZ_JBFOCU010000004.1, read as the reverse complement.
CAATGCCGTGCTCGGCCAGCGCCTTGGCTTCTTCAATCACTTTGGCAACGTGCAGCAGCGCCTTGGAGGGGATGCAGCCCACGTTCAGGCAGACGCCACCCAGGGTGGAGTAACGCTCGACGATAATAGTATCCAGACCCAGATCGGCTGCACGGAAAGCAGCGGAATAACCGGCAGGGCCAGCACCCAGTACTACGACCTGGGTTTTGATTTCTTTACTCATCATGACCTCTTTGTCGTTCTTATATCCCCGGACAGCGCAGTCTTATACCGAAACGGGTGGCTGCAGCCGTGAAAAAAACGGGGCAAGTTTACGATCATGTTAATGAAATGAGAAGTAAAAAGGGCAGGCTCTGGGCCCGCCCTCTCACTTACAGGACCAGTCGACGAATGTCGGACAGCACGCCGTTCATGGTGGTGATGAAGCGAGCCCCATCGGCACCATCGATCACGCGGTGGTCGTAGCTCAGAGCCAGCGGCAGCATCAGGCGCGGCGCGAACTCTTTGCCGTTCCACTTCGGCTTCATCTCGGACTTGGAAACACCGAGGATGGCCACTTCCGGCGCGTTGACGATCGGGGTAAAGCTGGTACCGCCGATGCCACCCAGGCTGGAGATGGTGAAGCAACCGCCCTGCATGTCGGCAGCGGTCAGCTTGCCGGCACGGGCCTTCTTGGAGATCTCGGCCAGATCGCGAGAGAGCTCCATGATGCCCTTCTTGTTAACATCGCGCACCACGGGCACAACCAGACCGTTGGGGGTATCTACCGCCACACCGATGTGGATGTACTTCTTCATGATCAGCTTGCTGCCATCTTCGGACAGGGAGCTGCAGAAGCGCGGGTGAGCTTCCAGCGCCTTGGCGGCGGCTTTCAGGATGAACACCAGCGGGGTGATCTTCACGTCTGCCTTCTGCTTCTCGAGCATCGCATTCTGCTCTTTACGGAACGCTTCCAGCTCGGTGGTATCGGCTTCGTCGAACTGGGTGACATGAGGGATCATGACCCAGTTACGGTGCAGGTTCGGACCGGAGATCTTCTGGATGCGGGTCAGCTCGACCTCTTCCACATCACCGAACTTGCTGAAGTCTACTTTCGGCCACGGCAGTACGCCCAGACCGTTACCACCGGCTACGCCGGCAGAGGCAGGAGCGGACTCGGCACGCTTGATGGCATCCTTCACGTAGGCTTGCACGTCTTCTTTGACGATGCGGCCCTTGCGACCGGAGGCTTTCACCTTGGCCAGGTTGACGCCGAACTCGCGCGCCAGACGGCGTACCGCCGGAGAAGCGTGCACGTAGGCGTCGTTGGCAACGAAATCGGTCGCAGCAGCAGCCTGGGCAACCGGTGCCGGAGCAGCGGCAACAGGGGCTGCAGCGACCGGAGCGGCAGCTTGAGCAACCGGCGCGGCAGCAGGAGCAGCGCCAGCCACTTCGAATACCATGATCAGGGAACCGGTGGATACCTTGTCACCCGCCTTCACCTTGATCTCTTTGACCACACCGGCGAACGGCGCAGGCACTTCCATGGAGGCCTTGTCACCTTCCACGGCGATCAGGGACTGGTCGGCTTCAACCTTGTCACCCACGGCAACCATGATCTCGGTGACTTCCACTTCGTCGCCACCGATATCCGGTACGTTGACCTCTTTGGCAGCGGCGGCAACCGGGGCCGCAGCCACGGGCGCGACAGCTTGAGCCGGAGCAGCAACGGCAGCAGGCGCAGCGCCAGCCACTTCAAATACCATCACCAGAGAACCGGTAGAGACCTTGGCACCAGCGGCAACCTTGATCTCGACTACGCGGCCTGCGAACGGTGCCGGTACTTCCATGGAGGCCTTGTCACCTTCCACGGCAATGATGGACTGGTCAGCTTCTACCATGTCGCCCACGGCAACCATGATTTCAGTCACGTCCACTTCGTCGTCACCGATGTCCGGTACGTGCACATCTTTGCGCACGGCAGCGGCAGGTGCGGCGGCCGGAGCAGCAGCAACCGGTGCAGCCACTTCAGCAGGGGCGGCAGCGCCTTCGGCTTCGAAGATCATGATCTGGGAACCGGTGGCAACCTTGTCGCCCACCTTGATCAGGATCTCTTTGACGATACCGGCGGACGGAGCCGGTACTTCCATGGAGGCCTTGTCGCCTTCTACCGCGATGATGGACTGGTCCAGCTCGACCTTGTCACCCACGGCCACCATGATCTCGGTGACTTCAACTTCATCGGCGCCGATATCCGGCACCATAATCTGTTTGGACATTGTGCTTTATCCTCTTGCGTCGATCCGCGTGACTGGTTGATGCCGCCACGCACATCTCGCGTTAACCGTTTTAAATCCTGGCAGGGTCGCGCCGAATGTTGGCGCGACCCTTGATCCACTTACGCGTACAGCGGGTTGACCTTGTCGGCATCGATGCCGTACTTGGCGATGGCGTCGGCCACAACCTGCTTGTCTACCTCGCCGCGCTTGGCCAGTTCGGTCAGAGCAGCAACCACCACGTAGAACTCGTTCACTTCGAAGTGACGACGCAGGTTGGCACGGCTGTCGGAACGGCCGTAGCCGTCGGTACCCAGCACGCGGTAGTTCTCGGTCGGAACGAAGGCGCGAACCTGATCGGCGAAGGACTTCATGTAGTCGGTCGCAGCGATGGTGGCTTCGGAACCCAGTACCTGAGCGATGTAGGGAACACGCGCTTCAGAGGTCGGGTGCAGCATGTTCCAGCGATCCGCGTCCTGACCGTCACGAGCCAGCTCGTTGAAGGAGGTGACGCTGAACACATCGGAACCGATGCCGTACTCGCTGGCCAGGATCTGGGCAGCCTTGCGCACGTGACCCAGGATGGAACCACAACCCAGCAGCTGAACTTTCGCCTTGGCACCGGCGACGGATTCCAGCTTGTAGATACCCTTGCGGATGCCTTCCTCGGCGCCTTCCGGCATGGCCGGCATGGCATAGTTCTCGTTCAGGGTGGTGATGTAGTAGAACACGTTCTCCGGGTTCTCACCGTACATGCGGCGCAGGCCATCCTGTACGATCACCGCCACTTCATAGGCGTAGGACGGGTCGTAGGAGATGCAGTTCGGGATGGTGTTCGCCAGGATGTGGCTGTGACCATCTTCGTGCTGCAGACCTTCGCCGTTCAGGGTAGTACGACCGGAGGTTGCACCCAGCAGGAAGCCACGGGCTTGCTGGTCACCGGCTGCCCACGCCATGTCGCCGATCCGCTGGAAGCCGAACATGGAGTAGTAGATGTAGAACGGGATCATCGGGCAATCGTTGGTGCTGTAAGAGGTCGCAGCAGCCAGCCAGGAGGACATGGCGCCCAGCTCGTTGATACCGTCTTGCAGAACCTGACCCTGCTTGTCTTCCTTGTAGTAGGAGACGATGTCGCGGTCTTGCGGGGTGTACTGCTGACCGTGCGGGCTGTAGATACCGATCTGGCGGAACAGACCTTCCATACCGAAGGTACGGGCTTCGTCAGCCAGGATCGGAACGATGCGCTTGCCGATGGACTTGTCTTTCAGCATCACGTTCAGGGAACGCACGAACGCCATGGTGGTGGAGATTTCGCGCGCCTGCTCACCCAGCAGCGGACCGAAGGCATCCAGCGCCGGGATTTCCAGCTTGGTGGTGCTTTCACGCAGACGGGTCGGCACATAGCCTTTCAGGGCAGTGCGACGGTCGTGCAGGTATTTGTGCTCGGCAGAACCGGCTTCGATCTTCAGGTAAGGCAGATCGGCCAGCTGCTCGTCGGCCACCGGCAGGTTGAAGCGGTCACGCAGGTGACGCACGGAGTCCAGCTCCATCTTCTTGACCTGGTGAGCGATGTTCTTGCCTTCGGCCGCTTCACCCATGCCGTAACCCTTGATGGTCTTGGCCAGAATAACGGTCGGCTTGCCCTTGGTCTGGGTCGCCTTGTTGAATGCAGCGAACAGTTTGCGAGGATCGTGACCACCGCGGTTCAGGGCGAAGATCTCCTCGTCGGTCATATCTTTGACCAGCGCGGCAGTTTCCGGATAACGGTTGAAGAAGTGCTCGCGGATGTAGCCACCGTCGCGGGACTTCATGGTCTGGTAGTCACCGTCCACGGTCTCGTTCATCAACTGGATCAGCTTGCCGGAAGTGTCTTTCTTCAGCAGCTCATCCCACTTGCGGCCCCAGATAACCTTGGTGACATCCCAACCGGCGCCAGCAAACAGGCCTTCCAGCTCGTTGATGACCTTGCCGTTACCGACAACCGGACCATCCAGACGCTGCAGGTTGCAGTTGACCACGAACACCAGGTTGTCGAGCTTTTCACGCACGGCAACGGTCAGGGCACCCTTGGCTTCCGGCTCGTCCATCTCACCGTCACCCAGGAAGGCGTAAACGGTCTGCTCGGAGCAATCCTTGATACCACGGTCGGTCAGGTACTTCAGGAAGCGAGCCTGATAGATGGCGGCGATAGGGCCCAGACCCATGGATACGGTCGGGAACTGCCAGAAGTCCGGCATCAGTTTCGGGTGCGGATAGGAAGGGATACCCTTGCCGTCCACTTCCTGACGGAAGTTGTCCAGCTGCTCTTCGGTCAGACGACCTTCAGCAAAGGCGCGAGCATAGATGCCCGGGGAGATGTGACCCTGGAAGTAAACCAGATCGCCACCATCCTTCTCGTTGCGAGCACGGAAGAAGTGGTTGAAGCAGACATCATAGATGGTCGCAGAAGAAGCGAAGGAAGACATGTGACCACCCAGGTCCAGGTCTTTCTTGGACGCGCGCAGCACGATCATCATGGCGTTCCAGCGGATGATGGCGCGAATGCGGCGTTCCATCTCCAGGTCACCCGGGTAGTCCGGCTCGTCGCTGGACGGGATGGTGTTGATGTAATCGCGATTTGCCTTGGCAGCCACGTCCACACCGCTTACGCGGGCTTTCTCGGCCAACTGTTCAAGGATGAACTGAGCGCGTTGCGGACCCTCTTCACGCAGCAGGGATTCCAGAGAGGCAAGCCACTCCAGCGTTTCTATCGGGTCCACATCGTTCTTCAGGATATCAGACATGGCTGGTTCCTATGTTGTTGTGATTGCACGGCATTGCACGGCGAAGGGCGCAAGCATTCGACAATAAAGCCTTGTGGGATTAGTTTTCCTGCTGACGGATCCGACGCATGGATCGCTGGATCCGGCTGTCTTCCCTCTGCATATCCAACAAGGTGTCCTCGATAAAGGCCAGATGCTCATGACAAGCTGTTCTGGCCCGCTCCGGAGCCCCCGAAAGAATAGCCTCGATCAGATTCGCGCGATGGCGACGTATCTTGGCTACCACTCCCGGGCGGCGATTCAAAATCTCGTTATTCTGCAGAATGTTCTGTTCGAGCATCGGGCTCATGGCCCGCAGCAGGTGCAGCAGCACCACGTTGTGGGACGCCTCGGCCACCGCCAGATAGAACTGGGTCACGGCTGCCGATTCGGCCACCAGCGAGCCCAGCTGGCCCGCCTCTTCGATGGTGGTTTGCACCTGACGAATGCGCTCGAAATCAGACCCGGTTCCCCGCAAGGCCGCGTAGTAGGCACAGATGCCTTCCAGCGCGTGGCGAAACTCCAGCAGGTCATACTGGGCTTCCGGGTGTGTACTGAGCAGTTCGAACAGAGGATCGGCGATCCCCTTGCTCAGGGCATTCTGCACATAAGTGCCGCCGCCCTGACGGCGATAAAGCAATCCGCGCGCTTCCAGTCGCTGGATGGCTTCGCGCAAGGAGGGGCGCGATACCTGAAACTGGATGGCGAGTTCCCGCTCGGGAGGCAATTTCTGCCCCGGCTGCAGGCTGCCTTCCAGAATCATCTGTTCCAGCTCGGCGACAATGGAGTCGGCCAACTTGGGTTGCGTAATCTTGCGATAGGGCATGAGGCTACTTTGTTAAATTGGTATTACCAATTTTATGGATGGGGCGAAAATTAGCAGAGGCCTTTTGAAAAGTCCACTCAAAAGATGATCTGAGTCAAGAATCAACCCCACCACTTAAGGGGTAAAGCAGGGGAAACATGATTTAGCTCATAGAAAATGGTCTGACCAATATTCTTGACCTCGCTCACAAATAACATTTGCGCAACCAGAGACAAAAATGGCCTGCCAGATCGGCAAGCCATTGATTTTAAAATCCAAACTAAATTTGATTATTTACTTTAGCTGTTTAGTAGTTGCCGGTAGTAATCCCACTGGAAACTGGCTCCGGGATCCGTCTTGCGCCCTGGAGCTATGTCGCAATGACCGACAATTTTTTCGCGGGTAATCGCCGGATAGCGTTCTGAAATGGCTCGAGTGAGCCCTGCCAATGCCCGATATTGAGCCTCGGTGTAGGGGGTCTCGTCGGTCCCTTCCAGCTCGATGCCGATGGAGAAGTCATTGCATGCCTCTCTCCCCTGCCAGCTCGAGATACCAGCATGCCAGGCGCGTGCGCCGAACGGCACATACTGCACCAACTCGCCATCACGGCGGATCAAGCAATGGGCCGAAACCCGCAACTGATGGATACCGGCAAAATAGGGATGGGCATCGGGGTCGAGCCGCCCCATAAAAAGATCGTCAATAAAGGGGCCACCAAACTCCCCCGGTGGCAGGCTGATGCCATGCACCACCAGCAGGGAGATATCTTCCGGTGCGGCCCGCTCGTTGTGATGGGGAGAAGGCACACGGCGCGCCTGCTGGCACCAGCCAGCGGCATCGATAGAGAAACAAGGTTGCGAAGGGAGTTGAGTCATCGGCTACTCGAGTTGGCTGCTAAATGGCGAGAAAACGAAGATACCTGATAGGCAACCCGACACCAACTCACTGAATCAACGGGAAATGGTATGTTAGGCTGAGTCATCTTCCGCTCGATATGGATGGGGTATGCAGCACACGGCACGCTGGATGTGGTTACTGGCCTGGCTCTCTTTGATGGGCCTGCTGACCCTCTATTTTCACTCCCGCAACCAACCAAGCGTCACCGCCAGCGGCGAGCTGCTGCTGCGGGCCGACCAGAGCGGCCACTATCGTCTGGAGGGTGCCATCAACGGCCAGCCGGTGCAACTGCTGCTCGATACCGGCGCCACCCGTATCACCATCCCGCAGCAGGTTGCCGAGCGGCTCGGCCTGACCGCTTATGGCAGCAGCCAGGTCAATACCGCCGCAGGGCAGATCCGGGTTGGCAACGGCACCATCGAAACGCTGGCGATGGGGCCATTGACCTTGTACGATCTGGCCATCTTTATCAATCCGGCGGCAGACGGTGACGAAGTGCTGGTTGGCATGAACGCCCTCGGTCGGCTGGAGCTGGTTCAAAAGGAGCGGCAACTGCTGCTCAGACCCTTGCAGGAATAAGGCATGTTTCAACAGGATGTCAGCCGCGCCGTGCGCGCCGCACTACTCGAAGATCTGGGCAATGCCCTCACCACGCTGGACCAACCGGACGCCAGCGCCGATATCACCGCACAGCTGATCCCGGCCGACCGGATGGCCAGCGCCCGGGTCATCACCCGTGAAGCAGGAGTATTCTGCGGCCAGCCCTGGGTGGATGAAGTCTTCCTGCAACTGAAGGCCCAGCTCGGTGGCGAAGTGAAGGTGGAGTGGCTGGTGCAGGATGGGGAAGTGCTCTCCCCCAATCAGGAGCTGTTCCGCCTCCATGGCCCTGCCCGCCTACTGCTGACCGGCGAGCGCAATGCGCTGAACTTTGTCCAGACCCTCTCAGGCGTCGCCACCCTCACCGCCCGCTATGTGGCAGAGCTGGAGGGCACTGACTGCCGCCTGCTCGACACCCGCAAGACCATACCGGGGCTGCGTACCGCCCAGAAGTACGCAGTCACCTGCGGCGGCGGCAAGAATCACCGCATCGGTCTCTACGACGCCTATCTCATCAAAGAAAACCACATCCTCGCCTGCGGCAGCATTGCCGAGGCGATTAATGAGGCTCGTCATCTCAATCCGGGCAAACCGGTGGAGGTGGAAGTGGAATCGCTGGCAGAACTGGAGCAGGCGCTGGCGGCCAACGCCGATATCGTGATGCTGGACAACTTCGATGTTGCCATGATGCGGGAAGCGGTCGCCATCAATCAGGGCCGCGCCAAGCTCGAAGTTTCCGGCAATGTGACGCTGGATACTCTGGCCGAGTTTGCCGCCACCGGTGTCGATTTTATCTCTGTCGGGGCGCTGACCAAGCATGTACGGGCGCTCGATCTCTCCATGCGCTTTATCCAGCAGTGAGATTCACCCCGCAGGCCTGAGCAAATACTCGACCTAACCGGATAAACGACTTGCAAAAGGCGCCATAGGCGCCTTTTCTTTATGCAGAATCCCTCAGCAAAGGAGTGTGATGACGGACCCGCTTTCACCCGTAACAAAGAGTCATAAGAAGCCACTTATTTTATGACTCGCATCAAGTTTTTGGTAAATGACATGAAAGTAGTTAACAAAGGCAGCAATCTCTGTTGCCACCCCTGACAGCTCGGATAAGATACTGACGTGCGGATGATTTTCCACCGACACTTCCCAGGAACCAAGGATAAAAGGATATTTTCCATGAAGAGCGAAATGAAGAAACAATCGGGTTTTACCCTTATTGAACTGATGATCGTGGTCGCGATCGTGGCCATTCTGGCGGCAGTAGCACTGCCGGCGTACCAGACCTACACCAAAAAAGCTAAGTTTACTGAAGTAGTGGCGGCTACTGGAGCTTATAAAACTGCAATTGAAATTTGTGCGCAAACAACAGGTGCAGCCTCGGGAGCACTAAGCACCTGTGATGCGGGGTCCAATGGTGTACCCTCCAATCTTACAGCTGGGACAGGAGAGGTTAAAAGTGTTGAGGTAAGTGATACAACCAACGCTATAACCGCAACCGGTAAAGAAGCTACTTTTGGTACTGGCATGACATATATCTTAACACCGAGTGTTGAAACTGATGGCAAAGTAACATGGGCAGCATCTGGGGCCTGCAAAACGAGTGGCCTCTGCTAAAGCTATAGCATGACCTCTAGCCCTAATAGCGGCCTGGCGTTAAGCCTGGCCGCCTCTTCACTGATCAGTGAAGAGGACTCCCAGCGCTATCTGAGCCAGGCCAAGGCCCAGCGCAAACCCTTTGTGACATTTCTGATAGAGAACGAGATCCTCGACAGCAAGGCGCTCGCCGATTTTTGCGAGCTGGAGTATGGGGTACCTCTGCTGGATCTTGCCGCCTTTGATTTGGCCGAGATCCCGCAGAAGTACCTCAATCAGAAGCTGATTGAGAAACACCACGTCCTGCCCATCTACACCCAGGGCCACACCCTCTATATCGCCATGTCGGATCCGACCAATGTCTCGGCGTTGGAGGACTTCGGCTTCAGCTTCGGTCTTCATACTGAAGCCCTGCTGGTGGAGGAGAACAAGCTCACCGCCGCCATCGGCAAGCTGCTGGAGAGCGAAAACGACGCCCTCGGCATGGAGGATATCGACGAATCCGAGATTTCGGATCTCGAGGTATCCGACGAAAACAGTCGGCTGGACGAAAGCGTCAATACCGCCGATGACGATGCTCCCATCGTCAAGTACATCAACAAGATCCTGATGGACGCCATCAAGCGCGGTGCCTCCGACCTGCACTTCGAGCCCTATGAGTTCAAGTATCGGGTCCGCTTTCGCATCGACGGCATTCTGCATGAAATCGCTACGCCGCCGGTCAACCTCTCCAACCGCTTCTCCGCCCGCCTCAAGGTCATGGCGCGGCTCGATATTGCCGAGCGGCGGCTGCCACAGGATGGCCGCATCAAGCTGAAGCTGTCGCGCAACAAGTCGATGGATATGCGGGTTAATACCCTGCCCACCATGTGGGGGGAGAAGATTGTTATCCGTCTGCTCGACTCCTCGGCGGCACGCCTTAATATCGAGCAACTCGGCTTTGATGACCGGCAGAAGGCGCAGTACCTGCGCGCCCTCTCCAAGCCACAGGGGATGATCCTGGTGACCGGCCCCACCGGCTCGGGCAAGACGGTCTCGCTCTATACCGGCCTCAATATTCTCAACACCACCGAGGTAAATATCTCTACCGCCGAAGATCCGGTGGAGATCAACCTGCCCGGCGTCAACCAGGTGCAGGTCAACCCCAAGGCGGGGCTCACCTTCGCCAGTGCCCTGCGCTCCTTTTTGCGGCAAGACCCGGATGTGGTGATGGTGGGTGAAATTCGCGATCTCGAAACCGCCGAAATCGCCATCAAGGCGGCACAGACCGGCCACCTGGTGCTATCCACCCTGCATACCAACTCCGCCGCCGAGACCCTGACCCGGATGATGAACATGGGGGTTCCGGCCTTCAACATCGCCTCCTCGGTGACCCTGATCATGGCCCAGCGGTTGGCCCGTAAACTGTGCGACCACTGCAAAGCGCCGGAAGTGGTGCCGGAAGCCGAACTGCTGGAGCTGGGCTTTACGCCGCAGCAACTGGCGGCCGGGCTGCGACTGTTCAAACCGGTCGGCTGCAAGGAGTGTTCTGGCGGCTACAAGGGACGGGTCGGCATCTACGAAATCATGTTGATGTCGGAGAACATCGCCAAATTGATCATGCAGGGCGCAAACTCCCTGCAAATCGCCGCTATCGCGCAGAAAGAGGGGATGCGAACCCTTCGTACCTCAGGACTGGAGAAAGCCCGGCTCGGGGTCACCAGTCTGGCCGAGGTCAACCGGGTCACAACCAACTGATCCGCGTAGCGGAACGACCCGCCGGTTTGGTTGGCAGAACGCATCATTCGCCCACAAACTCGGTATGGATGGTAACCCGAGCGACAGAATAATCAGGCATTAAAGTGACTGGGATGGCGCCAAGAAGGTACCACCCACCCTATCAGTACCCCGCAGGCATCAAGCCAGTCGGGCACCTTGACCAGGTTGGTGACGTGCAGAGCCCGACTCTGACAACCAACCCCATTGCAGGATGCAAAGATGGCAACCCTAACGAAAAAGAACAATGCCCCCAAGAAAGTCTTCGCCTTCCGCTGGCACGGGGTAAACCGCAAGGGGCAGAAGGTCTCCGGCGAGCTGCAGGCCGACAGCATCAACACCGTCAAGACCGAACTGCGCAAGCAGGGGGTCAACGTCACCAAGGTAGCCAAGAAATCCCAGGGGCTCTTCTCCAAGGGCGGCGCCAAGATCAAGCCGATGGATATCGCCATCGTCTCACGCCAGATCACCACCATGCTCTCCGCCGGCGTACCACTGGTGCAGAGCCTGCAGATCATCGCCCGCAGTCACGAGAAAGCCTCGATGCGCGAGCTGATGGGGCAGATTGCCGCCGATGTGGAGACTGGTACCCCCATGTCGGAGGCGCTGCGTCGCCATCCTCTCTATTTCGATGATCTCTACTGCGATCTGGTGGAAGCCGGTGAGCAATCCGGTGCGCTGGAAACCATCTACGACCGTATCGCCACCTATCGGGAAAAGTCGGAAGCGCTCAAGTCGAAGATCAAGAAGGCGATGTTCTACCCCACCATGGTCATTCTGGTCGCTATCGTGGTGACCTCCATCCTGCTGCTGTTCGTCATTCCGCAGTTCGAGGATATCTTCAAGAGCTTTGGTGCCGAGCTGCCGGTGTTCACCCAGTTTGTTATCGGCATCTCCCGCTTTATGCAGAACTGGTGGTATGTCTTCTTTGGTGGCACGGCCCTTGGCATCTTCCTTTACGTGCGGGCCTGGCGGGCCTCCCAGAAGGTGAAAGACAATACCGACAAGTTCGTCCTCACCATTCCGGTGGTCGGAATGATCCTGCACAAGGCGGCGATGGCCCGCTTTGCCCGCACCCTGTCGACCACCTTCTCCGCCGGTATCCCGCTAGTGGATGCACTCATCTCGGCGGCCGGAGCCTCCGGCAACTATGTCTATCGCACCGCCGTCATGGCGATCCGCAATGAGGTGGTGGCCGGTATGCAGATCAACGTGGCAATGCGCACCGTCGATCTCTTCCCCGACATGGTGATCCAGATGGTGATGATCGGTGAGGAGTCCGGCGCCATCGATGATATGCTCTCCAAGGTCGCCACCATCTTCGAACAGGAGGTGGATGATCTGGTCGATGGCCTCACCAGCCTGCTAGAACCCCTCATCATGGTGGTGCTCGGGGTGCTGGTCGGCGGCATGGTTATCGCCATGTACCTGCCCATCTTCAAGCTTGGCGACGTGGTAGGCTGATTTATCAGGGCATGGCACCACAACCATGCCCTCCCCCTCATTCAATAACTGACGGTTGGTTATGACACTTCTTCTCGAGCTGGCTCACAGCTTGCCCTGGCTATACTTCTCGCTGGTTTTTCTCTTCTCCCTGATGATCGGCAGCTTCCTCAACGTAGTGATCCACCGCCTGCCCATCATGCTGGAGCAGGAGTGGCAGGCCGAGTATCGCAGCTACTTTTCCCCCGATGAGGAGGCCACTGCGCCAGAGCGCTACAACCTGATGGTCCCCCGCTCCGCATGTCCTCACTGTGGCCACGCCATCACTGCGCTGGAGAACATCCCGCTGTTGAGCTGGCTCTGGCTCAAAGGGCGTTGCCGCGACTGTCAGGCCCCCATCTCGGCCCGCTATCCGCTGGTAGAGCTGCTGACCGCCCTGCTCTCGGTGGCCGTTGCCATGGTCATAACGCCGGGCTGGGGGACGCTGGCCGCCCTGTTGCTGACCTGGGTGCTGGTCGCCCTCACCTTCATCGATCTCGACAAGATGCTGCTGCCCGACCAGCTCACCCTGCCACTGCTGTGGGGTGGGCTGCTGTTCAACCTGGCAGGCGGCTTCGTGCCGCTGGCGGATGCGGTGATCGGTGCCATAGCGGGCTATCTGGTGCTCTGGAGCCTCTACTGGGCTTTCAAGCTGCTAACTGGCAAGGAGGGGATGGGCTATGGCGACTTCAAGCTGCTGGCGGCGCTGGGCGCCTGGCTCGGTTGGCAGGCGCTGCCCATAATTCTGCTGCTCTCATCTCTGGTCGGTGCCGTGATCGGCATCAGCCTGATCGCCTTGCAAAAACATCATCAGGGCAAGCCCATCCCCTTCGGCCCCTACCTCGCCATCGCGGGCTGGATCGCCCTGCTATGGGGCGATACCATCACCCGCTGGTATCTCTCTACCCTGCTTTGAGCAAGAGGCCCCCATGTATGTAGTTGCTATCACAGGTGGTATCGGCAGCGGCAAGACCACTATCGCCAATCAGTTTGCCGCGCTGGGTATCGAGGTGGTGGATGCCGATGTGATCGCCCGCGAAGTGGTCGAGCCGGGTACCCCGGCCCTTGCCGCCATCGCCGACCATTTTGGCCCTGATGTGATTGCTCCGAGCGGTCCACTCGACCGTCGTGCCCTGCGCGAGCGGGTCTTCAGCGATCCACAGGCCAAGGGGTGGCTCAATGCCCTGCTCCATCCGCTGATTCGCAGTGAAATGCAGCGCCAGTGTGCCGCGGCACGCTCACCTTACTGCCTGCTGGTGGTGCCACTGCTGGTGGAGAACAAACTCACCGGCCTCGCCAATCGGGTACTGGTGATCGATGTGGATGAAGCCACCCAGATTGAGCGCACCTGCCGTCGGGATGGGGTATCGGCCGAGCAGGCCCGGGCCATCATCGCCGCTCAGGCGAGCCGGTCGGAACGTCTCGCTGCGGCGGATGATGTCATCGAAAACCACAATGGCAGCGAAATGGCGATTAAAACGCGGATTTTGGCGCTGCACGAGACATATCTGGCAATTGCCTCTCAACAAGGCCGCCAAGTGTGAGTACACTAGGCCGGTTTATGGCTGGCCAGGATTAGGCATGATTTACGATTTCCCCCTCAATGAAAAAAGCCGGACCTATCTTCGTCTGGAGTCCCTGTTTTCCCAGATCCGCGACAATCTGGAGAGTGAACAATCCTGGGCACATATCGCCTTCTTCAAGGGGCTGTTCGATCTGCAGGAGTTGCTGGAGCGTGGTGACCTGCGCGCCGACCTCATCAAGGATCTGGAGCGTCTCGGCCAGCGTCTGAGCCACTGGGCCAGCCTGCCCGATGTCGATCTGGAGCAGATCAAGCAGATGCAGCAAGAGAGCAGTCAGCTCTCCCGTAACCTGCTCAACTCGCCACGCCCGGGTGCCCGCCTGAAAGAGGATCGTCTGCTCGGCTCCATCCGCCAGCGTTTCTCCATCCCCGGTGGCCTGTGTGCCTTCGATGTGCCGCAGCTGCACCACTGGCTCGGTACCCCGGCCATCACCCGTCACCAGCAGATGCAGGGCTGGCTGAGCGATATCAACCTGCTGATGAATGCCATCACCCTGCTGCTGCGCCTGTGGCGTGAATCAGGCAGTTTCAGTGAGCAGGTTGCCAGCAACGGTTTCTTCCAGGACACCGCCGAGAGCGCCGAGCTGATCCGCATCAAGCTGCCGGGCAATCTGTTCTGCTATCCAACCCTGAGCGGCCACAAGAACCGCTTCGCCCTGCGCTTTCTGCCCACCGCAGAACAGCCGATTGGCGACGTGCCGTTCCAGCTCGCCTGCTGCTAAGGAGGGCTTATGGTCACCAAGGTAAAGTGTCCGACCTGTCAGAGTGAAGTGGAATGGGGCCCGCAGAGCCCGTTCCGCCCCTTCTGCAGCAAGCGCTGCCAGCTGATCGATCTCGGCGAATGGGCCGATGAAGAGAAGCGGATCCCGGGGGAGATCAACCCGGATCTGCTGCCGGAGCCGGAAGAGGGTGACCAGTGGCTATAAGCCCCAGATCACCTACCTCCGCAATATGAAAAAAGGGCCGATTGGCCCTTTTTTCATGTTGGTTGATTACTACCGGCTCAAGCCAGCAGACCCTGTAGCCGCGCTACAATCGGGCCATTGGCGTCGGGGAAGTGGTAGTTGTGCAGCTCGGCCACCGGCACCCACAGGCACTCCTGCCCCTCTTTGCCGAACGGCTCACCGCTGAAACGAGTCACCTTCCAGATATCCAGCAATACCTGCTTCTCGGGGTAGTCGTGCTGCAGTTCCATGAAGGGGGCACAATCCAATACCCGGATGCCGATCTCTTCCCACAGCTCCCGATCCAGCGCGGTGAGCAGATCCTCACCGGACTCCACCTTGCCGCCGGGAAACTCCCAGCGATCCCCCTGATGGCGATCGGAGGAGCGTCTAGCGATGAAGATATCGCCCCGTTCATTCTCGATGACGCCAACCGCCACCCAGATCCGTTTTTTCTGTTCCATCTTGGTACCTTTACACGCAATACATGACCGGGCCGTTCGATGCGCCCAACCTCTGGCTGGGTGAACGACCGATAATGCCTTATATCCGATAATCCTTTGCAAAGTGGCGCCACTACAGTGACTTCGCCACCTTCTGACAAAAACAAGGCGGGCTCTTGGCCCGCCTTGTTATGGCATAGCGTCGATCAGGTCAACTGACCGTGGCAGTGCTTGTACTTCTTGCCGGAACCACACGGGCAGGGATCGTTTCGACCGACCTTCTGCTCGTCGCGTACGAAGGTGGTGTGCCCCTCTTCGCCTGCGGCCTGTTCATCGGCCAGCTGGCTCTCAGCGGCGGCGTGGGTATAGGTACGGGGAGCGGCTTCCGCCTGCTGGCGCTGCTGCTCTTCCATCGCTTCCACATCGCGCTCCTGCACCTGAACACGGCTCAGGATGCTGACCACGTCGCGCTTGAGGGTTTCCAGCATCTGGGTGAACAGATCGAAGGATTCGCGCTTGTACTCCTGCTTGGGGTTCTTCTGGGCGTAGCCGCGCAGATGGATGCCCTGACGCAGGTGATCCATGGCGGCCAGATGCTCTTTCCACAGACCATCCAGAGTTTGTAGCATCACCGCTTTCTCGAAGTTGCGCAGCACCTCTTTGCCAACCAGCTCTTCCTTGTGGGCATAGAGCTTGGTGGCTTCGTCCAGAATGCGCTCGCGCAGCTTCTCTTCATACAGCTTGTCATCTTCCGCCAGCCACTGCTGCAGCGGCAGATCCAGCGCGAAGTCGGCCTTCAGGCGTGCTTCCAGACCCGGCACATCCCACATCTCTTCCAGAGACTGGGGCGGGATGTACTCGTCGATCACCGCGCCGTAGACGTCGTCACGGATAACGTGAATGGTCTCGGAGATGTCGTTGGTATCCAGCAGCTCGTTGCGCTGCTCGTAGACCACCTTACGCTGGTCGTTGGCAACGTCGTCAAACTCCAGCAAGCTCTTGCGGATGTCGAAGTTGCGGCCTTCCACCTTGCGCTGAGCGTTTTCGATCGCCTTGGTGACCCACGGGTGCTCGATGGCTTCGCCCTCTTCCATGCCCAGCTTCTTCATCATGCCGGTCACGCGATCGGAGGCGAAGATCCGCATCAGGGTATCTTCCATGGAGAGGTAGAAACGGGAGGAGCCCGGGTCACCCTGACGACCGGAACGGCCGCGCAGCTGGTTGTCGATACGACGGGATTCGTGACGCTCGGTGCCGATAATGTGCAGACCACCGGCGGCCAGCACCGCATCGTGACGCACCTGCCAGGCGGCTTTCAGCTCGGCAATCTGCTCGCTGGTCGGGTTCTCCAGCTTGGCAATCTCTGCCTGCCAGTTGCCGCCCAACACGATGTCGGTACCACGACCGGCCATGTTGGTGGCGATAGTGACCGCGCCAGTCTGACCGGCCTGGGCGACGATCTCCGCTTCCATGGCGTGGAACTTGGCGTTCAGCACCTTGTGCGGGATCTTCTCCTTGGTCAGGATGCCGGAGAGCAGCTCGGAGTTCTCGATAGAGACTGTACCAACCAGTACAGGCTGGCCCTTGGCCACGCACTGACGAATATCTTCGATGATGGCGGCATACTTCTCATTGGCGGTCAGGTAGACCAGATCGCCCATATCCTTGCGCACCATCGGCTTGTTGGTCGGGATAACCACGGTATCCAGGCCATAAATCTGCTGGAATTCAAAAGCTTCGGTATCCGCAGTACCGGTCATGCCCGCCAGCTTGTTGTAGAGACGGAAGTAGTTCTGGAAGGTGATAGATGCCAGCGTCTGGTTCTCGTTCTGGATCTTCACCCCTTCCTTCGCTTCAACGGCCTGATGCAGACCATCGGACCAGCGACGACCCGGCATGGTACGGCCGGTGTGCTCGTCAACGATGACGATCTCGTCTTTCTGGACGATGTAGTCCACGTTGCGCTCGAACAGAGTGTGAGCACGCAGACCCGCATTGACGTGGTGCAGCAGGCTGATGTTGGAGGCGGAGAACAGGGAATCGTTCTCGTCCAGCAGCCCCTCTTTCTTGAGCAGCTCTTCCACGAAGATCTGGCCGTTTTCGGTCAGCAGGGCCTGACGGTTCTTCTCGTCTACTGTGTAGTGACCGTCGCCGGTGTACTCTTCGGTATCTTCCTTGTCCTGCTTGACCAACAGCGGGATCAGTTTGTTGACGCGGATATAGAGCTCGGAGCTATCTTCGGCCGGACCGGAGATGATGAGTGGAGTCCGAGCTTCATCGATAAGCACCGAGTCCACCTCATCCACCAGCGCATAGTTGAGCGGACGCTGTACGCGCTGCTCGGGCGAGAACGCCATGTTGTCGCGCAGGTAGTCAAAACCGAATTCGTTGTTGGTACCGTAGGTAATGTCGGCGGCGTAGGCGTCACGCTTCTGGGACGCATCCATACCGGGCACGTTGCAGTCGACGGTCATTCCGAGGAAGGCGAACAGCGGACGGTTCGCTTCCGCATCACGCTTGGCCAGGTAGTCGTTCACCGTCACGACGTGCACACCGCGGCCACTCAGGGCGTTCAGATAAGCTGGCAGGGTTGCGGTCAGGGTCTTACCTTCACCGGTTTTCATTTCCGCGATGCGGTTGGAGTTCAGCACCATGCCGCCGATCAGCTGCACGTCGAAGTGACGCATGCCAAACACCCGCTTGGAGGCTTCACGCACGGTCGCGAACGCTTCCGGCAGCAACTGCTCCAGGGTCTCACCCTGCTCGATACGCTGACGATATTCAGCCGTTTTGGCCTGCAACTCGGCATCGGACAGAGCCTCGAACTGAGGCTCCATGGCATTGATCTGTTTTACAATTTTGCGCAAAGCCTTGAGCGTTCTGTCGTTCCGGCTGCCGATAATCTTGGTAAGCAGTGTGCTAATCATGGGTACCAACTATTTCTGGTTATAAAAGCGTTCCGTCACTGGAACCTGAAGAAAAAAAACTAACCCCGTCTGGCACTGAGAAAGCGTGCGGGGTTGACCTGACGACCATCTTTCAACACTTCGTAATGCAAATGGACCCCGGTCGCGCGACCGGTGCGTCCCATCAAGGCAATCTTCTGCCCCTGATCAACCAGGGTGCCCACCTCGACCAGCAACTTGGAGTTGTGGGCATAGCGGGTGACCAGGCCATTGCCGTGATTAATCTCCACCATATTGCCAAATTCCGGATGACGGCCCGCCCAGCTGACAATGCCGGGCCCGGTGGCCAGAATCGGGGTTCCGGGTTTGCCACGGAAATCGACCCCTTTGTGCATCTTGGCACGCCCGTTGAACGGATCGACCCGTCCACCAAACCCGGACGAGACCCAAACTCGCTCCTGTTTGACTGGCGTGCCGGAAATAAAACCGGCATCGGTGATATGGTGATTCATGATGAAAGATTCAAGTACCGACAGCTGCTCTTCACGGCTGCTGAGCTGCTGGCTGAGGTGTTTCATCGAGGCTTGCAGCTCGTTGAGGCTCACTTCCAGCTCTTCATCATAAGAAGGGCCGCCCATGGGGGGCAGCTCTTTGAAATTGAACTCGTCGGGATCGAGATCGGCCTGCTCGGTCAATCGTTCGCCGAGGGCATTGAGACGGCCAAGCTGGCCCTGCATGGTGCCCACCTGAGCAGCCAGCATCGCCAACTGTTCACGGGCTTCGTCGCCACTCTGGCCAACGGACTGTTGCTCGACAACGGCAAGCGCCACTTCCAGCGCCTCCATTTTCTGGTGCCAGCTCTGCCAGAGCCAACCACCACCAAGGGCCAACAGGGAGAAGAGAATACCGCCGACCCAGGCCAGACGTTGTTTGGGCAGGTGCAACTTGCGTCGCTGCTTGCCGTGGAGGATCAGGGTAATGCTCATAGAAATCAGTCTGCTCGGTCAGGTGCGGCCAGGAGCCTGCACGGGAAATAAAACCGGGAGATAATCGGTATTAAAGGATGGAGTAAACAAATGACGGAACGTCGGTGCGGAGAGAGGACCGACGTTCCGTTGCACAGCTATCAGGCCAGAACCAGACCGTTATCGTAGTAAGCGATAGGCGCTTTGTCGCCCTCACCCTCGAAGGTCACCAGTTCCCAAGCCTCCTGCTCGGCCAGCAAGGCACGCAGCAGCTTGTTGTTCAGGGCATGTCCGGTCTTGTAGGCACGGAACTCACCGATGATGCTGCGGTTACACATGTAGAGGTCACCGATCGCGTCCAGCATCTTGTGCTTGACGAACTCGTCCTCATAACGCAAACCATCTTCGTTCAGCACCCGATAGTCGTCCAGTACCACGGCGTTTTCCAGGCTTCCGCCCAGCGCCAGGTTCTGGGAACGCAGGTACTCGATATCACGCATGAACCCGAAGGTACGGGCACGGCTGATCTCTTTCACGAAGGAGGCACCGGAGAAATCCAGCACACAACGCTGGTTGCGCCCTTCAAAGACCGGATGCTGGAAATCGATCTCGAGATCCATCTTGAAGCCGTTGCGATAGGGGTGGAATTCCGCCCACTTGTCACCGTCTTCAACCCGGATGCTCTTCTTGATCCGCACAAACTGCTTGGCAGCATTCTGCTCACGGATCCCGACTTCCTGCAGCAGGTAGATAAAGGGATGCGCACTGCCGTCCATTACCGGGATCTCGGGTGCGTCAACCTCAACGTAGAGGTTGTCGATCCCCATCCCGGCCAGCGCGGCAGAGAGGTGCTCAATGGTAGAGACACGGACACCGGCTTCGTTGACCAGAGCGGTACAGAGCACGGTATCGCGCACCTGATCGGCATTGGCTGGCAGCTCCACCACAGGATTCAGGTCGGTACGCAAGTAAACGATCCCTGTGTTCACAGGCGCCGGACGGAACGTCATGGTGACTTTCCGGCCCGAATGCAGGCCGACACCAGTCGCCTGTACACTCGTTTTCAAGGTTCTTTGTCTAATCATGGGTGTACCCTAAACAGCTTAAAATCCGGACCAGATGGTCGTTGGCAGGCCATCTTAGCACATTCCTTGAACAACAAACAAACGAGAGCCATAAGAGGCTTAGTCAGCTTGCTTGCGCAGGAACGCCGGAATATCCAGGTAATCCGGTTCACGACGAGCTTGCGGCTCGGCGTTGACCACCTTGGCCGGGGCTTCGTCCATCACGCGGCCTTGCATCATGTCGCTAACCAGCGGCTGACGCACCGGGCGCTCTTGCACCTGGCTGCTCTTGACTAGCGTGATGTCGGGCTTGCGCTCGGCACCGATACCGGTAGCAACCACGGTCACACGCAGTTCGTCGTGCATTTCCGGATCGATTACGGTACCCACTACTACAGTGGCGTTCTCGGAAGCGAAGGCCTTGACCGCGTTACCCACGGTTTCGAACTCTTCGATGGTCATGTCCATACCGGCGGTGATGTTGACCAGGATGCCACGGGCACCAGCCAGATCCACGTCTTCCAGCAGCGGGCTGGAGATGGCTTTCTCGGCCGCTTCTTCGGCACGGTCATCACCGGAGGCGGAACCGGTACCCATCATGGCGGTACCCATTTCACGCATTACGGTACGCACGTCCGCGAAGTCGACGTTGAT
The DNA here is from genome assembly GCF_040907945.1 of Aeromonas sp. s11. NCBI lineage: Bacteria > Pseudomonadati > Pseudomonadota > Gammaproteobacteria > Aeromonadales > Aeromonadaceae > Aeromonas > Aeromonas sp. s11. The sequence continues at coordinate 84,292 of NZ_JBFOCU010000004.1, read as the reverse complement.
CAAGCCTGGACGGGTGATCAGCTCGGCAATGCCCTGTACCGCGCCAAGCAGTACATCGTTGGCCGCCTTGAAGGCATCCAGCAGGGAGATACCGCGACCCAGTACCTTCAGCAACTTGTCGTTGGGGATGGTGATCAGGGAGTCGACGTTCTTGGAGAGCTCTTCGATACCGTGCGCGGCGAAGCCCATCCGCTTCTTCCCTTCGAAGGAAAACGGCTTGGTCACCACAGCAACGGTCAGGATGCCCATCTCGCGCGCCACCTCGGCCACGATCGGCGCAGCACCGGTACCGGTACCACCACCCATACCGGCGGCGATGAACACCATGTCGGAACCGGTCAGCAGCTCACGCAGTGCTTCGCGATCTTCCATGGCTGCATCACGACCCACTTCCGGATTGGCTCCGGCACCCAGACCCTTGGTGATGCCACCGCCGATCTGCAGGGTAGTGTTGGCGCTGGAGTTACGCAGTGCCTGGGCATCGGTGTTGACGGTAATGAACTCAACACCCTCAATATTTTGACGAACCATGTGCTCGACAGCGTTACCGCCGCCGCCACCTACACCGATCACTTTAATGACGGCTTCGTCAGTGTGGCTATCCATAAATTCAAACATGTTGTCTCTCCGCTTTATTTGCCTGACTCAGCAAAATTCTTAGAACTCGCCACGCAGCCAGTTGCTAACCCGTTTGACCAGGCCACCGACGCTTGCCTTGGCGGCATATTCTTTGTTGCTACCTGTGGCTTGATGGGTGCGGCCATATTGCAGCAACCCGACCGCAGTCGAGTACACCGGTGCCTGCACGTAATCACTCAAACCACGTATGTTCATGGGCTCTCCCACCCGGACCTGGCTCTGGAAGATCTGCTCTGCACACTCCACAATGCCTTCAATCTGGGCAGCGCCGCCGGTCAAGACCACACCGGCTGCCAGCTGATGCTTGACCCCCTGCGCTTTCAATTCGCTTTGTACCCGCACCAGCTCATCATTCACCATGGAGAGCAACTCGGTGTAACGGGGCTCAATCACTTCAGCCAGTGTCTGCCGTTGCAGGCTGCGCGCCGGGCGGCCGCCGACACTGGGTACTTCAATATTGTCTTCCTTGCTGACCAGACGACCGAGGGCACAACCGTAGCGCACCTTGATCGCTTCCGCGTCGAGCGGCGGCGTGCCAAAGGCGTAGGCGATGTCGCTGGTCACAGTGCTGCCAGCATACGGGATCACCTTGGTGTGGCGCAGGGCACCGCCGGTAAACAGCGACATATCCATGGTGCCGCCACCGATGTCCACCACGCAGACACCCAGCTCTTTCTCGTCTTCGGTCAACACCGCATAGCTGGAGGCCAGCGCGGAGAAGATCAGTTGATCCACACGCAAACCGACCTTCTCGACACACTTCTCGATGTTGCGAGCCATGTCGTTATGGCAGGTGATCAGGTGAACCTTGGCTGCCATCCGCACACCGGAGAGGCCAACCGGATTCTTGATCCCTTCCTGATAATCGATGGCAAACTCCTGAGGCAGCACATGCAGCACGCGCAGCTCGTCGGAGAGGCGAACCGACTTGGCGGTGTGGATCACGTTGTCCACATCCTCCTGGGTCACCTCTTCATCGGAGATGGGCACCATACCGGTCTCGTTGCGGCAGTCGATATGCTTGCCGGACAACCCCAGATAGACCGAGCTGATCTGGCAGTCTGCCATCATCTCGGCCTCTTCCACCGCGCGGCGCAGTGACTTGACCACGGAGTCGAGGTCATTGACCCCGCCCTTCTCCATTCCGCGAGAAGCGTGACTGCCCATACCGATGACGTTCAGTTCACCGTCCGGCAATACTTCCCCGACCAGAACCGCCACCTTGGTTGTGCCGATATCCAGTCCGACAATCAAATTCCTATCTGCGGTGTTGGTCATGCACTTTCTCTTCGCTCTTCTTCCAGCCAACTGCCATTCCGGTGTCGTATCGAAGATCCACGTAGGCGACTTGCGCACGGGGTTCGATAACCGGGAAGGCATCGATAAACCGCTGCAGCCGGAGCGCAATGTCATTGCGTCCCAGGAACAGCTTGATATTGCCATCCAGGGTCAGTTCCCAGGCATGGCGGGGGGTCAGATTCACCCCCAGCAACTTGTATCCCTTGGCAGCCAGTTGCGACTCGTACTGCCGACTCTCTTTCAACACCCGGGCAGCCTGGTCATCCGGCCCTGACAGCTGCAACAGCGGCGTCTTGACCCGATCCGGGGCACTGAATACCTTGCCCTTGGTGTTGACGAAGCGGTTGCCATTCCAGCGCGCCGCCACATCTTGTTCCGTGAGGTAGATCTTGATCTTGTTCGGCCACTTCTTTCGTACCGAGACCGAGGCCACCCATGGCAGGGCGTTGAGCCTTGCCTGCAATTCGTTGACGTCCAATTCGAAGAAGTTGCGCAGCTCGGCGCCATCCAGCACGGCCATCCGCAGCTCTTCGGTTTGCAAATACTGGTGTTGCCCCTGCAGCAACAGCTCGCTCATGGGCAACCGGTTGGCATCTGTCAGCCAACCTTTAACATCCAGCGCCGTCCGGTAGCAGCCCCATATCACCAGCAGGAAAAACGCTACCCCTGCGATGAAGCCACCCTTGGTGCGCCCCTGTGCCCTTGCCTCCACCCGATCGATCCCCGTGTAACGCGCTAAACCGGCCTTTGACAGACCGGTTCGCCATTATATAGGCCCCGGCTTGGCGGTCAAAATACTCATTGGGCCCTCAGGCGCCAGATTTCATGCTATCTATGCTCAATTTCATCTCTCCGAGACGACGGGCCAGCGCCCCGACGTTCCCGGCGCCTTGAGTCAGCACCAAATCCCCCTCGCCGATCAGGTCGGCCAGCACGGCTGGCACGTCATCTGGCGTAGCGACGAAGATGGGTTCCAGGTTGCCGCGCGAGCGAATGGAGCGGCACAGTGCCCGTCCATCAGCGCCCGGGATCGGCTCCTCACCGGCAGCATAAACCTCCAGCATCACCAGCACGTCTACCCTGGAGAGCACATCGGCGAAGTCCTCGTAGAGGTCGCGGGTGCGGGTATAACGGTGCGGCTGGAACACCATCACCAGACGCTTCTCGGGCCAACCGGCACGAGCGGCGTTGATGGTGACCTTCACTTCGCTCGGGTGGTGACCGTAATCATCCACCAGCATCGCCTTGCCGCGACCGGTTTCAAACTCGCCATACTGCTGGAAGCGACGACCGACCCCTTCAAATTTGGCCAGTGCAGAGATGATGGCCTCGTCGCTAACACCGTCCTCTGTCGCGACAGCTATCGCCGCTGCGGCGTTCAATGCATTGTGAATACCCGGCAAATTGAGGGTCACCTGCAGCTCACCGGCCTCTTTGCGGCGAACACGGAAGCAGCTGTGGTTGGTGGTCTGGACAAAATCCAGCACCTGCACATCGGCATCGTCAGAGAGACCGTAGGTCAGGGTCGGACGGGCAATCTCGGGCAACATGCCACGGATCACCGGATCATCGATGCAGACCACCGCCAGTCCGTAGAAGGGCAGATTGTGCAGAAACTCGATGAAGGTGGCCTTCAGCTTGGAGAAGTCACCGCCGTAGGTATCCATGTGATCCGCTTCGATATTGGTCACGATAGAGACCATCGGCTGCAGATGCAGGAAAGAGGCGTCGCTCTCGTCCGCCTCGGCAATCAGGTAGCGGCTGCTGCCCAGGCGGGCATTGGTGCCGGCACTGTTGAGCAGGCCACCGATGACGAAGGTCGGGTCGCGGTCGGCTTCGGCATAGATACTCGCCACCAGACTGGTGGTGGTGGTCTTGCCGTGGGTACCGGCAATGGCGATGCCGTGACGGAAACGCATCAGCTCGGCCAGCATCTCGGCACGGCGCACGACCGGGATCCGCAGTTCGCGGGCAGCCAGCAGCTCCGGGTTGTCCTGCTTGATGGCGGTAGAGACCACCACCACGCTGGCACCCTCAACGTGTTCGGCACTGTGCCCGACGAAGATGTGGGCGCCCAGTCCGGCCAACCGCTCGGTCACGGCGTTGCGAGCCAGATCAGAACCCGTTACCTGATACCCTTCGTTGGCAAGCACTTCGGCGATCCCGCCCATACCGGCACCACCGATGCCGATAAAGTGGATGCGACGCACGCGGCGCATTTCGGGGATCACAGTACGCAGTTTTGCCAGTTCAACCTTGGTCATAATCGTCTCTTTAGTCTGCCGCAGGCCATGTGCCGTCAAAGCGCAGTTGCACGGCGGCATCGATACATACAGGTACAAGGCTGCACGGTGTCACCGCTGCAACCTTGCTCATCAATCTTTACCACGCTGCCCGGTTGCGAGCTGTTTGCACTCATCTGCAACCCGCTCGGCCGCATCGGTGATGGCGACGCGGCGAGCCGCTTTCGCCATGTTAAACAGGGTCTCCCTGCGACCAGCCAGCCAGGTCAGGCGCGCCGCCAGCGATGCGGTATTCAGCTCGGACTGGGGCAGAAACTCGGCTGCACCGCCGTCGACCAGGGTCAGGGCGTTACGGGTCTGGTGATCATCCACCGCATGGGGCAGCGGCACGAAAATGGCAGCCACACCGGCGGCAGCCACTTCGGAAACGGTCAGCGCACCGGCACGGCAGACCACCAGGTCGGCCCAGGCGTAGGCGCTGGCCATATCCTTGATAAATTCACTCACCTCGGCATTGATGCCGTGCTGGGCATAGGCAGCAGAGACAGCCTCGGCATTGCCCTTGCCACACTGGTGACGCACTTCAATGGGCACGCCGGATGCCGCTACCGCAGCAGGTACCTGCTCGTTGAGCACCCGCGCCCCCAGACTGCCACCCACGATCAGCAGATGGAGCGGCTCGGCTCCGCTGCGCAATTGCGGATCCGGCAGTGCGACCACTTCGGGACGCACCGGATTGCCTACCACGGCGGTGCGACGGCTCGGCGCGAAGGCGCCCGGAAATGCCATCAACACCCGCCTGGCAATACGGGCCAGCAACTTGTTGGTCATGCCGGCAGCAGCATTCTGCTCATGGAGCAGCAGCGGGATGCCGGAGAACCAGGCCGCCACGCCACCCGGGCCGGAAGCAAAACCGCCCATGCCGAGCACCACATCAGGGCGAACGGTCTTGAGCACCTGACGCGCCTGCAGGATCGATTTGACGATGCGATAGGGCGCCACCAGCAGTCGCTTGATGCCGTTGCCACGCACTCCCTGAATATCGATGAAGGAGATGGGATAACCGTGGGCGGGCACCAGCTCCGCCTCCATCCGGTCGGCAGTGCCGAGCCAGTGGACAGTCCAGCCCTGGGCCTTCAGGCGATCGGCCACGGCCAGACCGGGGAACACATGCCCACCGGTACCACCTGCCATCACCAACAGAGTCTTGCTCACTAAACCTCCCGCACGCGCGCCTGGGCTGTCGCCTGACGCAACTCAAAATCGATTCGAATCAACATGCTCACCGCCACCGACATGATGATGAGACTGGAACCACCGTAACTGACCAGCGGCAGGGTCAAGCCCTTGGTTGGCATCATGCCGCTGGCCGCGCCGACGTTGACGAAGGTCTGGAAGCTGAACCAGATGCCAATGCCGATCGCCAGATAACCGTCATAGAGCCGCTCTGCCACTAGCGCGCGATGCCCCAGCTTGAGCGCCTTGACCGCCAGAGCAAAAATCAGGAACAGGGCGCCCAGCACCCCGACGTAACCCAGCTCTTCACCGAGGATCGCAAACACGAAGTCGGTGTGCGCTTCCGGCAGGTATTCCATCTTCTGGATAGAGTTGCCAAGCCCTTCGCCAAACCAGCTGCCACGACCAAACGCCATCAGCGACTGGGTCAACTGGTAGCCACTACCAAACGGATCGGCCCAGGGGTCCATAAAGGAGGTCACCCGCCGCATCCGGTAGGGCTCGACGATGATCAGCATCACCACAGAGCCGAGACCCGCGCCGATCAGGGTCAAAAACTGTCCCAGTCGGGCTCCGGCCAGAAACAGCATGCCAAACGAGGTAACGAACATCACCACGGTGGAACCCAGGTCAGGCTGCAACAGCAGCAAGACCGCCAGCACCCCGAACACCGCCAGCGGTTTCAGGAAGCCGATCCAGGCTTCACGCACTTCGCTCTGGCGCCGCACCAGATAACCGGCCAGATAGACAAACAGCGCCAGCTTGCCAAACTCGGCAGGCTGCAGGTTGAAGGGGCCGAGCGGCAACCAGCGCACCGCACCGTTAACGTTTCGGCCCACCAGCAGCACCAGCACCAGCATCAAGATCGCCAGCAGCAGCATGGGGCCGTTGTGCTGTTGCCAGCGCGCCATCGGCACCTGCAACACAAACCAGGAGATACCGAGCGCCATCACCAGAAACAGGGCGTGACGCTTCACAAACATGAAGGGGTCATCCCCCAGCGCAATCCCTTCGGGGATCGACGCCGAGGCCACGATGACCACCCCGACCGCCATCAGGGAGAGCGCCAGCAGTACCAGCTGCCGATCGTAGAGACCGGCAGGACGCGCCGGTAACAACCAGCGCTGGAACAGACCTGCTGCTGCGCGAAGGGCGTTCATAGTGCCAGCACCATCTCGGTGAAACGATCGCCGCGCACCTCGAACGACTTGAACTGATCGAGGCTGGCACAGGCCGGCGCCAGCAGCACCCAGTCACCGGGCTTCGCATCGGCCGCTGCTTTGGCAACCGCAGCGGCCAGGTCGGCCACCCGTTCGGTCTGCTCGCCCAGCGCCAGCAGCACCTCTGCATCCTGACCGAAGCAGTACATGTGATCGATCTGGTTGCCCAGCAGCGCCTGGATCGGGCCAAAATCCTGCCCCTTGCCCTGACCACCGGCCAGCAGCAGCAGGCGCCCCTTGACCGACTCGCGCACACCGGCAACGGCAGCCAGCGTGGCTCCCACGTTGGTGGCCTTGGAGTCGTTGATCCAGCGCACCCCGTTCACCTCGCGCACGAAGCGAGCACGGTGCGGCAAGCCCTCGAAACGACGCAGCACGGTAAGCTGAGCCGCTCGGGGAATGCCGACCGCATCGCACAGCGCCATGGCGGCCAGCGCGTTGGCCTGATTGTGTGCACCGACGATCTTCATCTCGTCTACCGCCAGCAGCGGTTCGCCGTGCAACGTCAACCAGTAGCGGCCATCCAGCAGGCAGCGGCCATAACCATTGCAGTCGAGACCAAAGCTCTGCCACACCTGACCCACATCCGGCAGGGTCTGGGCATCGTCACGATTGACCAGAATGTGTTTGGAGTGCTGATGGATCTCCATCTTGGCGGCGCGATAGTCGGCCATGCCCTGATAACGATCCATGTGATCTTCGGAGAGGTTCAGCACCACGGAGGCGGCAGCACGCAAACTGTGAGTAGTTTCCAGCTGGAAGCTGGAGAGCTCCAGCACACAGAGATCCATCGGCTGCTTGAGCAGCTCCAGCGCAGGCGTGCCGATATTGCCGCCCACGCCGACATTGAGACCGGCTTCGGCAATCATCTCACCCACCAAGGTAGTGACGGTGCTCTTGCCGTTGGAGCCGGTAATGGCGATGACCGGCGTCTGGGTCTCGCGAACAAACAGTTCGATGTCGCCGACGATCTGCACGCCACACTCGGCAGCCGCTTTCAGTTCGGGGGTCGCCAGCGCGATACCCGGGCTCGCGACAATCATGTGCGCCTGCTTGAGCAGCGCCTCGTCGAGACCGTGAATGAGCTCAACCTCAGACGGCAGTTGATCCTTGCCGGGCGGGTTGGCACGGGTATCCATCACCAGTGGCGTCACGCCACGGCCAAGGAAGTAATCGACACAGGAGAGTCCGGTTTTGCCCAATCCGATGATGATGACCATGGCCTTACCTCACCTTCAGGGTGGCAAGACCCAGCAGCACCAGCACGAGGGTGATGATCCAGAAGCGCACGATAACGCGCGGCTCCGGCCAGCCCTTCTTCTCGTAGTGGTGATGGATCGGCGCCATGCGGAAGATCCGCACACCGCGCAGTTTGTATGAACCCACCTGCAGGATCACCGAAACGGTCTCCATCACGAAGACGCCGCCCATGATCACCAACAGGAACTCCTGACGTACCAGCACTGCGATGGTGCCGAGCGCGCCACCGAGGGCCAGAGAGCCAACGTCGCCCATAAAGACCTGGGCCGGATAGGTGTTGAACCAGAGGAAACCCAGACCCGCCCCGACGATGGCGGTACAGACGATCACCAGTTCGGAGGTATAGGGCACGTAGGGAATGTGCAGGTAGTTGGCAAAGTTGACGTTACCGGTAGCCCAGGCGATCAGGGCAAAGCCCCCCGCTACCATCACGGTCGGCATGATGGCCAGGCCGTCGAGACCGTCGGTCAGGTTGACCGCGTTGGAGGTGCCGACGATGACAAAGTAGGTCAGCACGATAAACATCAAGCCAAGCTGCGGCATCACATCCTTGAGGAAAGGCACCACCAGCTGGGTTTGGCCCTCATGGGTTGCGGTCGCATAGAGGAACACCGCCACCGCCAGCGCTACCGCGGATTGCCAGAAATACTTCCAGCGAGCGATCAGGCCGTCGGTATTCTTGCGCACCACCTTGAGGTAGTCGTCGGCAAAGCCGATGGCGCCGTAGGCACCCAGCACAAACAGCACCAGCCAGACATAGGGGTTGTCGAGGCGGCACCAGAGCAACACTGAAGTGAAAATCGCAGCAATGATCATCAGGCCCCCCATGGTCGGCGTGCCCCGCTTGCTGAGATGGGACTCGGGACCGTCGTTGCGGATCACCTGACCAAACTTCAGGATCTGCAGACGGCGGATCAGGCGTGGCCCCATCCAGAGGGCAACCCCCAGTCCGGTGATGATCGACAGGATGGCGCGAAACGTCAGGTAGGAGAAGACGTTGAAGAAGGTGAAGTGCGGGGTGAGCAGTTCAGCCAGCCAGACTAGCATATGGCTGACTCCTGACGGTCTTTGACCATCTCGACGATATCTTCCATGCGGGAGCCACGTGCTCCCTTGACCAGAATCGAAATTTCCTGATGTGTATTTATCATTTGCGCAAGCACTTCAAACAACGACGCCTTGTTATCGAAATGTCGGCCAACCGCGGCATCTGCGGTGTGGCGACTCTCTTCCCCCACTGTCAGCACGGCATCCAGACCACGCTCGCGGGCATGACGGCCAACCCGGGCGTGTTGCTCGGCAGACTCCTCACCCAGTTCCCGCATATCACCGAACACCAGCACCTTGAAACCACCCATGGCGGTCAGGGCATCGATGCCCGCCAGCACGGATTCCACGCTGGCATTGTAGGTATCATCCACCAAGGTCAGACCGCCCCAGCGCTGCACGCAGAAGCGCCCCTTGACCGGTGCCATCTGTTCCAGCCCCGCCTTGACAGAGTCGAGGGATGCGCCGAGGGCCAGACAGCCCGAGGCGGCAGCCAACGCATTGGCCACGTTGTGGCGACCCGGGATCGCCAGAGTCAGGCTCAGCTCGCCTTGCGGGGTCACCATCACGAACTCGGCGCAGCCTTGTTCGTTGAGTACAAGGTTGCGCGCATGGAACGGCTGGCTCTGATCTTCGATGGAGAAGGCGCACTGAATGCCGCGTTCCCGCCACTTCGGCCAGAATTCGTTGTCGGCATTGACGATGGCGGTGCCGCCTTCGCTCAGCCCCTCAAAGATTTCGCTCTTGGCGTGAAACACGCCTTCCAGCGAGCCGAAGCCCTCCAGATGGGCCGCCGCCACGTTGTTGATGATGGCAGCATCGGGTTTGGCCAGCGAGGTAGTCCAGGCGATCTCGCCCGGATGGTTGGCCCCCAGCTCCATCACCGCAAACTTGTGCTTCGGCTCGAGGCGCAGCAGGGTGAGCGGCACGCCCACCTCGTTGTTGAAGTTGCCAGCGGTGGCCAGTACTTCCCCTTCGTTGCGCAGGATGGCGGTTGCCATCTCCTTCACCGTGGTCTTGCCGCAGCTGCCGGTAATGGCCAGCACTTTCGGATTGATGCGCTCACGCACCAGTTTGCCGAGACGGCCCAGTCCCTTCAGACTGTCGGTCACCACCAGCTGGGTGATTGCCAGCGGCAGTTCGCGCTCGACCAGCAGGGCAGAGGCCCCTGCCTGAACGGCCTGCTCGCAAAAATCGTGGGCATCGAAGCGCTCGCCGCGCAGGGCAACGAACAGGGCACCCGCGCCCAGAGTGCGGGTGTCGGTACTGACGACGGTGATCTCGCCATCGTCACCAATCAGACGGGCATCGAGTACCTGCGCCAGTTCGGCAAGCCTGAGGGTCATCATTTGAATGACTCCAATAATGTGTGCAAGGCGGCCGCGACGGTTTCCCGGTCGCTGTAGTGCCGCTTGTCGGTTCCAATGATCTGATAATCCTCGTGACCCTTACCGGCCACCAGGATGATGTCCTGTTTGCTCGCCTGACCGATGGCCAGCGCAATCGCCTTGACCCGATCGTGCTCGACCTGCACCGCAGCAGGATCGCGAAGACCCGCCACCATGTCGGCCATGATCCGGGCCGGCTCCTCGGTACGGGGATTGTCGTCGGTCAGGATCACGCGATCCGCATACTGCTCGGCCATGGCGGCCATCATGGGGCGCTTGCCGCGATCGCGGTCGCCACCACAACCGACCAGACACCAGAGCTGGCCTGTACAGTGCACCCGCAGGGCCTGCAATGCCTTCTCCAGCGCATCCGGGGTGTGGGCGTAATCGACCACCGCCAGCGGCGTATCGCCACCGCCGAAACACTCCATGCGACCGGTCACCGGCTGCAATTGAGGCGCTGTCGCCAGCAGCTCGTTGAAGTCGTAACCGAGCACCAGCATCACGCCCATTGCGGCAAGCACATTGCTGACGTTGAAGCGCCCGAGCAAGGGGGCGGATAATACACCATTCCCCCAGCTGGAGTTAATCTGCGCGCGAAAACCTTGCTGGTGAAAATCGAGCTGCTGCGCCGTTAATTGACGGCCAGAATGGTTTTCGATCGGGCCATTAACGCTGAACGCCACCGCTGTCGGGTATTTTTCGATCCACTTGGCACCCAGCGCGTCATCGCGGTTGATCACCGCATTCGACTCATCGACCAGCTGCAACAGCTGCTCCTTGGCGGCGCCATAGGCTTCCATGGTGCCGTGATAATCGAGGTGATCCCGGCTCAGGTTGGTGAAAACGGCAGCGGCAAACGGCAGTGCGGCAACACGATGCTGCACCAGACCATGGCTGGAGACCTCCATCGCCACCAGATCCGCGCCCTGTTCTTGCAGCGCAGCCAGATTGGCTTGCACCTGCACGGCGCTGCCGGTGGTATTTTCCGCTTCGATCAAATTGCCAAACAGGCCGTTGCCGATGGTGCCCATCACACCCGCCTTGCCACCCAGCAGGGTGCGCCAGTTGGCGACCAGCAGCGCCGTAGTGCTCTTGCCATTGGTGCCGGTGATCCCGACCAGATCCAGTTTTTTGGCTGGTTGATCGTAGAAATAACCTGCAAGAGCAGAAAGGTGAGCGGGCAGATCCCGCATCCCGATACAGGGAACCGGAGTCGATGGTGGGATAAATTCACCATCCTCCTCAAACACAACAGCGGTCGCTCCCTGAGCCACCGCCTGTTCGATAAACCGTCTGCCATCCACCTGATGGCCGCGAATGGCCACGAAGAGCGAGCCGGGGCCAACCCGCCGACTATCCAGCTGGATATCGGTCAGGGTGAGCGCCGGCGCCTGGATACCGAAGGGGCGCAGTAATGCATCAAGTGCGCGGGACAAGAGAAGCCTCCGTACGGGCAAGTTTGGTGGGCACCGCTGGCGGCACCGCATCGGGACGAATATTAAAGAGCTGCAGCACCCCGCCCATGGCCTCTGCAAACGGTGGCGTCGCCACGGCGCCGCCATAATAGGCGCTGCCTTTTGGCTCGTTGATCACCACCACCATGACGAAACGGGGATCACTGGCGGGTGCGAAACCGGCAAACCAGGCCATGTAGTCCTTGCCATAGCCACCGGCGACGGCGACCTTGGCGGTACCACTCTTGCCGCCAACCCGATAGCCCGGGATCTTGGCTTTTGGAATGGCGTTGTCGACCACATACTCCAGCGCCTGCAACATGGCAGCGGCGTTGTTGTGATCAATAACCTGCTCACCCTTGGGCGGCGTAGTCACCTTGACGATGGAGAGCGGCACCCGTTTTCCCTTGTTGGCCAGGGTGGCGTAGGCGGAAGCCAGCTGCAGCGGGGTAACCCTCAGGCCATAACCGAACGAGAGGGTTGCCCGCTCGATATCGGACCAGCGGCGACGCTGGGGCAACATGCCGCTGCTCTCGCCCATCAGCCCGCTGCCGGTATCCATGCCGAAACCGAACATGCTGAGGGTGTTGATCATCTCCTGCGCCGGCATCCGCAGCGCGATGCGCGACATACCGATGTTGGAGGAGTAGCGCAGGATATCGTAGAGGTTGGTCGCCTTGTGGATGCTGACGTCCTTGATCTGCTTGGCACCGATAAAGAGCGGACCACCGGGAATGAAATCCTTCCAGCTGGTGACACCTGCCTGCAAAGCACTGAGCAAAATCAATGGCTTGACGGTCGAACCCGGCTCATAAGTATCGGTCACCACCCGGTTGCGTACCCGGAAGCTCTGATACTGGCCGCGGTTGTTCGGGTTATAGGAGGGGGTGTTGACCATGGCGAGCACTTCACCGGTCTTGATATCCAGCATCACCATGGAGCCGGAGGTCGCCTTGTTCTCGTCGGTTGCCCGCTTGAGGGCACGGTAGGCCAATGCCTGCACCCGCTGATCGATACTGAGCTGCAGATCGTTGGCATTCTTGCCCTCTTTGACGATGCCAAGCCGCTCGATGACGCGCCCCTGACGATCCTTGCGCACCCGCATCTCGCCGGGTGTCGCCGTCAGCCACTCGTTGTAGCTGCGCTCAATCCCTTCAATACCGCTGCCATCGATGTTGGTCACCCCCACCAGATGGGCGCTGATCTCGCCGGTCGGATAGAAGCGGCGCGCTTCTGGGCGCAGGTAGACGCCACCCAGCTTGAGCCCCTTGATATATTCTGCCACCGCAGGAGTAACCTGACGCTGCAGATAGACGAAGCGCTTGCTGGGGTTGGCGATACGGTGTTTGAGGGTATTGATATCGAGCTTGAGCACGGCAGAAAGTGCCAGCCAAGCTCGCTCGTTATTAATGGCCCCGGATTCATGCACCGTCTTGGGATCGGCCCAGACCGCCTCGACCGGTACCGAAACCGCCAGCTGCTCGCCGTTGCGATCGGTGATCATGCCGCGCACCGCCTGGGTAGAGGTGGTACGCAGGGAACGCATGTCACCCTCCTGACGCAGGCGATCCGGATTGATCACCTGGATCCAGGCCAGACGCAGGATCAGACCCACAAACGCGATGCCGATAAACACCGCAAGCGTGCGAAAGCGCCATGGATAGATCGATGGCGCTTTGACATTCGCTTTGGCAGCTTTGGCTGTAGCCTTGCGTTTCATGGTTGGGTAATTACCTTCTCGGTGGTCACCAGCGGACGACCCATCTGCAACTTGTCCATCGCCAGACTCGCCACCCGGGAGTGCTCAGCCAGGGTGCCCTGCTCGAGCAGCAGGTGGCGCCATTCGATATTGAGGCGATCCTCTTCCGCCATCAGATCGTTCTGCTTGGCCGTCAGACCACGGGTCATGTTGGTCACCAGGATCACGGCAAACGCGGTCACCAGCACGGCGACCGACAGAAAAATCTGCAGCTTGTGCCGCCAGAGATCGGCAACGATCTCCTTGGCCAGATGAACACGCACTTCGCTCATCGCTTACTCCGCCAGCCGTTCGGCAACCCGCAGCACCGAGCTGCGTGACCGGCTGTTTTCAGATACTTCATGATCAGAAGGCTTGAGTGCCTTGCCGACCGACTTCAATTTGCGACCGCCAGCCAGCTGGGCCTCGGTCAACGGAATGCCATAAGGCACTTCCGGCCCCTTCTCGTGCTTGCGGATGAAATGCTTCACCAACCGGTCTTCCAACGAATGGAAGCTGATCACTGAGAGACGGCCATGTGGTGCCAGCACTTCCAGTGCACCGTTGAGCGCGGTTTCGATCTCGTCCAGCTCGCTGTTGATATAGATGCGGATGGCCTGGAAGCTGCGGGTTGCCGCATGCTTGCCTTTCTCCTTGCTCGGATTGACCCGGGCAATCATCTCCGCCAGTTGGCGGGTACGCACATAAGGCTCGGTCACACGGTCATGCACGATGGCGCGGGCGATCTTCTTGGCAAAACGCTCCTCTCCGAAGGTCTTCAGCACCCAGGCGATGTCATCCACATCGGCCTTGGCCAGCCACTCGGCAGCGCTCTGGCCGGAGGTGGGGTCCATCCGCATATCGAGCGGACCATCTTTCATAAAGCTGAAGCCGCGCTCGGCATCATCCAGCTGAGGTGAAGAGACCCCCAGATCCAGCAGGAAGCCATCCACCTTGCCCAGCAAACCGCGCTCATCCAGATAGGAGGCGATGCCGGAGAAGGGGCCATGCACGATTTCGAAACGGGGATCCTGGATCTTGGCGGCCTCGGCGATCGCCTGCGGGTCGCGGTCGATGGCGATCAGGCGGCCATTGGGGCCAAGGTGCTGCAGGATCAGACGAGAATGACCACCACGGCCAAAAGTACCGTCGACGTAGACACCATCCGGCTTGATGGCCAGACCTTCAACGGCTTCGTGCAGCAGCACAGTGATGTGTTCAGCGGCTTGGGGCATTTATAAAGAGAAATCCTGTAGTCGTGGTGAGCTTGCCCAATCGTCCCCGGGCAGACCCAAGATGTCGTCATTGACCTGTTGTTGCCAGCGGGCTTCATCCCACAGCTCAAACTTGTTGAGCTGGCCCACCAGCATGATTTTCTTGTCCAGCCCCGCATGGTTGCGCAGTGGCTGACTGAGCAGCAGACGGCCATTGCCATCCAGCTCGCATTCGGTTGCATGTCCCAGCAGCAGTCGCTGCAAACGGCGCTCTTGCGGATTCATGCTGGAGAGGGTCTTGAGCTTGCGCTCGACCTCTTCCCACTCATTCAGGGGATAAAGCAGCAGACAGGGATGGGCAATATCGATGGTGCAGACCAGTTGGCCGTCGCTTTCATCGCGCAGCCAATCACGGAATTTGGTCGGAATTGCCAGCCGCCCTTTACTGTCCAGGCTGATGGCATGAGCGCCACGCAACAAATTGCAGTCCCTGAAGGTGAGTGAGCGGGCAGATTGCCCCTCTAAAAACCACTTTGATCCACTTTTCCCCACCTTGAAGTTTAAGGACGTGCAGGGGGCTTTTCAAGCAAGGAGATGGGACAGAGGGAACATATTGACGCAGCAATTGCATGCTGCGGATTGAGTAGGTTGATTTTCCAAGAGTTATTGCTGAAAAAACAGAAAGTGATTAATAAGCAGCAAGTCGGTGAGCGGTCACTATCTGGGCGATATGATGAAACGGAACAATACCACTGCACAGAGCAAAATACTGACACATATCACTGGATAGATGATGTAACCATCTTTCGAACGGCGAGCACGCAGAGACACCAACTGACAAAGCAACAGATTGTAAATAATCAGCAGGGATGTCAGCAGAATATTGGTGGCAAATGTCAGCTCTTGAGCGTAACCAATGTACAAGCCCATCAGAATGAAATTGGCGAGTATCAGATACAGCAAAAACTTCTGAATCGCTTTACCCGAATTTGGGCTCTTTTTTACTCGTGTTATCATGCTTGCTACGTCCTGGATTACACATGATCAGACGACCTTAAATTCAAAAAACTGTTGAGATATATCATGTTTTTATTATTGCGCGATCCTTGCTCAACAATTGCCTCATGACCCGGCTCGTTTTTTTGCTAATGAGCGGGATGTTAATGATATCAACATCTTGCCATGCTTATCACAATTATCAGTGGCAAGCTGGTTTCCCTGTCCCGATTCAGGGTAAAGGGGCAGATTTGGTCGGTCAGCAGCAGCAATTCTTGCTGAAGCAGCGCCCTTATCTTCAACAACGTCTTGCGGAGACACAGCCCGTTATTCGCTGGGTCGCGGAACAGGTTCACGAACGCAAACTGCCGCCCTTGCTTGCCTTTGTTCCTTTACTGGAAAGCAGTTACCGATTGGATGTGGTCTCTTCTGCTGGCGCCGCAGGCCCCTGGCAGCTGATGCCAGATACCGCCACCCGATTTGCCATTCCCATCACCAGCGAATTTGATGGGCGCTATTCACTGCCATTGGCGACAGAGGCTGCCCTTTCCTATCTGGCATGGCTGTATCGCTTCTTTGGCAATGACTGGCTGCTTGCTTTGGCCGCCTACAACGCAGGAGAAGGGCGGGTACTCAATGCGGTTTTAAAAGCGGGGACACGTAATATATGGGAACTGGATCTTCCGACTGAAACACGCTTTTATGTCGCGCGCTTTGTTGCGCTGGCAAGACTGCTTGATATGGCTGACAGCTATCAGTTTCAACTTCCGCCATGGCACAGCGGCAATGACTTGCAAATATTCCGTCATCCGAACGGCTGCTCACTGCCCGCGTGGGCTCAGGCAAAAGGCGTATCAATGAATGAAGCCAGCCGCTGGAATCCGGCCTGGCAACTCCCTGTCGCGCAAGGGATAACCCATTGCCCTATCGTCTACAGCAAGGGCAAAGCCCCCACCGCCAACCAGAAGAAAGGGGCGACCGCCATTGTCAAAGCAGTCTCACTGGACAGTCTGCATGATCCCCTGTTGCTGAAAGCTGCCAGGGGGCTTGATATGAGTCGAGGCGAGATCAGACTGGAACGCTTGCCTGATCCTCTTGGGATTCAGCAGAAGCGGCCGCTAATTGCGGCACCATGAAACAGTGGCGCCAATGGCTCAGTACCGGAGCCAAATCAACCTCTTCCGGATATGACCAGCGAGCCCCGTAAAAGCAGAGCTGCCGACCAATAGCGCGACGATGAGTGATGTTGCAATCCAGCGCAATTCGCGGCAACAGGGAGAGCGTCACCGTTTCGGGTAATTCAAATCGGGCCGGAGCAAGGAAACCGACCCCGCCCGGGCCAATATCTTTTATCACTGCGCGGCCGATGCTCTTGTCAAACAGCAATCCGGAAATCAGCAATCTGGCCGCAATCCCGCAACTCTGTGACTCGAAAGGCGTTGTTCCATCGTGCAGATACCAGCGCGGCACCTTTCGGCGTGGATCATTGTGCGAGGTATGCAGCGGAAACTCGATCTCAGGGTCGTCCATGGGAAATCATCTCCTTGGCATGGGTGGCTGCCGCTTGCGTTTGGGAGCTGAAAAGTTGCTCCAGATTGGTTTCTGCCTGAGTTGTCATGACCAGCAATTCAATACGCCGATTACGGCTGCTTTGTGGATTGCGGGTATCTTCCAGCATGGTATCGGCCATCGCGACAACCTGCCCGACCCGTTCAGGTGGCATGCCTCCCACCAGCAACACCCGTCTTGCCATCATGGCGCGGTCTGACGATAGCTCCCAGTTGCTGTAGTTGTCACCGGCAAACGGTGTGCTGTCGGTATGGCCAGAAATCATGACCCGATTCTCGATACGCTGGAATATGGGTGCCAGCGCCATCAACATATGGCGAAAGAAAGGGCTGATGCGGGCACTGCCGCGGCTATACATTTCCCGATCCGCGTCATCACGGATCAGGATCCGCAATCCTTGGGGAACAATTTGAATCTCGAGGTTATTCTTCGCCTGCATCTGTTCAGCAAGATGGTCGATAAAGCTGGCCAACTGCTTCATCTGGGCTTCACCCTCAAGCTTACCTATCAACAGCTTTTCATACCCACCACCCGGGCCGTCAGAAAAAATGCTCTGATTACGGTCCATATGCTTGGGCATCAGCTGACCCTGCTGATCGAACTTGGGGTTAAGCTCATCCATCACTGAGGGATTGCCACCGAGATCGACAGGATAGGGGCTATTGCGAATATCAAACGGGTTTGCCTCACTGTCCATGATGCTGTAGTCCCGCAGGCGGCTGGCAACGACTTCCCGCTCCTCCTGATTGGACACAGCAAGGATCCACAGCACCATAAAGAAAGCCATCATGGCCAACGTGAAGTCGGCAAATGCCACCTTCCAGGCGCCGCCCCCTTTGGGACCGCTGTTACGACGCTGCTGGCGCTTAACGATAATCTGTTCGTGATTGCGCATTACATCGCCCTGTTGGTCACCCAATCTTCCAGCTCAAGGAAGCTTGGTTTGACTTCAGGCTCCAGGATCTTGCGACCCGAATCGACGGCCAGCAGCGGTGTCTTGCCACGCAACTGGGCAATCAGGATCGACTTGATGCACATCAACAGGCCGATACGGCGCTTGACCATCTCTTCCATGGCGTTGCTGATTGGCTCCAGCAAGCAATAGCAGAGGAAAATACCGATAAAAGTTCCCACCAGAGCGGCCGCCACATGGACACCGATATTGCTCAGAGGGCCGTCCAGTTGCTGCATGGTGATGATGATTCCCATCACCGCAGCAAGAATGCCGAAGCCCGGGCAGGCCTCGCCGGTTTTGTGCAAGGCATGAGCAGGCTTGAGCATGTCCTCTTCAATGGCCATGATCTCCTGCTCCAGCACGGTATCCAGTTCATGGGGTGTGATCTTGCCCATTCCGAGCAGACGCAGATTATCGATAATGAAACCAAGCAGTTGGGGATCTTCCGAAATCTGGGGATACATCAAGAAAACCGAGCTCTGCTGGGGATTTTCAATATGCTCGTCGAGCGCCTTCATCCCCTTATTGCGTGTCTCTTCAAGCAGTTGATGCATCAGAGTCAACAGCTCACGATAGACCTCTTTCTCTTCTTTGTTGGCTTTGAAGCACATTTTTATCTGCCGCCACATTTCATGCATCACCTCTTTCGAGTTGCCAAGAAACATGGAGCCTACCGCTGCGCCGATAATGATGATGAGTTCGGCTGGCTGCCACAAGGCGGCGAGGTTCCCCCCGGCCATCATGAAGCCACCCAGCACGCACACTAATATGACGCCGATGCCAATCTGTTTTTGCATGAATGTTCCCGCACGATACAAGAAGGGTCACCAGTAAAGGTGAAGCACTACTATATGGAGTCGACCAATCGCTGCTTTAGCTGAAGTACGCATTGTTTGTGCAACTGACAAACCCGGGATTCGGTTAATCCCAGCACCAGCGCGATCTCTTTCATATTGAGCTCTTGCTGGTAATAGAGGGAAAGCAATAACTGCTCGCGTTTATCCAGAGTGGCCAACACCTTGCTGATGGTCATCGCCATATCGACATCATCAGACTCGGTTGTTGGCGCCTTGCCGCCATTCTCCAGCCACTCTTCCAGACTCTGCAGCGCTTCAGCCTGGCTGGCGTAGGACAACTGACGCACCTCATCCACCGAACAGTCGAGCGCAGCAGCAAGTTCTTGTTCTGAGGGGGGGCGCCCCAAACGATTGTGCAGTTCACGCTGCACCTGATTATGGCCATGCACCTGCTGTCGCAGTTGCCGGGGTCGCCAGTCCAGACGGCGCAACTCATCGAGCATGGCACCACGGATCCGTTTGAAAGCATAACTTTCAAACTGGGCATCTGGCTCGCTGCCATAACGGCGCCACGCCTCCAGCAATCCCATCATTCCCACCTGCTCCATGTCCTCCTGATCAAAAGAGGCACTGACCTGGCTGCGCAGATGGCTGGCGGCTCGCTTCACCAAGGGCAGATAGCGAGCAAGAATGGCGGGCTCTCCCGTGCGAGGAAGTTGCGGAGTATCGGCAAACTCTTGTTGAGCATCCCAAACGGAATCAGTCATATCGTGGCTACTGTACCAGTACCTTGGTGATCAGCACTTCATCCAGATAGGGCTTATAGCCATATCCCTGTACCGTAGTGACCAGCTTGTCGCGCAGAGAGACTTGCAACTTGGAAATATTCTGCAACTCGACTTTTACGTCATCATGGGAGCGGTGGCTGAAATACTGCACCATGGCATTGCGGATCAGTGGCGTCAGTTCATCCAGCTTGGCAACCTGCGCCGGGTTGTAGGTCACCAGTGCCAGCTCCAGCACCAGATAATGAGACTGTTCACCCCCTTCCAGACTGATAACAAAGCGCTCCATCGGCTTGAACAGCGGAGTGCTGCTCAGCTCGGGCTTTGGCTCTGCCAATCCGAGCCAGACTTCGACCACATCGCGCTTAAGCCATGCGCCATAGGCCAGTATGGCCAACAGACACAGAGCCATGACGAATATCATCAACCACTTCATGACACGCCGCATAATGTAAAACCACTCTCGCTGTTACGGGTTAAAAATCAGACCAGTGTATTGAGCCAGTCGTGCACCGTATCCCATTGGGAATCCGGATCATCCTGCCACTGGCGGCGGCCAGCCAGGATCTTCTCCTGTTGCCACCGCTCCTGCTGTCCCTGTTCGCCACCTTGCCCCACATTGACCTCGACCCCACCGGCATGATGGGGAGCCAAGCTCATGCGCAAGCGCTCCATCGACTGGATCATCGCATCGCGCACAGCCGGATTGGTCACGTTCAACTGGACATTGAGCCGGTCACCATCGAGCTTGACGGTCAACTCCAGTCGCCCCAGCTCTGGCGGGTCCAGCCGGATATGAGCCTGTTTCACCTGTTGATTGACCTGCAGTTCAACCTTGTCCTGAAGCAGGCTAACCAGCTGCTGTCCCCACTGGCTCTGGTTGTCTGACAACCGGACAGGAGCCCACTGATAGTCGGCAGGACGCGGCGGTACAGCAGCGAGTTGTCCGACTGCCAGCTGGCGAGCATCTGGCAACCTGTTTTCTACCGCAGCGGTGTCAGGCACACTTCCCATATCCAAACCGGCAGCCATAACAGGCAAGGTGAAGCGGCCGGGCAATACACCGGTTTGCCCATTTGATTTGACAAGCAACGTAGAGAGCGCCTGTTCTGCAGCAGCAGAGACCGTTTCACGACGCGGCATCACCTCTTGCTCGGGCAGTGTGGTCGCACTCCCCATCAAGGCACGAAGAGAGGGCGGCAATTTGTTATCCACCACCGGCTGGCAACTTTTTTCTCTGTCCACTCTGACAAGCTCACCACCACTATGACTCTCGCCTCTGGCTTGAACGTTGCTTAAACGAAAACCATCAAGATCGGCATCACTCACTCTGACAAAGAGAGGAGGCATATTGGTAAACGCTTGCAGCTGTTCAGCCGGGTCGCCTTCCATCCTTGGCTGTTCGCTCTCTTTTTCCTCTACCGCAGCATCGCTGGCAGCCAGCTCGGGCAAGGGCAATGCAACCAGAGGGTCAACCGCCTCATCCAGCGGTTGATATAACTCCCCTTCACTGCCGGCTTGGCCGGACAAACGGTTCAAGGCCGTGACATCCGGCGAATACGCAGCGTCAAAACCGCTAAATTGAATCAATCCCATTGCTCTGTCTCACCGTAGGCGGTCAAGCCTTCACGAATCGAAGAAAGCTGCTGCCACTCCTGTTTACGAACCTGGGTCTCCTGCTCGCAGAGTTGCAATGCCTGTCGATACAAAATTCGGGCTTTATCTCTTGCTGGTTGCAACGCAGCCCAGAGTTGGGGATTCCGGCTAACTTGAGAGACAAATTGTGCGAAACGCCCATCGGTTAGCCTGACTGCATCCCACTGGCCAGCTTGCGCTTGTTGCAGCAAGAGCGTACCCAACCCCAATAACTGACGCTGGCGAGTCTGCAGTTCGGTCTCACGCAACACGGGAGCAATACCTGACATGACGAGCCCCAAAAAGAAGATGAACCAGCCCACAAGCAAGGAGTGGGCCAGACCGAGAACCAAGAAATTTCAATATGTTGGGCGTGAGGAAGAACAGAGAGGAAGGAAGTACTACTTCCGTATTAACGAGGATGACGCGCCATTGCTTCCCAACCCTCTTTCAGCTCTTGCAGGATTTTGCGCACTTCGGCAAATCCCTCAACATTGTTGGAAACGCTGATTTCGAACAATTTTTGACCGCAGTAGTCATAAAGACGATGCAGATTGACCGCCAGTTCGCCCCCCTTATTCATATCAAGCGCACTGTCCAGCCCACCCAGGATCTGCAGACACTTGTTGATGGCCAACCCTTTTCGCTCAAACTGTTTGGCCAAGATATGCCCTTCGGCTCTGGCTATCTCGTCAAGCAAGCCATCCATCAACATCAGCACCAGCTGATATGGATCGGCACTCGCGGCCTTGGCTTCTGTGGCGGCAAATCGATAGGCATCATAGCCATCTTCAGATTCAAACATGGGTCACTCGCTATTGCAGGTTCAAACCAGTGCATCCAGGGGAAAAGCTTACAGTGCTCCCATGGTCTGCATCATCTGGTTCATGGTGGTGAATTGATTGAGGTAACGCTTGTAAACAGACTCCATCCGTTTATCCAGCGACTCCATTTTATCATCAAGTCGCTTTTGATTGGCTTCCAATGTGCTCTTGCGAGTGGCCATCACCCCGTTGCTCTTGGAGAAAGGGTCGAGCACCTTGCTCATCCGCTTGAGCAAACCGTCATCCCCCATCAGCGCCTTGCCCAGCAGTTCAGGGTCCTTCTCGAGCGACTTTTTGAAATCAGAGTCACTAAACACCAGCTTGCCCGACTTCTCGGTTTTGATACCAAGCTGAGTCAGGGTCATGCCTGCAGGCAGATTGCGAACCGCGTTGGCCAGCGCACCTTTCAAACCTCGCACCGTGGCATCAGAAGCCAGTACGCCTTTCGCCTTGATATCGGTGGATGTCTCTTTGTTCAACAGATCCAGCAACTCATTGTAACTATCAACAAATTTCTTCAATGAGCCGGTGACGGCTTCATTGTCATAAGCCACTGTCACCTGCATCGGGCCATCGGTTGGCTTTTGCACCTTGGTGAGATCCAGCGTCAGCCCTTCAACTACGTTTTCAATTTTGTTGGTCGGCGATTTGATCTCCAGCGCACCGTCGCCAACCCCCATCTTGATGATGGAGTCCTGACCCGGGGTGATCACCTTGCCATCGATAAAAGCCTTGCCGAACGCAGAAGCTGGGTCGCCATCATAGGTGGGGGTAAACACCTTGGCTACTCCGCTCTCTTTGCTGGTCAGCACCAGGTTAACCTTGCCATCCGTGCGGATCAGGCTTGCCTTGACCCCTGGGTTATCCGCCGAATCATTTATCGCAGAAACCAGACTCTGGGCTGTCGCCCCCGCAGGCAAGGTCGCCAAGTCGATAGCAAACGCCTTGCCATCAAGGGTGAACGACACTTTGCCGGTGGTTGGCAATAGCGCCTTTTCATCTGCCAGTTGCACCCCGAACTGATGGGCCTGTGCCAGTTGCTTGACCTCAAAGTTATATTGCCCCGGGGTCGCCTTGCCATTGCTGGAGACCGTCATGATCCCCTCTTGTGAAAGGCTGGCTTTCTGGGCCTGCAAAGCCGCTGGCTTGTTCAAATCTTTCAGCAGAGTCTGAAAGCTGGAGAGTTTGGAGTTGATGGATGACAGCGAACTCTGCTGCGCCTTGACATTGGCCAACTGCCCCTTGAGCAGCTTGTCCATATTCTTGCGCTCATTGGTCACCATATTCATCGCGGCTGAAGCGGGATCGACCTGCATATATCAACTCCTTCGGTATCAGGGCAAGACTTGCTTGTTGAAAAAGACTGTTACGCCAGCACTTTTCAATCAGCAAGGGGAAGAAAAGAGGCCGCCACACAGGTAGCGGCCCTTATAACGATTAACGCAGCAGACCGGTGACCATACCAGTCATCTGGTTTGCCTGGCCCAGCACAGACATGCCAGCTTGCATCAGCATCTGGTTCTTGGTCATGTTGGTGCTTTCGGTGGCGAAATCGGCATCCATGATACGGCCCTTGGCGATATCGGTATTCTCTTTCATGTTGGAGAGGTTGTTAACGGTGTGTTCCAGACGGTTGATATTGGCACCGAAAGCGGAACGTACGCTGGTGATATCCTGCATAAAGGATTCCAGCTCGCCGATGGCAGCCTGGGCATGCTTTTGTGACTTCAGACCGGTTTTCAGCGTCTCGGAATCCAGACCATCACCCACAGTCATTAATTTTGCAGTCGCGCCATCAAACGCTTTGGTAGCCTCATCCATAGCGGTTTTTTTAGGAACGATCGCCGTCTCTTGTGCTTCCAGCGCTTTTTTAGCGTTTGTTACTGCTGCTTGCAATCCACCAGTTTTGGCTGGATCGGTGTTATCCAACAGTGCCTTTTCAGCATCGGTCAGTGTCAGTTGCAGGGCTGGCAACTTATTATTTTCTGTATTGAAGTCGTCGGTAGCGGTTTTAAGCTCCCCCTGCTTGGTAGTAACATCGACTGAAATACCCTGCTCGGCGGCAGTCAGTGTTCTGCCCCCCACCACCTTCTTCAAGGTATCACCGATGGACACGGTCAGACGCTCGCCGTCAGCGCCACCGATCTGGAAGGTCACTTCACCCTTGGCGAACTTGCCGTTTTTGCTATCCAGCAGGTTTTCGCCACCGAAGGTGGTGTTGCTGGCGATATTTTTCAGCTCTTTGGTCAGCTCGCCAAATTCGGCGTTCATGGCGGCAATATCTTTCTCGCTGCTGGTGCCGTTGGCAGCCTGGGTAGCCAGATCCTTCATACGCTGAACGATATTGGTCATCTCGTCCATTGCACCTTCGGCAGTCTGCATCATGGAGATGGCATCCTGGGCGTTGCGCATACCGATCTTCTGGCTGTTGGACTGGGATTGCAGACGAGTAGCGATTTGCAGACCAGCGGCATCGTCAGCGGCAGAGTTGATGCGCAGACCGGTACCCAGACGCTGCATGGCAGTGCTGGCCAGCTTGTTGGTGGTGGTCAGTTGGTTCTGGGTAACCATGGATGCAAAGTTGGTATGAATTGACAGACTCATTTTCGTTTCCTCGAAATAGATGCTGCCACAGGCAGCGTTTGGGTTGACCCCAATGAAGAACGACCACGGCGTCGTGAAAATTAAATCTTTTTTTGCTGAACGGCAGTTTCTCTTGGCCCCCCGTTCGGATGCGAAACAGTGGGCCCGCGAGCAGATAGCGTCGTCACTGGCTCAAGAGGGCATCACAGAGATAAAAAAACCGCACAAGTCAGCTTGTGCGGTTTTTTACGAGGAGACAGCCCAGCGCTATCAAGTGAGTAACGCAACCACCCCTTGCCGAGTGACGTTGGCCTGCGCCAGCAGACCGGACATGGTGCCCATATAGCCGCCTTGTGAGAGGCGGGCGGCCAGAGAGGATTGCAACTGTGCCAGCTCTTCCTGTTTCAGGTTCTGACTGCGAGCCTTGACCTTATCCAGTTGCAGCACCATCTTCTGGCGAAACTGTTTCAACTCCCGAACCGATTGCTCAATCTCGCCAAGTACTTTTTGCAGCCGCTGCCGCTCCTGACGGATCTCCCCTTTGGCAATCCCTTCGGCCATGTGAGTAAGCGCTCCGGCCCTGGGCTTGAACTGCACCGGGATCGGGTTGCCTGCCGGGATACGAATCCCCTCGCCCCGGATCAGTACCGGCTCATCCAGTTTGCGACGATGGGGGTCAGCGACAGAGAGCTCCAGCTTGCCCAGCTCATTCAGCCGAGCCCGGATA
The DNA here is from genome assembly GCF_040907945.1 of Aeromonas sp. s11. Taxonomy (NCBI): domain Bacteria; kingdom Pseudomonadati; phylum Pseudomonadota; class Gammaproteobacteria; order Aeromonadales; family Aeromonadaceae; genus Aeromonas; species Aeromonas sp. s11. The sequence continues at coordinate 58,680 of NZ_JBFOCU010000004.1, read as the reverse complement.
TGCTCTTTGCGCAGCGCCCGATCGAGTATGGTTGCGACCTCCCCCTCTCGTGCTCCGGCGGGGATGGTCACCTCCACCGCACTACTGCTTTGGGGGAAAGAAAACACCAGTCGCTCAGTGCTATTTTTGGCGCTTAATAAATCCAGATGCTCGGCACTGAACCGGGTGCGCAGCTCCTGAGGTGACGCAAGAAGTCTGGGCTTGAGCTCATCAGTCAAAGGGCCTCTTGGTTGGGTGACTTTCTCTTCCAGCATTTTTAAGCGGTTGGCAACGTCACTGCTGGCCAGCTCACGCTGACCTAACTGGCGTTCCAGCCGCTTCAATTCGCCCCAAACCTGATTGAGTGCCTGTTCCCCACCCTGAGCATGGGCAATGCGCTGTTGCGCTGCGCCGATCAGGGCCCATCTATCCATCCGGATAATATTGGGGTGGCGCTCGTTCTGCTTTCGATTTTCCGGAGTGTGAGCCTGTGCAGTTGCGCGGCCCTGCAACTTGGGCTTTGCCTGCGCCTCGGCAACGCCCCCAAGACGGGTTTGCTGGATCTGCATCATGACTCCTTCACTCGTTACGGCATGTAGTTGAACAGGCTAAGGCCATTAACCTTGGCAAAAGCTTGCTGCTGCACCTGCAATGCCATCAGGACATGGGCCTGTCGGGTCGCGGCCTCGACATAATCCAGCGACTCTATCTGGTTGCTCACTTCCTTGCTATAGACACCTTTCTCGGCATGGCTCTCGTCAATCTGATCCAGCAGATTGATCCGGGCACCAATCGTGCTCACCGCCTGGCTGATACTATCTTGCAGTGTCTGGCTGCGGCCGAGCATGGCTCGGGCTTGATCGACGGCGTCAGGTGCTGCGTCATTAATTGCCGTCACCATGCTATCGAGTCGTTTGAAAAAATCGTCAGGCTTCAGAAACAGCTGGTCAGCAGTCTGGTTCAAGCCCACGGTGACGCCGTTTGCAATACTGACCTCACGCACCAGATTGTCCCCCTGGTAGCTGTAGTCACCACTCGCCTGCTTTACCAATGCAGTCTGATCAACCTTGCTACCGGTAAAGAGGCTGGAGCCACTCTCGTTACGCGCATTGGCCAGATCCAGCAGACCATCCTTGATAATGGCGACCTCGCTGGCTACCGCTTTACGATCCGCATCCGACAAAGAGCCTGTTGCAGCTGTCTGGGTCAACTCCCGCAAACGCATCAGCATGTTGGTCATGGTTTCAAACTGCAGCTCCCCTTGAGAGAGCTGGCTCTTGGCGTTGGCAATATTTTTCTGGTACTGCGCCATCGCCACCTGCTCTTTCTGCAAGCCCAGCAGTTGCACACTACCAACAGGATCATCAGAGGGCTGAAGAATGCGTTTTTGCGTGGAGATTTGGCGATCAAGCCGGGCATATTCACCGAAGCCATGCTGCAAATTGTCTAGCATGCTGAGCTGGATCTGGTTGGTACTGATGCGCATGGTCACCCTCCTCAGAACATATTCAGAATGGAATTGAAGAGTTGTTCCGAGGTGCTGATCACCTTGGCATTAGCCTGATAAGCCTTGGTGTAAGCCATCACTTTCACCCCTTCCTCATCGGTATTCACCCCGCTGACACTGCTCAGCTTGGCCGCCATCTGTTTTTCCATATTGGCATCGGCCTGCATGCTCGCTTTCGCCTGCCCACTCTGCACCGCCATCTTGCCAAGCAGGGCACTATAGGCATCGTATTGGCCATTTTTTATCGTCAGCAGGTCCTGCAGGTTGCGGTTATCGCCCTTGCCACCACCTGCCTTGGCAAAAGCCAGGTCGTCTCCGGTAAAACCATCAGCCACCCGCAATGTACCCAACGCATTGATGTAGTTACCATGGATATCTTTTATTTCGTCAAAAGCGAATAGCCGTTTCCCGGTTACTCCATGAAGGTCAACACCACCGGCCTGTTTGGCATTGAAATCCTCTGCCAGCTTGCCCGCTATCTGATTCAACGCCTCTCTGGTCGGCCGCAATACTGTGGTGCGATAATCCATCACCCCCGCCAGCGAACCACCGTGCAATTTAGGAACTTCAAACGTCTGACCACCGAAAGCGAGGCTGAGTTTATCGCCAGCAAGCGCGAGAGTACTGCTGCTTCCCCCCAACACCAGCGGCTGTCCTTGGGGCAGGCTGATCGCGAAAGCGCCGTCACTCTGACGATTAACCCGCACTTCCATATAGGTCGACAACTCACGAACAACCTGTTCGCGACTATCTTCCAGCGCTGAGGTATTGACTCCCTTGGCTGCTTGATCGCCAATCTGGACATTCAATTCGGCCAGTTGTGACAGGTAGCTGTTCACTTGGGAAACCGTGCTGCTCAACTGATCGTCGATCTGTTTTTCCTGGGTGACCAGGCTCTCGTCCAGCTGGGTAAAGCGGTTGGCGAGCGCCCCAGCCGAGCTGACGATCTGGCTGCGCTGTGCCGGGGTTTCCGGACTGTCGAGCGCAGCACTGAGCGAGGCAAAAAAGCTGTCGAGCCCTTTTGCGATATTCATCGACTCACTGCCCAGCAACTGCTCTGTCGTATTGATGTACTGATGAAAGGCATAAGAAGAACCGGTGGCCGAACGGCTACGCCAGTGTTGAGCAACCAGATAGTCATCCGTTACCCTGCGTACACCTGTCACCTCGACACCGGCACCATTATCCAACCGCCCGAAACCGGACAGACTGCCCATCATGGCTTCCTGACGGCTATACCCGATGGTCTTAACGTTCGCGATATTCTGGGCGGTCAGGTTCAATGCAATCTGGGCTGCATTTAGTCCGCTGGCGCCGATATTGAGCAGTGACATCAGTCAACCTTCTTCATTTTTGCCGAGTTGAGAGGCTGGCTGAACGCAGCCAGGGTCTGCTGCTCTGAAGCGACCATCCCGTCCGGATTCTTTAATGACGGAGCCAGCTGGTTGACCATCTGCTCCCGCAGACCGATGCCACCACGTTTGACCATGCTCATCGCCAACTGGCTGTCATACATATCGCGATAGAGGGATTGTCCCTTGATGATCTTGTCGTCCTCATCCTGCAGGGCATCCGTCGCCGAGCGCATATGTTTGAGCACGGTTTGCAGAAAACTGACTTCAAACTGACCGGCTGCAGCATCCAGCGCGGCACGCTGATCCGGGTTGCTTTTGATTTGCTGCAATTCATTGAGATCCTGATAAAAACCGGGATCCGAGCTAATTCTGGTCATGATAATCCTTAGATAACCACCAGCTCACCCTCAAGGGCGCCAGCCTCATTGAGCGCTTGCAAGATGGCCATGACATCATCGGGGGTTGCCCCGAGTGAATTGACAGCCTTGACGATCACTTCCAAGGAAGTGCCATCCGGCCAGACAAACATGTTGTTACGTTCCCGATCGACCTGGATCTTGGAGTTGGGGGTCGTGGTGGTTTGCCCGTTGGAGAAGGCGTTGGGCTGGCTGACCGTCTGACTCTCGCCAATGGTCACCGTCAGACTGCCATGACTGACGGCAGCCTTGTGGACCTTGACCCCCTGCCCCATCACCACAGTACCGGTTCGACTGTTGAAGACCACCTTCGGCCGCTCCTGACCCGGATCCACCTTTATATCTTCCAACAGTGCCATAAACGCGATGCGCTGACTCTCGTCCCTGGGAGCAGCAACCTGAACCCGCCCGGCACTCACCGCGCGGGCAACCGGCCCCAGCTGATGATTGATGGCACGCTCCACATTGCGGGCCGTCTTGAAGTTGGGTTGGTGTAGATTGAGGGTCACTTCCGGCTTTTCGGCAAAATTGCTGACCACCTCTCGCTCGATGGTGGCGCCATTTGGGATAATCCCGGCTGTCGGCACGTTAATCGTGACCGATGAACCTGATTGCCCTTCCGCTTTCACCCCGGCGACGACCAAATTGCCCTGCGCCACGGCATAGACTTCACCGTCGATACCACGCAGGGGGGTCAGCAACAGAGAACCGCCACGCAGACTCTTGGCATCCCCAATGGAAGTCACGGTTACATCGAGCAACTGCCCCTTGCCAGCCAAGGCTGGTAGCGTGGCTTGGACCGAAACGGCTGCCACGTTCTTGAGCTTGGGATCGAGATCGTCCGGTAACTGCACGCCAAACTGCTTGAGCATGTTGGCCATGGATTGGCCGGTAAATTTGACCTGGCTTTTGTCACCGGTCCCGGAGAGACCGACCACCAGACCATAACCCACCAGCTGGTTGGTTCTCAGCCCCTGCACATCGGCAATATCCAGCAAGGCTCGTTTGGCCGGTGCGGCAGCCTGACTAACCCAGGGCAAGCAGAGACACAGCAGGGCGATAAACCATCTGTTCATGTGATTCCTCAAAATGGCGCAAACGCCGAGCTAAAGAAGCGGCCCAGCCACCCCATCTGGTTACTGTCGGCGAGGGCACCGCGACCGGCGTAGGTGATGCGGGCATCGGCAATGCGCTGGGACGAGATACGGTTGCTCTGATCAATATCCTCGACCCGCACCATGCCGCCCAAGCGGATATACTCATCCCCCTGATTGAGACGGATCCACTTTTCACCGCGGATCCCCAGCACTCCGTTGGGCATCACTTCTGCCACGGTCACGGTAATGGAACCTGCCAGGGTATTTTGCTGACTGGAGGTCGCTCCGCCATCAAAATCCCGATCCGCACTGAGGGCGGCCCCCCAGTCGGGGCGCAGTTTACCGCCAATAGAGGGGGCCGGCACATTCATGCTGCTGTTTTTGCTCATGCTGGTATTGGCTTTCTTGCTCGACTGGGTACGCTCTTCCAGCACCACGGTGAGAATGTCACCAACACGGTAAGCACGCCGATCCTGAAACAGGGTCATCATGTAGTTGCCCCGATAGAGGCCACCATCTTCGCCCTGCGCAGTCGCGGTCACCTTGGGACGGGATGGTGCCCATTTCTCGTCACCCGGCTCGGGTGCCTGCAGCTCATAGGTGGCACAGCCGCCCAGCAACAATACCAACCAGATATAACGCAGCATCGACTTCATCATTACAGAGCCTGAGTGACAAACTTGAGCATCTGGTCGGCGGAAGAGACCACCTTGGCATTCATCTCGTAAGCCCGCTGGGTCGTGATCATGTCGACCATCTCCTCAACCACGTTCACGTTGGAACTCTCCAGCGTGAATTGCTTGACGGCCCCCATCGCCTCTTCACCCGGTACACCTTCAATGGGCTCACCGGACGCGCCGGTTGCACGGTAGAGGTTGCCACCGAGCGCTTCCAGACCGGCCGGGTTGGCGAAATTGGTCAGGGTGATGCGGCCCAGCTCGACGTTCTCTTGCTGACCGGGCAACGAGGCGCTGACAGTGCCGTCGGTACCTATGGAGATCTTGGTGGCGTTATCGGGGATCTGGATCTGCGGCACCATGGGCAAACCATCCGCGTTAACCAGTTGCCCCTCGGCATTGCGATGCCATTGACCATTACGGGTATAGGCCGTCTCGCCATCCGGGCGCTCGACGCCGAAGAAACCGGCACCGACCACCGCCATATCCAGCTCCTGATTGGTGTTCTGGAACTGGCCGGAGGTGAAGACCTTCTGGGTACCGACTACCCGCACACCATTACCCATCTGAATACCGATAGGCGCCAGATTCTGCTGATCTTGCTGGGCACCCGGCTGGCGCTGCACCTGATAGAAGAGATCTTCAAAAGCAACTCGATCGCGCTTGAAGCCGACCGTGTTCACGTTAGCCAGATTGTTGGAGATGCTGGACATCTTGGCATCTTGTGCCGATAGACCCGTTTTACTGACCCATAATGCTGCGTGCATTGTTATTTCACCTTGTTCATCAAGCCTCATCCACAGGGATGTGGCAAGGCATCGGATATCTGCCCGATGCCGTCAATATCAACCCTGACCGGAAATCAATTTGGCCCCTTGTCGAGCCTGATCATCCGCCGCTTTCATCAACTTGACCTGCAGTTCGAAATTGCGGGTCAATGACATACTGCTGACCAGCTCATCCACGGCATTGACGTTGGCCCCTTCCAAAAAGCCGGATGCCATCACCACCTGCTCGCTGCTTTCGGCATCCCCCCCCTGGCGCATCCGGAACAGACCATCGTGGCCTTTTACCAGCTCAGCCGGATCAGGATTGACCAGCTTCAGGCGGCCTACATCAAGTCGGGCGCCACCACCCGGAGGGGTGATGCTCAGGGTGCCATCCTTGCCGAAACTGATGTCACGATAAGCGGGCAGCACCAGCTCGCCACCCTCCCCCAGCACCGGCCGACCATTGAGGGTCAACAGCCCGTCGGCATCGGCCTCCAGGTTACCAGCACGGGTATAGGCCTCTTTGCCATCAGGCGTCTGCACCGCCAGAAAACCCTCGCCACGAATCGCCACATCCAGCTTGCGCCCCGTCTGCATCAGAGGGCCAGCCTTGAAGTTGGTACCTGCCATCTCTTCTCGGGCCATTACCCGGCTCTGGTAACCATCGCCCGTCAGGGCATAAGCAGAAACCCGCTCAAAGTCAGCCCGAAAACCGGCGGTATTGACGTTGGCCAGGTTATTGGCCCGGATTTGCTGGGCCATCAGGGTATGTTGCGCCCCGGACATGGCGGTGTAGATAAGCTTTTCCACGGGTTACCCTTAGAAGGAGTTGAACAGAACCTGGGTCATCTTGTCAGCGGAACTGATGGTCTTGGCGTTGGCCTGATAGTTACGCTGGGAAGTCATCAGGCTTACCAGTTCACCGGTCAGATCCACGTTGGAGCTCTCGTAGGCCCCAGCAGTCAGCTTGCCCATGGTGCCGGTTCCCGGCGCCCCCAGTACCGGCTGGCCGGAACTGAACGACTGTTGCCAGGTGGTGTTGTTGGTCTGCAGCAGACCATTGGGATTGGTGAAGTTCGCCATCACGACCTGGCCCTGCAACAGGCTCTGACCGTTGGTAAAGGTGGCATAGACACCGCCATCGGCATCAACCCGTACACCGGTCAGGTCACCTGCGGTATAACCATTGGACTGGTTACGAGTGGCGTTAAAATCGGAGGCATATTGGCTCACCTTGCTGATATCGACGGTGAGCTTGATATCCATGGCACCTGGCGGAGTCAAGTCCAGAATGGGCATAGCGGTAGACTTAGCAAGCGTGCCATCTTTCTCAAAAGTCAGTGCGGTGGTGGGCAGTCCCGTTTTGTCACCATCGAAGGTGTAGTGTACAGCCCACTCATTAGGCTTTTCTTTGACAAAATACTGAGTAACTGTGTGCTCAACCCCCAGCGAGTCATAGACCTTACTGGACTGTGAATAACTGAAAGTTTCAGATTTCTTAGGATCAAAATCGTAAGGTGGTTTGGTATCAATCTCGGTGGCATTAGCCTTCAGGTTCGCCACAAACTCCAGCTTGTCGGATGCCTTGGCTGGCAGGCTGCCCGCCTTGACCTGAATATCCCCGACCACACCGGATTGCAATTTGCCGGCGTCATCCGTGGTATAACCCTGCAGACGGGTACCACTCGCCGTGGTCAGGTAGTTACCGCTATCACGCTGGAACATGCCCGCTCTGGTGTAGGAGGTTTGTCCGCTGCCATCTTTCAGCACGAAGAAACCACTGCCAGAAATCGCCAGATCCAACCCGCGCCCGGTGCGCATCACATCACCGTTGCGATCAAAGTTCTGGGAGACGTTGTTCATCTCGACACCGCCAGCCTGACCACCACCATAGATGGCAGCAAACTCGGCACGGCTGGATTTGAAGCCTGCGGTACTGGCGTTAGCAACGTTGTTACTGATAACGCTCAATTCCTGGTTTACGGCACGCAGGCCGCTCAATCCGATACTGAAAGACACAGTGTCGCTCCTTTCTGATTACGCTGATTTGCCGAACTGGATTGCACTGAACAGCGGGACATCGCCCACACCGGCAACCTGCAGCATGATTTCTCCCGTACCGGGCAAGGCAACACGTTCAACCTTGCTCGCTACATAATTTTTGGTCGCCACCAAGGTCTTGCCCGCCGAGGCCTTGATCTCAAAGCGGTACTCTCCGGCAGGAAGGGGGGGCAGTTCATAATCCAGCCCGCCCGCCTTGCTCTCACCCCAACTCTTGCTGGCCACCAGCACGCCGTGTTGGTCATACACTTTGAGATCCACTTGCTCCGCCGCACCTTGCAGCTCGATTTGACCGCGGATCTTGTGCTCTTGCTGTTGTTTAAGGGTTTTGCTCGGCACCATGACCTCTTTGTCGACCAAAGCGGTACTCTGCAACACCTGCTGGGTATCCATCTTGGTGTTGCTCTGTAGCTGAAGCTTCTTCAGTCCTTCGACGCCCTCTACCATGCTGAACTGGGCCAGCTGGGCAACATACTGGGCTCCATCAAGTGGGTTGGTGGGATCCTGGTTCTGGATCTGCGCCACCATCATCTGCAGAAATTCGTTACGCAGTTGCATCCCGCTATTCTGATTGGCTTGCGTTTCCTGAGCAGCACCGGCGCCATTGCTGGCGATCTTGGGGTCAGCAACAGCCTGACCCGTACCACGCGCCGTATCCAGGCTACTGATCTGTGGCAAACTCATGACTTAGACTCCCTGACCAAGACGCAGCAAACCTTGCTGCATACTGTTGATCCGGTTGATCACCTCCACCGAGGTTTCAAAACCGCGAGAGGCGCTCATCATGTCAGCCATCTCTTCCACCACGTTGACGTTGGAGTAGTAGACAAAGCCATCCTGATCGGCCATCGGGTTGGTCGGCTCCAGCCGTTTCTCTACCTGACGGTCGGACTGCACGATACCCGCCACTTGCACCGACGCAGCCCCGAGGCCATCGGTATCCTGAATCTTCTGATAGAGAGTGGAAAAAACCGGCTTGATGGCACGAAACGCGGCGTCTTCACTGGCGGCCGCGCTATCCACGTTGGCCAGGTTGGAGGCAACGGTATCCAGCCGCACGGTCTGGGCGCGCATGGCACTGCCGGCGATGTCATAAATCTTGTTGAACGACATGGTTAACGGCCCTCGATCGCCTTGGCGATCCCGGTAATCTTCATATTGAGGAAAGTGAGACTGGTCTGAAAATCGGTGGCGTTGTTGGCAAATTTGCCCTGCTCAACCCCCAATTCGGCGGTATTGCCATCCATGGAGACCTGATAAGGAATGCGATAGAGGGGGTGACGCATGTCGTCACGCATGGCGCCCTGGCTGATGGCCTGACTCTCCTCGCCCGCAGCAACTTGCTGCGCGACACGGCCCAGAATCGTCTTATAATCGACATCCCGAGCCAGATAGCCCGGTGTATCCACGTTGGCCAGATTTCCCGCCAGAATACGCGCCCGCTCCGCCCTGACATCGAGGGCATAAGGGTGTACGCCGAGGGCGCTGTCAAATGAGATAGTCATGCTTCATCCTTTATCGTTCACTCAGACCGGGGTTACCCTTATCAAGACTCATGCCAACCATTAAGATACCTAGTTTCAAGCGGTTACCATGCTCCATCCGCCGCAAGCAGATGAGAAATGAGGAAGTGCGACTTCCCGTGTGGAAATGGAGTGGCATCTTCTGGCTACTGCTGAGCGCATTCGCGCACGGTGCCCCGCAGGAGCAAAGCACCATGCTTGAACAGTTGCTTGAACAAGATGCCCGCCAGAGTCTTGATGACTACGTCACTCAACAGGGATGGCCTGCAACCTCAGGGGAGTTTAAGGTCTGGCTTGCTCCTTCCGCCGAGCACCTTCCTCCCTGTCCCTCACAGTCACTCTCGTTACAAGCAGGTGGCCAGTATCGGCAACCCTGGGGACGACGCCCCTATCTCATCGAATGCACAGATCCCGTCTGGCAGGTGCGCGGGCGGGTAGAGGTCTCGCTACTGTTGCCGGTCTGGGTTGCTGCACGGGATATCGCAAAAGGTCAGGGCATCAGCGCCAGCGATCTGGTGGAGAAAGAGTTGGATGTCAGCCGCATACAGCGCGGGTTCACCCCGAGCAATCACTCCCTGCTGGGCCATAAAAGCAACCGGCATCTGAGAAGCGGACAGCTCATCGGTGAGCTGGACTTACAAAAGAGTTGGGCGGTCAAACAGGGGGAAGGGGTACTAATTCGTGCAGGGAAAGGTGAGTTCTCCGCAACAACCAGAGGGGAGGCCCTCGATAATGGCGCAATAGGCGACGGGATCAGAGTGAAAAATCTTAGCTCTGGCAAGCAGATACAGGCATGGGTGACTGATATAGGGGAAGTTGAAACCCGTTTTTGAACCAAGATCGCAATTTGATTCAAGTTCGACAAGCCTTAGGTCGCTAGTCATAAACAGACCATCAGGAAGTTACGTTATGAAAATTACCCGAACTGACCCGCTCTATATTCAAAACCAGTCTGGCCGTAAACCGGATGTAACGACCAAGCCGGAAACCAGACCTGCACAGTCATCCGAAGCGCGGATCAGCAGCACAGCACAGTCAGTAGCCAACGCCCGCAGCCAGCTTGCAACAACCCCGGATGTCGATATGGACAAGGTCAACGAGATCCGCAAAGCCATCAGTGAAGGCAAGCTGGAAATCGATCTGGATGCGCTGGGTCAGGCCATTCTGGATATGCATCGCCGATGAGCGTGGATACCAAGGCCACCGTCAAGGCATTGATCCTCGGGATCCAGCAGGATTACGGCCACTATACCGAACTCACCGCCCTGTTGCTGCGCCAACATGCACTGCTGGCAAGCCATGATGTCGATGGCCTGCAAGTCCATAACGAGCAGCAGACAGCGCTGATGGCCAAAGTGACACAACAGGCAAAGTTACGCTGCCAGCAGCTGCAGACATTGGGCCTCAAACCCGATGAGAAGGGGATGGCCACCCTGATAGCCAAGCTGCCACTTCCCCTGCGCACCACGGTAACCAATCAATGGCAACAGCTTGAACAGCTGCTGCACCAGTGTCTGCGCCAGAATGATCTCAATGGCCGCCTGCTGGCAGGCCAGATGGAGACGATTCATTCGCTGTTGGGACAAGAGTCAGGTTATCGTGACCCGGACAGCATCACGGATTAACCCTCCGTCTTACTCTTTGCGGGTCAGGTGACGCAAACTCGCCAGCTCGTCCAGCTGTAGCTGATCCCGCCTCTCTTGCTGCTGGCGAGCAACATCATCACGTCGTGCCAGCAATAGCTCCAGCCCCTTGACCCGCCCGAACTGCCGGACAAGTTCTCCTTCGTGGCGCTCCAGATCCAGTCTGGCCAGCGCAGATTGCTGCACCTGATGGGAGAGCAAACGGCGCAACTGGCCATCCATCTGTTGCTTGTTTTGCCATAGCAAAGGGTGAAACTTGTCGGAACCGGGCCGCAGCGAGGAGATCACTTCCTGCAATTTGTGTGCTCGCTGCTCTTCCCGCAACGCCAGCTCCCGCAAGCGTCGACGCTCGGCGCCAAGATTTTCCAGCTCTTCCTGTTGCAACCCCAGATAAGACTTCAGCATAACGAATCCTTATCCCTGTCCCAGCACCTGCTTGAGACCAACCATCACCTGTTCAAAGGCCATCTCTTCATGCAGGCCTTGTTGCAGAAATGCCGCAATCCCCGGATAACGCTGAACCGCTTCATCCATCTGCGGATCGGCCCCGGGTTGATAACCGCCCAGTGGCAACAGTTCACGCACCTGTTGATAGCGTCCCCATAGCTGGCGCAAGGTGACCGCCAGCTTTTGCCATTCGGCAGGCACGACTTGTGGCATGACCCGACTGACCGAGGCACCGATATCGATGGCGGGATAGTGGCCCTCTTCCGCAAGACGGCGGGTCAGCACGATATGACCATCGAGAATGGCGCGCGCCGCATCGACCACCGGATCCTGTTGGTCATCCCCTTCAGCCAGCACTGTGTAGAACGCACTCAGACTGCCATCCGGATGTGTGCCGTTACCGGCTCGCTCCACCAGCTGGGTCAGCATGCTGAACACCGAGGGTGGATACCCTCTGGTGGCAGGAGGTTCACCGATGGCCAACGCAATTTCCCGCTGTGCCTGGGCATAGCGGGTCAGCGAATCCATCAGCAGCAGCACATCCTGCCCCTGCTCACGGAAATACTCGGCAATCCGGTGGCATAGCTGGGCCGCTCGCAGCCGCATCAGGGGAGATTGATCCGCTGGCGCCGCAATGACCACGGCGCGAGCCAGACCATCAGCCCCCAGACTGTGTTCGATGAACTCGCGCACTTCACGGCCCCGCTCACCAATCAGTCCCACCACCACAATCTGGGCTGCGGTATTGCGGGTCATCATGCCCAGCAACATACTCTTGCCTACCCCCGAGCCGGCGAACAGCCCCAAACGCTGGCCCTTGCCAACCGTCAGCAGGCCATTGATGGCGCGGATACCGACATCCAGCGGCTCACGTACCGGAGTTCGCAATAGCGGATTGGGGGGAAGAGCAAACAGGGGGACACTGTCACCAACATCGGGTAACGGCTGCCCGTCGAGGGGCTGCAGCAGTCCATCGAGTACCCGCCCCAGCAGATGACGACCAAGCCGAACGGTTTCCTCTCCATCGATCGGTTCGACCTGAGCCCCCGCGAAGAGGCCACTCATCGGCTGCAGCGGCATCAGGTAAGAGATATCCCGGTTAAAACCGACGACCTCGGCCAGCAAGGGGGCGCCACTTGCCGTGCTGACACGACAACGCTGCCCCATCACAAGTTGGCAGCCGACTACTTCCAGAGTCAAACCGGTGACTCGCACCAACCGGCCAAAGCGACGAAATGCGGGTAGCTCATCCAGATTGTCCAGCGCACTGGTCAGTGCCTGCTGCAAGGCTTCATGCATCTTGCGGCACGTCCAGCGAGCTGTTGAGCTGTTCGATGCAGGTTGCCAGGCGGGAGCTGGTGCTTACCTCGACGACGGCAGCGCGCGTTTCGATGCGGGCATCGCCTACCCCGAGCGCTGCATCGACTTGCAATGGCCACCCTTCGCAGCGAGTCACCCCCTGCTCGGCGAGTCGCTGTCGGTCTCCCTCGTTGAGGTAGATCACCAGCTCTTCCGACCCACTCGGCAAGGTAGCCAACGCCTGCTCGACCTGATTCATCACCTGCTGCGGATTGAGGGTGAACTCCGCCATGATGACTCGTTTAGCAACCTGCGCCACCAGCTGGGCAATCAGCTCTTTCTGCTCGGCCATCCGGGCCCGGCTCAGTGACTCCCACTGCTCTTGCAGCTTGGCAAATGGCACCATTGCCTGTTCGAAGGCGGCTCGCCCCTCCGAAAGGCCCTGAGCAAATCCGCGAGTTTGCCCTTGTTGCAAACCGGTGCTCTCGCCTTCCTGCAGGCCGCTAGTCAGCCCTTGCTGATAGCCGGCCTGATAACCTTCGTCATGACCTTGCTCCAGCCCCTGCTGATAGCCGAATTCAAACTGTTCTTGCTGACTCCGTGCCTCTTCCCCACTCTGACCGAGCGCAGGGAAACGATACAGACGGGTCGCCCCAGGCATCAATTTGCGCACATTGTGACTCATGAATGCCTCCTGTTAACTGACGGTGGGCTCTTCGAACAGCTGGAACTCGATCTCGCCCTGCTCCACCAACTCGCGGACCAGTTGCATGACCTCTTCCCTTGCCTGCTCGACCTTGCGCAAAGAGACACTGCCCTGGTTCTGGATCTGATCGTCCAGCGCCTGAGCCATCCGCTTCGGCATAGCACCCAACACCACTTTGCGGAAGCTGGTTTCGGTGTTCTTGAGAGCCAATGCCAGCAATTCGCTGGGCAGCTCCTGTACCAAACGTTGCAAGGTGTCGTCGCTCTGACGGCGCAACGCCATGAAATCGAACATGTTCTTTTCGATTTCAAGCGCCATATCACCGTCGTGTTCGCGCAACAGGGAGAGCATCTGCTCCTTGTCTCCCTGATAACGGTTGAGAATATCGGCTACCTGCCGCACCCCGTTTACCTTGGCACCGGATTGATCCGCCACGTAGGTGAGACAGCGATCCAGTGTCAGCCTGAGTTCGCCCAGCACATGTTCACTGACACTGCTGAGACTGGCGACGCGCACCAGCAAATCGTCATGCACCGAGCCAGGCAAGGCATCAAGCACGGCGGACGCAGTCTGGGGCGGCAGGAAGGCCAGCAGCACAGCCTGCATCTGGGGATGTTCGTTGCGGAAGAAACGGGCCAGCACATCGGCAGGTACCCACTGCAGACGCTGGATATCCTGGCTCATCACATCGCCGTACAGACTGTCGAGCAGACTACGGGAGAGTCGTTGCCCCAGAGCAAGATCCAGCGTCTGTTCCAGATACTCCCGTGAAGCGCTGCCAATTCCGCTCTGCTCACGGTAGTGATTGAAGAACTGCTGCAACGTCCACTTGGCTTCCATCGAGCTGACGCCAGAGAGAGAGGCCATCTTGGAAATCAAACGCTGCACCTCGTCGCGGGAGAGCTTCTGCATCACCTTGGCAGCAGACTCGGTCCCCATGCTCAGCAACAAGATGGCGGCCTTCTCAAGGTTGTCGATATCGATATCAACGGCACTCTGATTCAAGTTAACGCTGTTCATTGCCACTCACCCATGCTCTGACAACCTCCGCCACCCGGGCGGTATCTTTTTCAACCAGCAACTGCAAATGCTTGAGCTGAACCTCCAGCTCGGATCCAGGTTCCGGCAACGACTCCATATCGAGTGACGAGAACTGGGGCTCCATCTTGTTGTCAGTACGGATCAGACTATTTGAAAGTGCAGAAGTCAGCTGGGGATCATCGTCATCCCTGCGCATGGACAATCCGACTGTGGGCTCCAGATCTTCCTCAGTCTCACTTATTTCCATATCCGGCTGTTGCTGGGTACGAACCAGATGTTTCACCAACGGCCGAATACCGAAGAAGACCAGTGTCAAGCCAAGCAAACCACCGACCAGATAACGCAAGGAGTCTTGCCAATAAGGGGTTTCCCACCAGCTGGATTCGGGAGCAGCTACTGGTACCGCACCATTGAAATCGAAGGCCTGCAGGCTGATCTGATCGCCACGCGTCTCATCGAAACCGACAGCACGCTCTACCATCTGACGGATCTGTTCCAGTTGCTCGGCACTCCAACCACCTTTCGGAGCGATCTGCTGATTGAGCAGAATGGAGACGTTAATTCGCTCCAGACGTCCCTGCTGGTAACGGGTGTGCACTATGGTGCGACTGTTTTCGTACTGCTTGCTGACTTCCTGACGCTCGGTACGAGTGTCATTCTGTTGTGTCGCGGTATTGGCATTGCCTTTGTCAGCACCAGCCTTTTCATCTTTTGCCGCCGTTTCAGGCGGGCGGTTGGATAACGCCCCCGGGATCCCCATCGCCAACGCATCGATGGTCTTGTCTGACTTGTTCGACTCGCGAGTCACCACACCTTGCGGATCGAGCTGCTGCTGGGTCTCTTCGACAGCGTTGAAGTTAACGTCTGCCGCAATCTGCACCTTGAAATTGGTGCTGCCCAGCATGGGATAGAGCATGTCATTGGCACGCTGACGAATGTATTGTTCCAGCTTGCGGACATACTCCATCTGTTGAACGCTCTGCTTGCCAAAACCGACCTTGTCCCCCAGCTCTGCGCTGAGCAACTGGCCGGATTGATCCACCACGGTCACGGCACCAGGTTTCATTCCGGAGATACTGCCCGCCACCAGATTGGCAATCGCCTCGACCTGACCCGCCTCGATGGATTGGCCCGGTTGCATATCGAGCATTACCGATGCGCTGGGTTTCTCCTCATCGCGCCCCACGAATAGCGTGCGCTTCGGAATAGCAAGATGAACACGGGCACTGCGTACGGCATCGAGGGCTATGATAGTGCGAGCCAGCTCCCCTTCCAGGGCATGACGATAACGCGCCCCTTCCATAAATTCGCTGGTACCCAGTCCGGTTACGTTGTCCAGCCCTTCCAAACCAGACGGCATAGCTGCACGCACCCCTCGCGCAGCAAGTGCCATCCGGACATGAGCCAGCTGATTTTCAGGAACCAGTACCTGACCGGTGCTCTTTTCCAGACGGAAAGGTACCTGCTCTTTCTCCAGCATCTCCATGATGTTGGCGGTATCGTATAGCTCCTGTTTGCCATACAGGGGCACATAGTTTTTGCTGGAGGTCCACAGGATAACGACTATGGTACCGGCCACAATGGCAGCCAGCAGAGCAATGGTCAGGATCGATTTGTTGTCACGGGAGAGGGTACGCCAATTGCGTAATCCCTCTTGTAGCCTGATTTTGAGCGAATCAGGGGCGGCCCCCTGAGGAGACGTTACCAGTTCAGTCATCTGTTACCTCAGAGCGGCATACGCATAATGTCATCAAAACCGGTCATCAGCTTGTTGCGAACCTGCATCAAGGCTGAAAAACTCAAGCCGGCTTTTTGACTCGCCACCATGGCGCCCACCAGATCATCGCTCTGCCCGGCATCGACGGATGCCATTAATTTTGACGCGACATTCTGCTGTTCATTGACGCGCCCGACCACATCCCGCATGGCATCGGTAAATGATGCTCCAGATAGATCATTGGATTCGATAGAAGGGGTCTGGCTTGCGACACGCTGCATCTCCTGCATCTGCTGCAGTAGCGTCACCTGTGATGACATCATCTGAATCTTCACTTTTTATCCCTCTGCTTGAATCTGCTGTTCAATATCAATGCCTTGCTCACGCATCGCCGCAAGCTTGTAGCGCAGTGCCCGGGTTGTCATGCCCAGTGCATCGGCTGTGCGGGTACGATGGCCACGAAAGCGGCGCAAGGTCTCTAATACAAATTGGAACTCGGCATGCCGCCGGGTTTCACTTAACCCCTCGGGAGCATGCCACGTGTCTGCTGCGACTGTTTCTTCGGGAAGAATACAATTTGGCAACATCAAATCGACGGACTGTATATGCAAACCACGCGCCATGATTAATGACCGTTGAATGACATTATCCAGCTCTCGTACATTTCCTGGCCATTCATATGACAGCAACAACTGACAGGCACGTTCACTCAGGCGATAGCCCTGTTGGGATGCATAACGCTCAATAAAGTAGTTGGCCAGCGGAATAATATCCTCAGGACGTTCACGTAATGCAGGCCAATTCATTGGCAATACATCAAGACGATAGAAAAGGTCTTCACGAAATAGCCCACATGCAACCAGTTTGCGCAGATCTTTATTGCTGGCGGCAATGATTCGAACATCAAGAGCAATCGTTTGATTACTGCCAAGTCGCTCAACTTCTTTTTCTTGCAGCACCCGTAATAATTTAGCCTGCAGGTTCAAAGGAAGCTCTGATATTTCATCCAGCAACAGGGTTCCCCCCTGAGCCAACTCAAATTTTCCGGGCTGGGCAGAAACAGCACCGGTAAATGCACCTTTATTGTGGCCAAAAAGAATTGACTCAAGCATTGCCTCAGGAATTGCTGCACAATTAATCGCCAGAAATGGTTTTTCCGCTCTGGCAGACATTTCGTGAATATAACGGGCCAACCGTTCTTTACCGGTTCCTGACTCACCACCGATCAGAATGGTGGCAGAGGTTTTGGCTGCTCGTCGGGCCAGTTGCAAGACCTGCAGGCTCATGGGCGACACAGCGATAAGATTGGGGATCGCCTGACGAAGGCGTAGAGCACCACGGACAGCATCGAGCAATTGCTGGGGGCAGAAGGGTTTGACAATATAGTCAACAGCCCCGGCACACATAGCTTCCGCAGCAATGGTAGCCTGGTGCTCATTGACCATGATGACACAATCAAGTCCTTCGAATTCACGCAGAATACGCGGCCCAAGCTCGGTCATAGCATCCATATCAAGCAGGATCAAATTGACATTACCATCAGCAATAATGCCCTTTGATTGTTTAACAGAATTAACGCTTGATACCCTGATGCCTTCCTTGGATAGGATTTTTTCAACCTCATTTTCGGCAACTATTAGCGGCTGAATCAATAATATATGGGGCCCAGCCAAGCTATCACCACACAACCCGATTGTTTTATTTATTGATAATCCCGAAGACATAGACGTCTGATACCTGTGACTGTGGATAGGACAATCAATAGAGCTGAAGCATCAGACACAAAGGATCAATACAAGGTAATACTGAAAAACAGCACAACCTTGTATCCATATGGTAACAATATTGTATCCAAATTCACCTTGGTAACCCCGCTGTCATTAGCTTTCATGCTGTTAGACCGGAGGCTTTGCGTCCTGACTTTTCAGTTCAGTTTGCCCTTACAATGTGATAACACGCCCCGCCTGATGGGCTCAGCGTGTGGCAACACAATTAATATTGTTTTTGTTATTTAACTTTCACACATTGCTGCGTCAATTTTCGCCACATCATATAGTATTCATACGGCAATTCAAGCTGGGGCGGAAAAAACACTTCCCTTCAGGATATTTATCCAACAGTAATTAACCAAGTGTACCAATTACCTCCACCCGTAGCTCTTCAGGTATCTCATTGTAGGAAAGCACTTTGAGTCCCTTTGAAAATGATCGGGCATAACGGGCTATTAACGGTCTCAGTTGCGGCATAACAACCAATACGGGGGCATGTCCCAACTGCTGCAACTGCTCCTTCACCAACGGCATATTTTGCTGCAATTGGGCCAGCAGTTGCGGATCGACCGGGAAGCTGTCCAGCTGGATTTTGCCCTGCTGTTGTGACTGATTCATTGCAGCCAGCAATGTCTGCTCAAGGCGATCATCCAGCGTAAACGTAGCCAGCACATCGCGATTACCAATGGCCTGCCGCACAATCTGGCGCTTCAAGGCACAGCGCACATCGGATGCCAGCAAGACAGGGTCTTTGGTCAGCTCGCTCGCATCCAGCAGCGTCGTGGCAACGGTTCGTATATCGGTAAGACTGACCTGCTCCTTTAGCAATTGACGAAACACTCTCAATTGCTGCATCTGGGTCAGCGCCAGATTCAGCTCTTCAGCCAACCGGGGGGACTGACTGGCCAGATATTGGCCCAGTTTGCCAACTTCATCGTGACCAAACAGTGCATCAAGTTGTTCACGCAACAGCTTGCTGGCGTGAGTAGCAATCACGGTGGCCGAATCCACCACCGAGTAACCAAGATTAAGGGCCTTGGCCTTTTGCTCTGGGGAGATCCAGACCGCACTCATGCCGTAGGCCGGGTCCTGAGTCAACTCGCCATCTAAAGCGCCATAGGTCTCACCACTGCTGATGGCCATCAAGCGCTGACAATCCACATTCCCCATCGCTAACGCGACGCCGGACAGCTTGATCCGGTACTGATCAGGCTGCAATTGCAGATTGTCGCGCACCCGGATCTCGGGGAGCAGAAAACCGTACTGCTCGGAGAGGGTTTTACGGATCCCGCGCACCCGGGCAAGCAGTTCAGCTCCTTTATCCGTTTCAGCCAATGGCACCAGACGATAACCAAGCTCGATGGCGACCGTATCAACTGGCGGCAAATCCTGCCACTCCAGTGCCTGCTGTTCAGGCTGAATCATTTGACGAGTCAGCTCTTGCGCTGCATCCAGATCCGGCACATTGACGGCTCGCTTGCTGACACTCCAGCCAGTCCAGGCCAGTACAGCTGCGAAACTGAGGAATGCGAGCATCGGCATTCCGGGCACCAGACCCAGGATCAGCATGATGGTTGCAGAGGTATAGATAACGCGAGGCGATGCCAGGATCTGCTGACCAACCTGATCAGCCATCTCCCCCTCATCGCTGACCCGGGTCACGATAATAGCCGCAGCAGTCGACATCAGCAGGGACGGGATCTGGGCAACCAGACCATCACCAATGGTCAACAGTGCATAGCGCTGGAAGGCCTCCGCGACGGGCAAGGCATGCTGGAAGATACCGATGGCCAACCCACCCACCAGGTTGATGATCAGCACCAGCATGCCAGCTATCGCGTCACCACGAACGAACTTGGAAGCACCATCCATCGCACCATAGAAGTCCGCCTCGCGCGCGATCTCCTCACGGCGAGCCCTGGCCTGATGCTGATCCATGGTGCCGGCATTCAAGTCGGCATCGATGGCCATCTGCTTGCCGGGCATGGCATCCAGAGTGAAGCGGGCGGATACTTCCGAAATCCGCTCGCCACCCTTGGTGATCACCACAAAGTTGATGATCATCAGGATCACGAAGACCACCAGACCGACGACATAGTTGCCACCGATCACGACTTCACCGAATGCCTGGATGACCTTACCGGCTGCTTCATGCCCTTCGTGACCATGCAGCAACACAACCCGGGTAGAGGCCACGTTCAGCGACAGCCGCATCAAGGTGGCCACCAGCAACACGGTTGGGAATACCGAGAAATCGAGTGGTCTGCGGGCCGAGACGGATACCAGCAACACCAGAACCGCCAACACGATGTTGAAGGTAAAGAGCGCATCCAGCAGCCAACCGGGCAGAGGCAGGATCATCATGGCCAGAATGGCCAATAACATCAGCGGAATTGCGGTATAGGATTGGGTGAATACACGCCAGTTCACAACTTACCTCTCAGGTTGACGTAACTCGGGCGGTACATATAACGGGGCAAGAGGGGTCGGTTTCCTCCCCTTGCCTGCCTCATACGCCCTTAACTGCAATACATGGTTCAATACATAGGCAACTGCCGTGTACAGACCTGCGGGGACTTCCTGATCCACCTTGGTCGAGTGATAGATGGCTCGCGTCAACTCGGGCAAGCTCATCACCATCTTGTCATGCTGCTTGGCAACCTGACGGATCCGCTCGGCCATACTGTCGACCCCTTTGGCAATCACGAAAGGGGCATTGGCGCGAGCCGCATCATATTTTATGGCCACCGCATAATGGGTCGGGTTAACGATGATCACATCCGCCTGTGGCACACGCTGCTCGATACGCGCACGAGCAAGCATTCCCTGTACCTGGCGGATTTTGGCCTTGATCTCGGGACGCCCTTCGCTGTTCTTGTGCTCATCCTTGACCTCTTGTTTGGTCATCCTGAGCTGCTTGTTAAGCGACCAGCGCTGATAGGGCACATCCAGCACGGCAATCAGCATCTGAACGCTCCCCAGCAGAATAAATGCCTGGGAGAGGATCCGTAGCGCCTGCTCGAGGGCCGCCTGAGGGGGCATCCGGTTCATCATCAACAAGGAAGGCCATTGATGATTTAGCATCAACGCCAGCGTGCCGCCGATCAGCGTCACCTTGAGCAGTGACTTCAGCAACTCCATCAGGCTGTTCTTGGAGAACATCCGCCCCAGCCCCTTCAAAGGGTTCATCTTCTCGCCACTGGGTAGCAGCTTTTTCCAGGTCAGCGCCATACCGCCCGGTACTATGCTGAGCAACACCAGCATCAGGGCCAGAAAACCAAACAGGGGCAGCAGCACCCACAGCATGTTTATCAGCGCTTCACCCAACCAATGGATCATCATCTGCGGGTCACGGGCACCTTGCCAGTCAAAACGCTGCGGACGCTTCATCAACTCGGCAAAGAACTGGCCAAACCCCGGCACCATCCACTGCATCACCAACCCGCCAAGCAGCAACAAACCGGCAGAACTGAGCTCTTTTGAGCGGGCGATCTGCCCCTCATCTCTCGCTTTCTGGCGTTTCTGGCTGGAGGCCTCTTCGGTTTTGTCCTGTGCGCTGTTCTGACTCATGCCGGGGTCAAGCCTCGCAGCTGTTCAAGCACATGGGTCACCAAATCCAGATAACGGGAGGGCACACCACTGATGGAGAGCGCCATGGTGAGCAACCCGAGCAACAGGGTCATGGGAAAACCGAGAGAGAAGATATTGAGCGAAGGGGCGGTCCGGTTCATCACCCCGAAGGTCAGGTTAACCATCAACATGGCGACAACGGCAGGCAACGTCAGCAACAGGGCGGCACCGATAGACCAACCAAACAAGCCGATCACACCTTTCATATCGATCAGATCCAGAGATGAACCCGGCGGCCAGCTACGCAGGCTCTGAACCAGAATATCCAGTACCACCAGATGGCCATTTAGCCCCAGAAAGAGCAAGGCGCAAAACACCATCATGACCTGACTGATGATGGGGGCAGAATCCCCGTTGACCGGATCATTCATCACCGCCATCGCGAGCCCCATCTGCATGGAGAGGATCTGCCCCGCAGTGGTCATCACCATATAGAGCAACTGGACACACAGACCAAACAGCAAACCAAACAGCAGCTGCTCCACCGCCAGGACCAGCGCACCGGCACTGAAAGGATCGACAACCGGCATATCCTTCATCATGGGGGCGAGCAGCAGGCTGATAATAAACGCCAGCATCAGGCGAACTTGCGCAGGCACCCGGGTATCCCCAAAGACCGGCATCACCCAGAATGCCATACCGATCCGGATAAACGGCCACCACCACTGTCCCAACCATGCGGTCAGGTCAGCAGCACTGAGGGACAGCAGCGAATTCATCCGATAAACCCGGGAATTTTAAGAAAAAGATCCTGGAACAAGGTGGTGATCTGCGACAACAGCCAGTTACCCGTAAAGATAAGGGTCATCAGAGTCACGATAAAACGGGGAAGAAAACTGAGCGTCTGTTCCTGGATCTGGGTGGCCGCCTGAAAAATACTGACCACCAAACCTACGATCAGGCCCGGTACAATCAGCACCGAGACCATAGTCACCACCAGATTGACCGCGCCACCAACCAGGGCAACGCTCTGCTCAGGGGTCATATCAGCCTCCCCCACCAAAGCTGGCAGCCAAAGTGCCGACGGTCATCGACCAGCCATCGACCAGCACAAACACCATCAGTTTGAAGGGTAAGGAGATGATCAGCGGTGAGAGCATCATCATCCCCATCGCCATCAAGACGCTGGCGACCACCAAATCGATCACCAGAAAGGGAATGAACAGCATAAAGCCAATCTGAAATGCGGTATTCAACTCACTCAAGACAAACGCGGGCAACAGCACACCGAAAGGCACATCCTCTTTGGCGACCGTAGTTGGTTCGCCAGCGATGCGCAGCATCTGCTCCAGATCCGGTTCACGGGTCTGGGCCAGCATGAATTTACGCAGGGGTTTTTCTGCCTTGGCGATCCCCTCTGACAGGGTTATTTCATTCTGGTCATAAGGGACAAATGCATTTTGATACATGTCCGTCCAGACCGGACGCATAATCACCACAGTCAGGATGAGGCTGATGCCGATCAGCACCCGGTTGGGAGGGCTCTGCTGCAAGCCAAGTGCCTGTCTCAATATGGCCAGTACGATGATGATCCGGGTAAAACTGGTCATCATCAGTAACAAGGTCGGGAGCAGACCCAGCAGGGTCATGAAGAAGAGGATCTGCAACTTGATGTTGTAGTCCTCGCCCCCTGAAGCGCCTGGCGATACCGAGAACAGGGTCATGTCCGCCCCCCAGCCGGGCAGCGAAAATAACAGCAGCGTCAGCAGCAGATAGCGCATCAGTCGTCCATGCCACCCAGCAGGTTGGTATCGATGACATCGACCAGGCGCAGACCATATTTGCCATTCACGACGACGACTTCACCCTTGGCAAGCAGACGGCCATTCACCCGCACATCCAGCGGTTCACCCGCCAGCTTGTCCAGCTCAATGACAGCCCCCTCCTCGACGCGCATCAAATCGCCGAGTGGCACTTCGGTACTGGCCACTTCCAGCGTCACCTTGACCGGGATCTGGCGAAAGAAGGAGAGATCCCGCTGTTTGCTGCTACTGGTGGGGGCCAAGTAGTCTGCGGCGCTAGGCATGCTGATGTCGTCACCAAACAGTTGATCCAGTCCATCCAGATCCAGCGGATCATTCATATTGTGCTCGCTCATGATTCAATTTACTCCTCTACAACCGTCGCAACCTGATAGACCAGGCTGCCTTTGTGTTCTGCGATTCGTCCACTGAAGCAGGGACGGCTGCCAATCAGTGCTGGCACAACTTCAGGCAAGTCCAGTGACAGCACATCACCCACCTTGAGACACTCGAGATCCGCCAGCGTCATGGACAACTGGCCCATCACCACCCGCAGACGAACCGGGACATGAGTCAGAGCCTGTTCCAACTGACCTGCCGGCAATGAATGACTGACCGGAGAAATGGACTCCTCGGGGGGAAGCAACCACATCTGCCAGTGATGAGTGCAATTACCTGCCTGCAGGGTTGCCTGCGTGGTCCAGAGCTGGCGGTGGGCGATGGAATCACGCGGCACGACATGCAACTGCCACTTCAGATCCCCCAACCCCAGACAAGCACACCAGATATCAACCTGATACTGGCAAAGCCGCAATAACAGCCGCTGTTCGGTATCGGTCAGCCCTTTGCCAGACTGAACATGCTCCTCTTTTTGCTGCAAGGTGCCGCCGAAAAAGAGGACCGCAAGACGATAGATGACCAGAGGTGCGATCGAGAAATAGACGGCACGCTGTGGTTCAAGCGGACTTCTCGCTTCGACCCAGATATCAGCGCCATCTGTCTCTGCCGGACCGGAAAAGGCAAACTCGCCATAATTCAGTTCGCACTCCGCACTGTTGAACAGCTGGGCCATACAACTCGCAGCTTGCAGGGAAAATGTGCTCAACTGGCCATTGACCTGCTTCAAGCGGGCGTGATTAAGCCGCTCGACACCCAACAGATCATAATGAGGCAGGGTTCTGCCCCGTTCTGCGCTAAGCAGCCGGGAAGGTGTGAGCATTGCGCTGCTTGATGACATTAATAATCCACCTTAACCATTTCATCTCGCCTTACTGCCACAGGGTCGCTCATCAGGCCAGCAGTGTGATAGATACAGACAGTCCAGCCGACGTATATCGACCAAAAAGGGTGAGAACTTTATTACAAATTCCAGAAAGCCGCCATGCAGTGCATCTCGGCATGAATAATAAAAATCCCGGTGCCGTTAGGCACCGGGATTTTAGCGTGACGGTTCACGCGGAATGAGGTCGGAGTCGGCCTGTAAGCCGGGTTCTGTACCGGGTTGCCCCGGGTAGCAATCATTCCTCTAGGCCAGCAATCGCTCGCTGGCTCAAGCAACCTACCCGCCCCCAACGCGGGCCGCGCCAATAGGGGCCTATTTGGTCTTGCTTCGGGTGGAGTTTACCGTGCCACGAACTGTTGCCAGTCGCGCGGTGCGCTCTTACCGCACCCTTTCACCCTTACCTGATCCCTTGCGGGCCATCGGCGGTCTGCTCTCTGTTGCACTGGTCGTAGGCTCACGCCCCCCAGGCGTTACCTGGCACCCTGCCCTGTGAAGCCCGGACTTTCCTCCCCTCCGCCCGTCTGTCCCGAGGGACACAACGACGAAGCAGCGATTGCCCAGCCAACTCCGAGGCGCGGATTATAGCCTTGCGATACGCACGGGGTAAACCGGCAATTCCCGTTTACAGCCATTTATCGCGCTTTGGCCCCCGTTTACAGGCTGACTGATTATCGATACAAGGGATTGCTCAGGTCAAAAAACAGTCTGACGACCTATTAACCGACTCAATAGTGCTCGAGACCGTATTTATAGAGGGCATTCTTCTTCACGCCATGGATCTCGGCGGTCAGGGCGGCCGCTTTTTTCAGTGGCAGCTCGGTTACCAGCAGACCCAGAGTACGGATCGCCTCGGCTGGCAGATCCTCTTCTTCTTTGGAGGCGCCAGCCACGACCAGCACGATCTCGCCGCGGCAACGGTTGTCATCTTCACCAAGCCAGGCCAGCATTTCAGAGGCAGGCAGACCATGGATTGACTCGAAGGTCTTGGTCAGCTCGCGGCACACCACCACCTGACGCTCGCCGAGAATGCGAGCAATCGCTTCCACTGTATCCTGCACACGACGCGGTGATTCGTAAAACACCAGCGAGCGGGTGTCTTCAATAACGGCTTGCAGGCGATCGTCACGTCCCTTGCTCTTGGCGGGCAGGAAGCCTTCAAAGGCAAAGCGATCGGTGGGCAGACCGGCCGCGCTCAGGGCGGTAATGGCGGCACAGGGACCGGGCAGCGGCACCACCTTGACCCCGGCTTCACGACAGCGGGTGACCAAGTGATAACCGGGGTCGCTGATGAGCGGGGTGCCGGCATCGGAGACCAGCGCAACACTCTTGCCCTCTTTGATCCGGCCGATCAGCACATCGGCTTTCTGCTGCTCGTTGTGATCGTGCAGGGCGAAGGTCGGCACCGAGATTTGGTAGTGGCTGAGCAGGATACCGGTATGACGGGTATCTTCAGCTGCCACCAGATCGACACTGCGTAAAATGTCCAATGCACGCTGGGTGATGTCCGCCAGATTGCCGATCGGAGTGGGGACTATATACAGGGTTGGGATGTCACTCATGGGATCTCCGAGTGCCCCGACAATTGTGTCGCCATATTGGCCCGTTTACACTATGGGGAACTTCAACACTGGTCGGGGAATGAACTTGAACCGGGTTACAAAGCAGCTAAGTGTATCACGACTCTTCGGCATCATACTCGCGGCAGTACTGCTCGCCGCCTGTGCGTCGGAGCCCAATCAACCGTCAGGGCAGTCAGGCATGCCCTCTGCGTTCTCCAATCTGACCAAGAATGCCCAGTGGTATCTTGAGCAGGTGGACCCGGCCAAGCCGGCCGAGGCCTTTACCTGGCAGATGCTGGCGGCACGCAGCTATCTGGCGCTGGGCCAGGCCAAACCGGCCTCGGCACTGTTCCAGCAATTGCAGAAGCAGGCCAAGGCTCCCGTTCAGAAGGCGCAGTTGCAACTGCTGCAAGCCCATCTGTTGCTGGCGCAAGGCCACGCCAATCAGGCGCTGATCCTGCTGGAAGGCAAACCTGAGGTGGTGCTGGATGCCGATACCCAGAAGGATTGGTATCGCCAGCGCGTAGTGCTGCAGCTCGACATCAACAACAAGTTTGGCGCAGCCAAGTCGTTGATTGCACTGGAGCCCTACCTCAATCAGAGCGAGCAGGCGACCAACCATCAGCAAATCTGGTCGTTGCTCAAAAGCATGACCCCCTCCACCCTGCAAGCGCTAGAAGAGGCCCAAGCACCTGACGTGACCACCGGCTGGTTGCGACTGGCGGCACTGGTCAACGAGTTTGGCGCCCAGCCAAACCTGCTGGCCCGTCAGCTGGCAGGCTGGAAGCGCGACTTCCCCAACCATCCGGCGCAGAAGGATATGCCGGCAGGATTGGGCGATCTCGCCGCAACTGCCAGCACCTCGGTGCAACAGATCGCTGTGCTGCTGCCCCTCTCCGGCAATCTGGAGCCGCAGGGCGCCGCCATCCGTAATGGTATGCTGATGTCTTATAAGGAAAATCAGGGGCAATTCACCCTGAACTTCTACGACACCCAGAGCAAGTCGACCGGCGAGCTTTACAAGCAGGCGATTCAGGAAGGGGCGGACATGATCATCGGCCCGCTGCTGAAAGACCGTGTCGAGGAGCTGCTAAAGGCAAATCCGACCGTGCCGGTACTGGCGCTCAACGAGCTGGACAAGCCGATCGTCAACGACACCACCTACTACTTCTCCCTCTCTGCCGCCGCAGATGCCGCGCAGGCAGCCCAGTACCTTTACACCCAGGGCTACCGTAAACCGCTGCTGATCGCCGCCCAGGGGCGGATCGGTTACAGCAGTATCAAGGCGTTCGAGCAGAGTTGGGCCACCCTGAGCCAGGATAAGCCGGTCGTTGCCACCTTCGGTGCCCGCAACGAAGTGCAGGGGATGGTCAAGAATGCCCTGAGCGGCCGCTCTACCGCCCGAGCTGGTGAAGTGGTGCAACTCTCTGATGCCGCACCGCGCAGCATCGATGCCGTTTATGTGGTGGCCAACAGCCTGGAAACCCGGATGATCAAGCCCTACGTGGATGTCTCGGTCAATCCGATGGGCAGCCTGCCCATCTACACCAGCTCCCGTGGCTACGACAGCGCAGCCACCGAGGTTGCCTCCGAGCTCAACGGCATGCATATCGCCGATATGCCGCTGCTGCTGGGTGGCTACGAGAAACAGCGCGAGCAGATCGCCCTGCTCTGGCCGCAGACCCAGGGTGACCTGCTGCGCCTGTTTGCCATGGGCTACGATGCCGTCAGCCTGGCTGAGAACCTGCAGCAGATGCGCAAGGTGGGTGGCATGCAGCAGGCTGGCATGAGCGGTCAGCTGAGCGTGGATGCCCAGGGCAATATCGTGCGGATGCTGAGCTGGGGTACTTACCAGAACGGCAAACTGGTCGACGAGAACGCCGTTCAACAACTGGAGGAGCCTTCCAATGAAGGAACTATGGAAACGGATGCGCCAGCAGTTGCCGAGCCTGTTCCCCTCACCAACGAGCAAGGGACAGCACTTTGAACAAGTCGCTGAACGCTGGTTGCAGGCTCGGGGCCTGCAACCGGTAGCTCGCAACTACCGCTGTCGTGGCGGTGAAATAGATCTCATCATGCACCAGGGCCAGACCCTGGTGTTTGTTGAGGTGCGCTACCGGGCCACCGGCAGCCATGGCGGGGCCGCCAGCTCGGTCACCCGCAGCAAACAGCACAAGATCATGCTGGCAGCGCGCCACTATTTGAAGCAACATGCCATCAACGAGGCCAATCAGGCCTGCCGATTCGATGTGATTGCGTTCGAGGGCGACCAGCCAGCCTGGATCCAGAACGCATTTTAAGAGGACCCTATGACTGACCGCATCAAAGAGAACTACACCGAAAGCATCCAGACCAAGATAGCCGCCGCCGAGGCGCTGCCGGATGCCATCCATACTGCAGCCCAGATGATCACCATCTGCCTGCTCAATGGCCACAAGGTGCTGGCATGCGGTAACGGTCCTTCTGCCGCACTGGCGCAACTGTTCATCTCCGAGCTGGTCAACTGCTACGAGACCCAGCGCCCCTCCCTGCCCGGTATGGCCCTGACCCCGGACATGGCGACCATCAGCGCCATCGCCACCGACCACGGTTTTGAAGAAGTCTACGCCAAGCAGATCCGCGCGCTGGGCCAGCCTGGCGACATTCTGGTGGTCATCACCACCTCTGGCCACAGCCGCAGCCTGATCAAGGCCGCCGAGGCTGCCCTCTCCCGCGACATGACCATAGTAGTGCTGAGCGGGGGGGACGGTGGCGAAATGGCAGGTCTGCTCGGCCCGAACGATGTGGAGATCCGTGTTCCCTCCGCCCGTCGCCCTCGCATTCTGGAAGTGAATCTGTTGACCCTGCACTGCCTGTGTGATCTCATCGACCAGACACTTTTCCCGCAACAGGAAGATTGAAACCATGAAAAAGCACACTATCCTGCTCGGTCTGCTGGTTAGCACCCTGCTGCTGCAAGGCTGCGCAGCCCTGGTTGTTGGCGGCGCCGCAGGGACTGCCAAGGCCTCTGGCGATCGCCGAACCCTGGGCGCGCAGTGGGATGACCAGACCATAGAGCTGAAAGCGGCCAATCTGCTGGCCGACAACAAACCGCTCAGCGCAGCCAGCAAGATCAGCGTCTACAGCAACAATGGCCGCGTCCTGCTGGTCGGCCAGACACCTTCTGACGTTTACAAGATTGAGGCGGGCAAAATTGTCAGTCGCATCGAAGGGGTTCGCCACGTCTACAACGAATTGCGCATCGGCCAACCTGCCAGTTTCACCACCCGCAGCAATGACTCCTGGATCACCTCCAAGGTGAAAGCCGATATGTTCGGCACCAAGAACTTCGACAGCACCAAGGTCAAGGTGGTCACCGAGAACGGCGAGGTGTTCCTGATTGGTCTGGTGACTCGCCAAGAGGGAGAGCAGGCAGTCAACATCGCCCGCCATGTCACCGGCGTGAAGCGCGTGATCAAGGCCTTCGAGTTCGCCCAGAACTAAGCTCGACCGCACATAAAAAAACGCAGCCAATCGGCTGCGTTTTTTATTTGATCACCTTCAGGGTCGGACGACCGCTTGGACGCGGCGGTTCCGGCTCAGGCTCCACCGGCGCTTCAGCCTGCTCCAGCCAGATATCGTAACCCGGCTCGGGCGGGAACATGGTGCCCACGCCGTTCTCCCGGGCATGGATAGCCAGCACTGCCGCCATCGGGATGTAAACCTGCTGGGAGACGCCGCCAAAGCGGGCACTGAAGCTGATAGCCTCGTTATCCATGTGAAATTGCATCACGGCTCGGGGTGCGATATTCAGTACAATTTGCCCGTCCTGAGCAAACTGCATCGGCACCATCACATGGGGAATGTTGACGTTGACCACCAGATGAGGGGTCAGATCGTTGTCCAGCAACCAGTCAAAGAACGCCCGTAACAAGTACGGGCGGCTCGGTGTCATTGTCGGTTCCATGCTCATACGCCAGCACGGATCTCGCGTTCGGCTTCGGTCAGGGAAGCCTGGAAGGACTCACGCTCGAACAAACGAACCATGTAGGCCTTCAGCTCTTTGGCGCCACGACCGGTCAGGTCGATGCCAAGGCTCGGCAGACGCCACAGCAGCGGTGCCATGTAGCAATCCACCAGACCGAACTCTTCGCTCATGAAATAGGGCATTTCACCGAAGATCGGCGCGATGGCCAGCAGGTTGTCACGCAGTTCGTTGCGTGCAGCTTCAGCATCGGTACCGGCCATGATCTTGTCAGCCAATGAGTACCAGTCCAGCTCGATGCGGTGCATCATCAGACGGCTGTTACCACGGGCAACCGGGTAAACAGGCATCAGGGGCGGATGTGGGAAGCGCTCGTCCAGATACTCCATGATGATGCGCGAGGTGTAGAGTGCCAGCTCACGATCAACCAGGGTCGGTACAGAGTTGTACGGGTTCAGCTCGGCCAGCTCATCCGGCAGATTGGCTGGATCAACCTGGCAGATATCCACGCTAACACCCTTCTCCGCCAGGACAATACGCACCTGATGGCTGAACATATCGTTGGCACCGGAAAACAGCGTCATTACCGAACGCTTATTGGCAGCTACAGCCATTGAACCCTCCCGTCATTAAAAAGCAGAAACGGCAATGAAGCATCTTGGTCTTCATTGCCGTGCATTATATTACCCGGATCTGGTCGCTTAGTGAACGTCGCGCCAGAATTCCTTCTTCAACAGCACAGTGAAGATGAAGAAGATCACGATGAAACCAAGCACCCAGAAGCCCATGCGTTCACGCTCCTGTTGTACCGGTTCAGCCGAGTAGACCAAGAAGTTTACCAGATCCAGTACCGTCTGATCATACTCTTCGTCATCCATTTCACCATTACCGTCAGATTTGATACTGACAACCTGCTGGGTTTCCACTCCGTCGACCGTGTGAGTAGCGAACTCTGCACGGGGGGTTCCCTGCAACGGCTCCAGCACATGGGGCATGCCCACGGACGGGAACACGGCGTTATTCACCCCGAACGGACGGGTCTCATCCACGTAGAAGGAACGCAGATAGGTGTAGATCCAGTCTGCACCGCGCACCCGGGCAACCAGAGTCAGATCGGGGGGCGGCGCACCAAACCACTTGGCGGCATCCTTCTCCGACATGGCGCTCTTCATCAGGTCACCGACCTTTGCGCCGGTGAAAATCAGGTTCTCTTTCATCAAATCTTCGGGGATCCCGAGATCTTCTGCGACCCGGTTATAACGCTGATACTGGGTAGAGTGGCATCCGGCGCAATAGTTCATGAAGGTGGCCGCGCCGCGTTGCAGCGATGCCTTGTCACTCAGATCGTAATTGGCTTTGTCCAGATGAACAGCTCCGCCACTTGCAAATACCAGAGATGGCAGCAGGGTCAGCACTGCAAATATTATTCTTTTCATTTAAATGTCACCCTCTCCGGCAGCGGCTTGGTGCTTTCATTCTTGCTATAGAAGAACAGCAGGACGAAGAACCCGAAATATCCCAGTGAACAGATCTGGGCAACCAGCGTCAACGTCGGTGTCGATGGCAGCACCCCCAACACCCCCAGGATGATAAAGCAGACCACAAACTGGGCAATGTTCAGCTTGTGCAGCATGCTGCGATAACGCACCGAGCGCACCTTGCAGCGATCCAGCCACGGCAGCAGGAACAGCACCACTATGGAGAGACCCATCATGATGACGCCAAGCAGCTTGTCCGGCACCGCCCGCAAAATGGCGTAAAACGGCGTGAAGTACCACACAGGTGCAATGTGCTCCGGGGTTTTCAGACCGTTGGCCACTTCAAAGTTCGGCTTCTCGAGGAAGTAACCCCACATATCCGGTTTGAAGAAGATGATGGCGCAGAAGAAGAACAGGAAGCCTGCCACACCGATCATATCCTTGACGGTGAAGTAAGGGTGGAACGCCACCGCATCCAGCGGCCAGCCGTTTTCGTCCTTGTGCTTCTTGATGTCGATACCGTCCGGGTTGTTGGAGCCTACTTCGTGCAGCGCCAGAATGTGCATGGCAACCAGCATCACCAGCACCAGCGGCAACGCGATGACGTGCAGCGCAAAGAAGCGGTTAAGGGTCGCACCGGAAATCACGTAGTCACCGCGGATCCACAGGGTCAGATCGTCACCGATGACCGGAATGGCGCCAAACAGCGAGATGATGACCTGAGCACCCCAGAATGACATCTGGCCCCAGGGCAACAAGTAGCCCATAAAGGCTTCCGCCATCAGCACCAGGAAGATCAGCATGCCGAAGATCCACAGCAGTTCACGAGGCTTCTGATAAGAGCCATAGATCATGCCGCGGAACATGTGCATGTAGACCACAATGAAGAATGCAGACGCACCGGTTGAGTGCATGTAACGCAGCAACCAGCCGTACTCCACATCACGCATGATGTACTCCACGGACGCAAACGCACCTTCCGCTGAGGGGTTGTAGTTCATGGTCAGCCAGATGCCGGTGATGATCTGGTTAACCAGCACCAGCATGGCCAGCGAGCCGAAGAAGTACCAGAAGTTCAGGTTCTTCGGTGCCGGATACTTGGCCATGTGGTCGTTGTACATGGCCGTGAGCGGGAATCGATAATCGATCCAGCCCATCAGTTTACTCAACATGGTCAGGCCTCCTTGCCATCGGCACCGACCTGGATGGTGGTGTCATTAATGAATTGATAGGGCGGAATGACCAGGTTCAGCGGTGCAGGCACCCCCTGGAACACACGGCCGGCCATGTCGAACTTGGAGCCATGGCACGGGCAGAAGAAGCCGGACGTAACGCCCTGCACCTGCTCGCCAAAGCTGTCAGGCAGATAGGAAGGTGAACACCCCAAGTGGGTGCAAATACCGACCGCGACAAAAATTTCGGGCTTGATCGATCTGTACCCGTTATGGGCATAGTCAGGCTGCTGCGGCTCTTCAGATGAGGGATCCCGCAGCTTGTCATCATGCGCGGCCAAGGCATCCAGCGTCTGTTTGGTGCGTTTCACCACCCAGACAGGCTTGCCTCGCCACTCGACACGGATGAGCTGACCCGGTTCCAACTTGCTGATATCGACTTCAACCGGCGCACCGGCTGCTTTGGCCTTGGCGCTCGGATTCCATGACTTTATAAACGGCACTGCGGTAAACGCAGCTCCTACCCCACCAACGGCAACCGTTGACCAGGTAAGAAATCTGCGGCGACCGGTATCAACTGGCGCATTGCTCATCCAAAAACTCTCCCATGTGGACTCCGCACATTCTTATAGTGTCCCTGTTCCCCATTTTTCCCGTGACAACAGCGGCGGAAGCTGGATTTACAATTGCCACAGAAAACAGGAGAAATTTTAAAGAAAAGATAACAACTTGACAAGAAAGAGCGGTGAGCAATGAAAACAATAAAGAAACAATTTTTTGTCTTTTGTGACGCGTGGTTAGCATTGATGTCGGTAATATTACCAATAAAAAAAGCCTGGCGGTTGCCAGGCTTTTTTGACACTCGAAAGAGTGAGTACCAAAAGCGAATTAACGCTTGGAGTACTGCGGACGCTTACGAGCTTTGTGCAGACCGACTTTCTTACGCTCAACCTTACGGGCATCACGAGTAACAAAGCCAGCTTTACGCAGTTCGGAACGCAGGGTTTCGTCGTACTGCATCAGAGCACGAGTGATACCGTGGCGGATCGCACCAGCTTGACCGGAGATGCCACCACCGTTAACGGTGATGTACAGGTCCAGTTTCTCGGTCATCTCAACCAGTTCCAGCGGCTGACGAACTACCATGCGGGCAGTCGGACGGCCGAAGTACTGCTCCAGGGAGCGCTGGTTGATTACGATCTTGCCGCTACCCGCTTTGATAAATACGCGAGCAGTGGAGCTTTTGCGACGGCCGGTACCGTAGTATTGATTTTCTGCCATGTTGCCAGTTCCCGATTAGATATCCAGTACTTGAGGTTGCTGAGCAGCATGAGCATGCTCGGCGCCTGCGTAAACTTTCAGTTTACGGAACATGGCACGGCCCAGAGGACCTTTCGGCAGCATGCCTTTGACGGCTGCTTCGATTACCATTTCCGGTTTACGCTGAATCAGCTTGTCGAAGCTGATTGACTTGATACCACCCGGGAAACCGGAGTGAGCGTGGTACATTTTGTCGGTAAATTTCTTACCGGTTACGTGTACCTTCTCAGCGTTTACAACGATGATGTAATCACCGGTGTCAACGTGCGGAGTGTACTCAGCTTTGTGCTTACCACGCAGACGAGCAGCGATCTCGGTTGCGATACGACCCAGAGTTTTACCTTCTGCGTCCACAATGTACCAGTCACGTTTTACGGTTTCTGGCTTGGCAACGAAAGTTTTCATTAAGTTAAACCCAATTACCTGTTACAGACCCAATTGCTTATGGGGGCTCTCCCACAAACAACAAACGATGGCCTACCTGTACCCCTTCGAATACAAGTAAAGCTTAAAGTGTTGCTGTCTTATCGACAGCTGTAACGTGGGCCGGGCGATTATAAGTGAAGTTGCCTTAAATATCACCTGCTAATTTCACTGCCATGAAACCAGCAAATGTCGCCCGGCCCTACCTGCCGCAGATGCCCATCCGACTGGCAGGCGCGGTATTGTGACTAAGGAAGGTGCACTCTGGCAAGGTATTCGTGCGATTGCATTTCCTGAAGCCGCGAAAGACAGCGTTGGAATTCGAAATTCAGCAGCCCTTCGCCGTAGAGTTCTGCCATGGGAACAGCTGCCGACATGATGAGCTTGACGTGCCGTTCGTAGAACTCATCAACCATGGCAATGAAGCGGCGAGCCGCGTCATCTGTGCCTGTGCCCATTGGTTGCACATTGGCCAGCAGAACAGTATGGAACAGCCTGGCCAGCTCGATATAGTCGTTCTGGGAGCGGGGAGTACAACAAAGTTGCTCAAATTCCATATAGAGCACCCCTTCCCCCATCCCGAGCGACGCCAGCTGACGATGATTGACCTCGAACGTCCCCTCGCAAGCCGTGTACCCACCGGTTAATTGCTGAAAATAGTGGTCAAGATTGGCTTTTGCCTGCAAATCCAGCGGGCAGTGATAAATCTCGGCTTGTTCCAGCGTACGCAGGCGATAGTCGATACCGCCATCCACGTTAAGTACCTCGCAATGACGCTCGATAAGCTCGATAGCTGGCAGAAAACGGGCTCGCTGCAGCCCGTTGCGATAAAGATCGTGCGGCGGAATATTTGAAGTGGCGACCAGCACGACACCGTGACCAAACAGCTCCTGAAACAGCGTGCCCAGCAACATGGCATCGGTGATGTCGGAGACAAAAAATTCGTCGAAACAGATGATGTCTGTCTCGCTGGCAAGCTTGCTGGCCACCAGCTTGAGGGGATCGGACTGCCCGCTCAGCCCCTGCAGTTCATCGTGAATACGGTGCATGAAACGGTGGAAATGGCTGCGCATCTTGCGCGTCCCAGGCAGGCTGTCGAAAAAAGTATCCATCAGCCAGGTCTTGCCTCGGCCCACTCCGCCCCACATATAGATACCGAGGACGGGCTCCGGCGGCTTGGGCTTTTGCAGCCAACCCAGCAGCCCTCGAGATCTGGTCGGAGTCGGGCGCCGTAGCAAATCCTGATACAGTCGCTCCAGCCTGCTAATGGCCATCCCCTGTGCGGGGTCGGCCACAAAGCCGGGGCGCAGCAGATCCTGCTGGTATTTTTGCTGCGGTGTCATCCTTGAGCGCCTCTCCAAGTCCCTGAATCGAGGACAAAATGGTATCACGGCCTCAGGACGCACGGTATAGTGCCATCAAGGCATGGCGGTTATGACGACCGCATAAACCCACTCTGTTTTAGCTGTAACAAGGAGCATCTATGAGTCTGTTAACTGGAATCCTGCTGGCTGTCGCGGCCTTGATTATCGGTATCGTTCTCGGCCGTTTTTCGGTACGTAGCCGCGATGCTGGCCGTCTGGAACAGGAACTGAAGAAGGCCCACAAGGAGCTCGAGAGTTATCAGGGCCAGATCAACACCCACTTCGCCGACAGTGCCGCCCTGATGGAGCAACTGGCCGAGCAGTATCAGACCCTCTATCGCCACATGGCCGAGCAGAGCAAATTCCTGGCCAAGGCGCAGGAACCGCTGTTCCGCGAGTCATTGGTAGAAGAAGCCCCTGCCAATGTGGCAGAAGAACCGGGCGTTCCGCCTCGCGACTATGCTGGCGCCTCTTCCGGACTGCTCAAGCAACCAAACTAGTTCCTCGCGGAACTAATTGGCCAGTCCCGTGGTCTGACCTTGACGATTGCAATGCAACTTTTTCTGGGAGCTGTTTTTCATATGCGTAAACCTCTTTCCATGCTCAGTGTGCTAGCCCTCAGTGTCGGTATCGCCATGTCTGCGGCCCCTGCTCAGGCTGCACTGCCTTCCCTGTTAGGTTCAAATCAGGAGATGCCAAGCCTGGCGCCTGTTCTCGAACAGGTCACCCCGGCGGTGGTCAATATCTCGGTTTCTGGCAAAAAAATTACCCGTCAGCGTCTGCCGGAACAGTTCAAGTTCTTCTTCGGCCCCAACATGCCCGATGAACAGGTGAGCGAGCAGCCGTTCCAGGCGCTCGGCTCCGGTGTCATCGTCGATGCCAAGAAGGGTTACGTGATCACCAACGCCCACGTGGTTCACGAGGCGGACGAGATCAAGGTCAACCTGAAGGATGGTCGTGAATATGCGGCCAAGAAGATCGGTGAAGACAAACAGTCCGACATCGCCCTGCTGCAAATCAAGGCCGAGGATCTGGTGCAGATCAAGTTTGCCGACTCCGACGAGCTGCGGGTGGGTGACTATGCGCTGGCCATCGGCAACCCGTTTGGTCTGGGTCAGACCGTCACCTCCGGTATTGTCAGTGCGCTGGGTCGCAGCGGCCTCAACATCGAGAATCTGGAGAACTTCATCCAGACCGATGCGGCCATCAACTCCGGTAACTCCGGCGGAGCCCTGCTCAACCTGCGTGGCGAGCTGATCGGTATCAACACCGCGATTCTGGGCCCGAACGGCGGCAACATCGGCATCGGCTTTGCCATCCCCTCCAACATGGTGCGGGATCTGACCGAGCAGATCGTCAAGTACGGTGAAGTGCGTCGCG
This sequence comes from Aeromonas sp. s11, assembly GCF_040907945.1. NCBI lineage: Bacteria > Pseudomonadati > Pseudomonadota > Gammaproteobacteria > Aeromonadales > Aeromonadaceae > Aeromonas > Aeromonas sp. s11. The sequence continues at coordinate 21,359 of NZ_JBFOCU010000004.1, read as the reverse complement.
GCCAGCTGGGGATTACCGGCACCGAGCTTACCTCAGACATCGCCAAAACCTTCGGCTACAACAAGAAGGATGGTGCCTTCGTCAATCAGGTCATGCCTGATTCGGCGGCCGACAAGGCGGGCATCAAGGCTGGCGATATCATCGTCAGCATCGATGGCAAACCGGTTCGCTCCTTCGGTGAGCTACGCGCCAAGATCGCTACCATGGGCGCTGGCAAGCAGGTCGAACTGGGGCTGATCCGCGATGGCAAGTCACAAACTGCCAAAGTGACCCTGAAGCAGGCCGATGACAGCGAAGTACGCGCCAGCGCGCTGCATCCGGCACTGGAAGGGGCCAAGCTGAGCACCACTACCGACCCGGTCTCCGGTGTCGCGGTGGCCGATATTGATCCTCGCTCTCCGGCAGCTGCTTCCGGCCTGCAGAAGGGTGACATCATCATCGGGGTCAACCGCCTGCGCATCAACACCCTGGGCGAGCTGACCAAGGCGCTCAAGAACAAGCCTGACGTACTGGCACTCAACATCCAGCGCGGCGACTCCTCGCTCTATCTGGTGATCCGCTAACGCTCAAGTTGTTCGCCAACCCCTCTATCACCCGCGGCCTTCACCGCGGGTGATTTTTATCCATCGATAGTGTTATTCTCTGCGCGCAGCCTGTACGGATGAGAATGACATGAAAATCCCCCCTTTAGTCAGTTACTTGGGCAAGTCTGTCGGTTTTGGATTGACCGTCGCGGCGCTGCTGTTGCTGCTGTTTCCCCATTTTCGCGGTGGTGCCCAACTGCCCGGCATCATCACCAATGCCCGTGAACTGAGTTTCTCCTATGCCGCCCATCGGGCAGGCCCTGCCGTCGTCAACATCTACACCCGCAGCTTTGCCCCCAATCAGGGCAATCAGGGGGAACTGCGCCCGCAAGGGCTGGGTTCCGGCGTCATCATGAACCAACGCGGTTATGTGCTGACCAACTACCACGTCATTGCCGATGCCGACCAGATCATCGTCGCGTTGCAGGATGGTCGGGTCTTCAGTGCCGAGCTGGTCGGAACCGATCAGCTCACCGACCTCGCCGTGCTCTATATCGAGTCAGACAACCTGCCGGTGATCCCGCAGGATCCCGAACGACTGCCAGAAGTGGGAGATGTGGTGCTCGCCATCGGCAACCCCTACAACGTCGGCCAGACCATCACCCAGGGCATCATCAGTGCGACCGGCCGCACCGGCCTCTCCAGCATGGGGCCCGACAGCAATGGCCGTCAGGATCTGCTGCAGACCGATGCCGCCATCAACGAGGGCAACTCGGGCGGCGCGCTGGTCAACGGCCGTGGCGATCTGGTGGGTATCAACACCGCAACCTATCACCTCAACGGCAATCAGGAGAGCTACGGCATCAGCTTCGCCATCCCCTACCGGCTGGCAAAACGGATCATGGATGAGCTGATCGCCAACGGCCGGGTGATCCGCGGCTACCTCGGGATCTCCAGTGTCGAGATCAACCCCATAGTCGCGCGGATGATGAACCTCGGCGACCTGCGTGGTCTGGTGGTGGAGAGTCTGGATCCCAACGGCCCGGCGGCCAAAGGCGGCCTGCAGCGAGGGGATGTGCTGCTCAAGATCAACGGAGAGGCCATCAGTGGCGTACGCAGCGCCATGGACAAGATTGTAGAGAGCCGCCCAGGCACCAAGCTGACCATCTCGGTATTCCGCTCCGGCAAGCCGCTGGAAGTGGTGGTCACTATAGAGGAAGACCTGCGCTATCAGCAGAGAACGGCCAGCTCGAGCGCAGCATCGGCCAGCTAGCGTCACTCCTTGTTATGAGAAGGGCGGGAAACCGCCCTTTTCCATATCTGCCCTCTCGGCAACGTTTCTACCGTGAGATGACTCACAGTTTCCCGCAACGCTTGCCCTGCCCCCGCCCCCCGATTTGTGCGCTACCGATCACACAAAACCAGCTTCAATAAGCACTCTTTTTGCCTTTTTAGTATCCAAACGATCACTTCGGGGCCATTTCCTCAGGAATTTCCGCTTCGAATCGGAAAAACGCTGCCTCCTCCACATCGACGCGCAGGCTTAGGGTAACGCCATACCTTCTGCCAGCCTTGGAGAGCAGACATTGCAAACAGAGACTCACGACCAGACCCTGACCCCGAACAGCCCGGAGTTGCTGCGCCAGACCGATCATATCCTCGCGCGCATTTATCCCCTGCTGGCCGAACAGGGCATCACCCCCAACGAGGTGCAACGGCAGATGCTGGCCTCCCATGTCAAAGCCATGGTGTGGCGCTCCCACAGTGGCGAGCCCCTGCCGGAGGTTGACCTCAGCCTGTTTGAAGAGATCTCCCCCCTCTCACTGCGTCTCGCCGAACAGGTCGTCAGCTGGCTGGATCAGCTTGCTTATGAGGAGGCACACCTCTTGTCCGTCCATTTTGAAGTCGCCAAAGAAAACGAACTCAGCTCGGTGCAGAACCCGTAACTCAAGGAGAAATCGATATGACAGCCATCAAACTCGTGATTGGAGACCGTCTCGGCAAGGGTCAGAAAGTGGGCGCAGGCGCGGAAGCAGCCGGAGCCAACGTGACCATCATCCCAGGCATGGCCGCTGACATGAAGCTCGGCGACGTGATGAACAAGGAGCAGGCGGATCTCGGCATCTCCTTCTGCGGCAGCGGCGGCGCCGGTGCCATCACCGCCCAGACCAAATACGGCTACAAGTGCCGCTACGGCATGCGCTCTGTTGAAGAGGGCGTCACCGCCATCAACGAAGGGTGCGTGGTGCTGGGCTTCGGTTTCATGGACAAGGAAGAGCTGGGCCAGAAGCTGGTCGAAGCCTTCGCCAAGAAGCACGGACGCGCCTGATGAAAGAGAACTTCACCACCCAGGTCACCGTCAACGGCAAGGGGACGACCCGCCAGCAGGCGTTTGCCTCCGCCCTCAGCCAGGTGCAACCCACACTGCTCAAGGACAACCAGCAGGTACTGCTGCGCATTGAGCCGGTCGATGTACAGGTGCTCAAAGCCGAGGAGTCGGTCCGGGTGGAGAAGTTCCTGTTCTTCTTCCTGCCGCGCCAGCGCCGCGAATACCGCGTCCAGCTGGAGATCAAGGTTCAGGTCACCAGTCTGGATGTCGCCAAGGTGACGTTCACCCAGGTGTGATGCCTGCGCAGGCACAACCCCACAAGAAGGATGCGTTGGATGTTTCTAATCATTTTTATCAAGTCACTCATCATTGGCGGCCTGGTTGGCGTCGGGGTGGGGGCCGGCGCGGCGCGGATGTTCCACGCCCCGACCGTACAGGGCATGGGTGCCTTCCGCACCCTGGGCGAACTTAACTCCTGCGAAGGGGATCCCGCTTCCCACTTCTCGTTTGGTCTCGGCTTCTTCTTCAACGCCTGGGCCTCCACCGTGGCGGCAGGCGCCTTCACCCAGGATGTGGATCACCGCATCATCCCGCACTGGGCCACGGCGGCACTGCTGTTCAAAAATCGGGATCTCGCCACCACTCTGCACGACCCGAAAAAGATGGCCATCGCCGGCGGCATCATAGGTGCCATCGTGGTTGCCTTCCTCAACAGCACGGCCGCAGCCGTCCCGGCCGCCCTGCAGGTCACTGCGGTCAAGGTGCTGGTACCGGCCGCCAACCTGCTGGTCAACACCGTCATGCCGGTGATCTTCTGGCTGGCCGCCATCGAAGCGGGCAAGAAATCCGGTTTCTGGGCCACCATCTTCGGCGGTCTGGCCCAACTCATCATGGGCAACGCGGTACCGGGTCTGGTGCTCGGCATCCTGATCGGCAAGGGTGTGGAAGAGAGCGGTTGGAACCATGTCACCAAGGTGATGATGGCTGCCATCGTCCTGCTGTTCGTGCTGAGCGGCTTCTTCCGCGGCTTCGACATGAAACTGATTGAATCCTTCCATATGGGCGTCCCCCTGTGGCTGGAAAACGTCCATAACCTGCTGAGCGGCAAATAAGGGGTCACACCATGGATGAGAAATTGAAAAACAACTTCTGGTATGCCGACTGGTCATTCCCCATCTTCGTCGGCCTGCTCTCGGCCGGGGTCTTTGCCGGTACCCACATGTTCTATCTGTACGGGGTTGGTGCCTTCAACGAGGTAGCCTTCGTCGCCATGCTGAAAGCCGGAATGGACACGGGTGCCTACGGCGCGGTGGCCGCGTTCGGTGCCAGCTTCCTGTTCGCCCGCATCATCGAGGGATCCCTGGTGGGGATCCTGGATATCGGCGGTGCCATCCAGACCGGGGTCGGACTGGGCGTTCCCGCCCTGCTGCTGGGGGCCGGCATCGTCTATCCGGTGGAGAACTTCGGCGCCTCGCTGGCAACCGGCATGGGGATTGGTCTGGCCATCGGCTACGTCATCATTCTGGCGCGCAAGTTCACCATCAACCAGAGCAACTCCACTTACGGTGCTGACGTGATGATGGGTGCTGGCAACAGCTCTGGCCGCTTCCTCGGCCCCCTGATCATCCTCTCTGCCATGGGCGCTTCCATCCCCATCGGTATCGGTTCCCTGCTGGGTGCGCTGCTGTTCTACGTGTGGGGCAAACCCATCACCGGCGGTGCCATCCTGGGAGCCATGCTGCTGGGTACCTTCTTCCCGGTCGCCCTTGTGTAAGTACCAGCCGCCCTGCGGGGCGGCTCGCCAGAGGTTATCAGCATGTACGACATGATCATCAGAGCCGGGCGCCAGGGAGATGGCCAGCTCGTCGATATTGCCATCAAGGAGGGCAAAATCGCCGCCATCGGCTCCCTGCCGGAGATGGCAACGGCGCGGCAGATCCTGGATCTCGGCGGCCGGGTACATGTGAGCGCTGGCTGGATCGATGGCCACACCCACTGCTACCCCGCCTCCCCCATCTATCACGATGAGCCGGACAAGGTGGGCGTAGAGTCCGGCGTCACCACCGTCATCGACGCCGGCAGCACCGGAGCCGACGATGTGGATGACTTCCAGCAGATCGCTGCGGGCTGCAAGACCCGGGTGCATGCCCTGCTCAACATCTCCCGCATCGGTCTGCTACGCCAGAACGAGCTGGCGGATAGCCAGGATCTGGATATGGATCTCGCCTCGGCAGCCATTCGCCGCCACCCCGACTTTATCGTCGGCATCAAGGCGCGGATGAGCGGTAGCGTGGTAGGTGAGAACGGTCTGCAACCGCTGCGCATGGCCAAGGCGCTGCAACAGACCCACGGCCAGCTACCGCTGATGGTGCACGTGGGCAACACGCCGCCGGATCTGGACGAGATCGTCGCCCTGCTGGGGGATGGCGAGCTGCGGGTCGCGGTGCGCGAGGCGATGAAACGGGGCCTCTTGCTCGACATCGGCCACGGCGGCGCCAGCTTCAGTTTCGAGGTGGCGGAGCTGGCTATCCGGCAGGGGATCCTGCCCCGCACCATCAGCTCAGACATCTACTGCAAGAACCGCATCAAGGGGCCGGTCTACAGTCTGGCCCACGTGATGTCGAAGTTTCTCGCCATCGGCATGACGCTGGAGCAGGTGCTCGCCTGCGTCACCCATCAGGCCGCCGATGCCCTGCGCCTTTCCGGCAAGGGGCGGCTCGAGGTGGGCGCCGATGCCGATCTGACCCTGTTCGAGGTCGCCAGCGGCCCGACCCTGTTTATGGATACCGAAGCCCAGTCCCGCAGCGGTGACCAACAACTGCAGCCCCTCGCCGCCCTGGTCGGTGGCGAACTGGTTCTGACTCACTATGGGAAATCACACCATGCCTTCTGTTTATGAGAAATATCAGCTCAAACCGGTGATCAACGCCTCCGGGCGCATGACCATTCTCGGCGTCTCCACCCCCGAGCAGGAGGTGGTCGATGCGGTCAATTTCGGCCTCGGCCACTACTTCGAGGTCAAGGATCTGGTCAACAAGACCGGCGCCTACCTGGCTGGCCTGCTGGGAGTGGAAGATGCAGTGGTCATTTCGTGTGCCAGCGCCGGCATCGCCCAGTCAGTGGCCGCAGTGATAGTGCGCGGCGACCCCTATCGCCTTGAGCACCTGCATGCCCACCCCCATGACGTGCCAAGCGAAATCGTGCTGCCCAAGGGGCATAACGTCAACTTCGGCGCCCCGGTCGGTACCATGGTCAACCTGGGGGGCGGCAAAGTAGTGGAAGCCGGTTACGCCAACGAGTGCTCCCCTTCCCAGCTGGCAGCAGCCATCAATGCCAACACAGCAGCCATCCTCTACATCAAATCCCACCACTGCGTGCAGAAGAGCATTCTGTCGGTGGCCGAGGCCGCCGAGGTCGCCAAGACCCACGGGCTCCCGCTCATCGTCGATGCGGCTGCCGAAGAGGATCTGCGCCTCTACTACAACCAGGGTGCGGACTTGGTCATCTACAGCGGCGCCAAGGCCATTGAAGGGCCCACCAGCGGGCTGGTGCTCGGCAAGCGTCAGTACGTGGAGTGGGTCAAACAGCAGGCCAATGGTATCGGTCGCGCCATGAAGGTGGGCAAGGAGGGTATCCTCGGCCTGACCCACGCCATCGAGCGCTATCTGGCCAAAGAGAAAGAGAGCGGAGCCGCCATGGTCGCCAAGATGAGCCCCTTTATCGAGCGCCTCAACCAGCTGCCCGGCGTCACCGCCAAGGTGGTATGGGACAGCGCAGGACGCGACATTGCCCGCACCGATATCGCTTTTGACCACCAGCAGCTCGGCATGACCACAGTGCAGGTCGTCACCCGTCTGCAACAGGGCACGCCTGCCATCTACTGCCGCGGCTACAAGGCCAACGAGGGGCATATCGAGATCGATGTGCGCAGCGTCACCGTGCCCCAACTCGACCAAATCCACTCCGCCATTGCCAACCTTGTTCAGGAGAATCGCTGATGTCCCTTACCCCCAACTACTACCGTGATCGGATCTGTCTCAACGTGCTGGCAGGTTCCAAAGAGAATGCCGTCGAGGTGTACGACGCAGCCGAAGGCCACGTGCTGGTCGGTGTGCTCTCCAAAAACTACCCGGATATTCCCTCCGCAGTTGCCGATATGAAGGAGTACGCCAAGCTTATCGACAACGCCCTCTCCATCGGGCTGGGCGCCGGCGATCCGCGCCAATCCGCCATGGTTGCCGAACTGGCCTGCCAGCTGCAGCCCCAGCACGTCAACCAGGTGTTCACTGGTGTTGGCGCCAGCCGGGCGCTGCTCGGCCAATCACAAACGCTGGTGAATGGGCTGATCTCCCCTACCGGCATGCCGGGCATGGTGAAGATCTCCACCGGTCCACTCAGCGCCGGGCAGCCGGATGGCATAGTGCCCATCGATACCGCCATCGCCCTGCTCAAGGACATGGGCGGCAGCTCGGTCAAGTTCTTCCCCATGGGTGGGCTGGCCTGCCGCGACGAGTATCAGGCAGTGGCCGAGGCTTGTGCCCGCAACAACTTCTGGCTAGAGCCGACTGGTGGCATCGATCTAGAGAACTTCGAGGAGATAGTGCGGATTGCGCTGGACGCCGGAGTCGAGAAGGTGATCCCGCACGTCTACAGCTCCATCATCGACAGCGCGAGCGGGCACACTCGCCCCGAGGATGTGCGGACTCTGCTGGCCATAGTGAAACGACTGTTGGCCTGATGGCAGTCACGGGCGCCGGTTCAATCACTGACCGGTGCCTGGCTTGTTGATGACCCACTTGTTAACATCGACCCTTTATCTCGCAACAGGAGTCTTGCATACCCCCTATGATCAAGCTGCCACACCCCAGGCTCCATCAACTGCTGATCCAGCTCCATGCCGAACCACTGCCACAGGAGGAGCTGGCTCGTCGCCTTAATGTCTCCACCCGCACGGTGCGCACCGATGTGGCGACCCTCAACGAACTGATTGCCACGCACGGCGCTCACCTGATCCACCAGCGTGGCAGCGGCTATCAGCTGAAAATCTACAATCAGGGACTGTTCGAGGCTCTGCTGGCGGCCCAGGGTCAGGATAGCGGCCTGCCACGCACCAGCCGGGAGCGGGTGCTGCACCTGCAGATCCTGCTATTGACGGCAGAGCAGGGGATCAAGCTCGATGAGCTGGCTGATACCTGGTATCTGAGCCGGGCGGCACTGCAAGGGGATATGGCGGAAGTCCGTGAGCAACTCAGCCACTTCAGGCTCAGCGTCGAGAGCAAACCCCGCCTGGGGATGCGCATTCAGGGGGAGGAGACGGCGATCCGTGCCTGTTTAACCCAACTGCTCTATCAGGAGTTGCTGCACAACAACCAGTTGCAAACCCTGTTGCCCAACCTTTGCCCCAGCAAGACGATGGAGGTAGTGGGCAATCATATCCATGCCCAGCTTGCCCGACATCAGCTGCGTCTCGCTGACGAGAGCTTGCAGCAGCTCGCCATCTACTGCGCCGTTGCCCTGCTGCGTCAGGCATCCGGTCACGAGTTGCGCCACTTCGCCAGCGAGGATCTGACTCTGCCGCTGCTGGCAGTATCTCGCGATATATATGCGGTATTGCCAACCCTGACGCCCCCCGTAGAGGACGAGATCGCCGGTCTCGCCATCCAGATCCAGGCGCGCCTGATTGCCGATACTCCCCAGCTCAGCCCGGCGATGGCCGCCGAGAGCGAACAGCTGGTGGAGCATCTGCTGACCTACATTCATCAACACTACCCTTACGACCTGCGAGGCGACCAACAGCTGCGGGCCGACCTGCAAACCCATATCAGCGCCATGCTGCTACGGGTCAAATACCAGATTGGCAACCACAACCCGCTGGCAGATCATATCAAGCAGTACTACCCCCTCGCCTACGACATCACGCTGGCGGCCATTTCGGAGTGGATCAAGCAGACCCCCTACAGACTGACCCACCACGAGATCGGCTATCTGGTGATCCATATCGGGGTCGGGCTGGAGCGCCACTACGATATCGGCTACACCAGACGCCCGCAGGCGCTATTGCTTTGCGATGCAGGAAACGCCACCTTCCGGTTACTGGAAGCACGCATCAAGCGGGAGTATCCCCAGTTACAGCTGACCACGCTTGAATCGGTGCAGGATTACGAAGGTCTGGCGCAGATCGCGCAGGACTTTGTCATCAGTACCGTCAAGGTGAACGAAAAAAACGCCCCCGTGGTACTCGTTGCCCCCTTCCCGACCCAATACCAGCTGGAGCAGCTTGGCAAGCTGGTGCTGATCGACCGCACCCGCCCCTACATGCTCGACAAATATTTCGATGCCGACCACTTCATGGTGGTCAAAGAGCACCTAACCCAGGCCGAACTGTTTACCCGTATCTGTGATCAGCTGGAGGCGGAAGAGCTGGTGGAAAGCGGCTTCAGAGCCTCACTGCAGGAGCGGGAGCGGATCGTCTCCACCATGTTGGGAGAAGGGATCGCCCTGCCCCACTCCCTCGGTCTGCTGGCGCGCCGCACTCTGGTTTACACCGTACTGGCCCCGCAGGGGATCGACTGGGGCAACGGAGAAATCGCGACGCTCATCTTCGTGCTGGCCATCAGCAAGGCCGACTACGAGGAGGCGATGGGTCTCTACGACCTGTTTCTGGCACTGATGAACGAAAAAGCCAGCAGGAATTTGCTGGCTTGTCGCGATTTTGCCAGCTTCAAAGCGCTGGCGCGTACCGGTTCATAACATAAAACGAGGAGTGACTACTCCTCATTGAAGCCGGAGGTGAACAGCTCCACCACGGCGGCCAGGGCCTCGACCTCTTCGGGCCCCTCAACCTGCACTTCCACCTGCCGCCCTTGCGCGGAATCCAGCATCAGCAGGCCGATGATGCTGTCAGCATCGGCCTCCACACCATCTTCATTGCGCAGCAGCACGTGGGCATCGAAACCCTGCACCAGCTCGAACAGCATCATGGCTGGTCTGGCATGAATACCCAGCTTGTTTTTCACTTCAACCGAGGCGGAAACAGTCATCGGGTCGTCCTATTGGTCCGTCAGGATTGGGGGGCACTCTTGTCGAGAGTGCGGTGGCGGATCTGCACGTTCTTGCCAAGCAAACGGAATGCACTGGCCAGCCGCTCTGCAATAAAGACCGAGCGGTGCTGACCGCCGGTGCAACCGATGCCGACCGTGAGGTAGCTGCGATTGTTGCGCTCCAGATGGGGCAACCAGGTCGCCAGCATATTTTCGATCTGCTGGGTAAACAGCATCACGTCGGCCTGCGCCGAGAGGTAGTTGGCAACCGGCTCATCCTTGCCGGTAAACGGCTTGAGCTCGGGGATCCAGTGCGGATTGGGCAGGAAGCGGGCATCGAACACGAAGTCGGCATCCTTGGGAATGCCGTACTTGAAGCCGAACGACTCGAACACCAGCACCAGCTCGTTCTCTTTCTTCCCAAGCACCCTGGTCTTGATGAGCTCGCTCAGGTCATGAATGCTGAGGGTGGTGGTGTCGATGCGCAGGTCAGCGGTCGAGGAGATGGGCGCCAGCAGGTGGGTCTCCTCCCGAATAGCCTCATCCAGCGACAGCTTGTTGCGTGAGAGGGGGTGCAAACGGCGGCTCTCGCCATAGCGCTTGAGCAGGGTGCCGTTGTCGGCGTCAAAGAAGAAGCTGGAGAATTCTACCCGCCCCTCATTGCGCACCTGAACCAGCAGATTTTCCAGTTTCTCCGGATCGCTCGGCAGGTTGCGTACATCGATACTGACCGCCAGCTTGTCATACTGGCTCTCGACCGAAACAATCAGCTGGGGCAGCAGATTGACCGGCAGGTTGTCCACACAGTAGTAACCCAGATCTTCCAGCACTCGCAGGGCTACCGTTTTACCGGAGCCCGAACGTCCACTTACCACGATTAACTGCATCTTGTTCCCTCACGCCAAAACGGGTGTCTCATCCTTGGCCTGCTGTCAGGCCGAGGTCATGATCTGATAGAGCTCTTCGTCGCTGGTTGCCTGACGCAACTGGCGGCAAACCGCCTTGTCACCCAGCTTGGAAGCCATCAGAGAAAGGGTCTTGAGATGCTGCTTGCACTCGCTTTCCGGCACCAGCAAGGCAAACAGCAGGTCAACCGGTTGATTGTCGATGGAGTCGAAAGGAATAGGGTCGGCAAAGGTCATCAGGATCGCGGTTGGCGGGAACTCATCGTCAATGCGACCGTGGGGGATCGCAATACCGGCACCGATCCCGGTACTACCCATTTTTTCGCGGGCCAGCAAGCATTCAAACAGCGCCTGGCGGGAGGTGCCAAGGCGTTCGGCGGCCAGCTCGCTGATGATTTCGAGGGCGCGTTTCTTGCTGGTACAAGGGACTGCACTCTTGGTGCAGTCCCGACTCAGTATGTGTTCAAGTTGCATGGTTATTTTTTATTTAACTTATCTTTGTGCTTGATGATCTGCCTGTCCAGCTTGTCGAGCAAGGTGTCTATCGCAGCATACATATCGGCATGTTCAGAGTTGGCAAACACTTCGCCACCGCTGACGTGCAATTTGGCTTCCGCTATCTGGTTCAGTTTTTCCACGCTAAGCACCACGTGAACATTGTTGATGTGGTCGAAGTGACGCTCGAGTTTGGCAAATTTGTTGTTCACATAATCACGCAGAGCTTCGGTGATCTCGACATGGTGTCCGGTCAGGTTAATTTGCATAACATCATCCTTTTGTTTTGCCTAAACCAGGCGTTTGCGCTGATTGGAAGGTGGGATAAACAAGGATTCGCGATACTTAGCGATCGTGCGTCTCGCCACCATAATACCCTGTTCGGCCAGCAAATCCGCGATCTTGCTATCACTTAACGGCTTGGCAGGGTTCTCTGCCGTGACCAGCTTTTTGATGAGCGCGCGAATTGCGGTCGATGAGCACTCTCCTCCTCCTTCGGTGTTCACATGGCTGGAGAAAAAAAACTTTAATTCGAAGATACCACGGGGGGTATGCATGTACTTCTGGGTCGTCACCCGGGAGATGGTCGACTCATGCATCTCCACCGCTTCGGCGATGTCGTTGAGCACCATGGGCTTCATCGCCTCTTCACCATACTCGAAAAAGCCCTGTTGCTGCTCGACAATACAACTGGCTACTTTCAGCAGGGTGTCATTACGACTCTCCAGGCTCTTGATGAACCACTTGGCTTCCTGCAAATGGGAGCGGATAAACTGGGTGTCGGTGCTACTGCGGGCGTTGCGGGCCATGGCGGCATAGGTCTCGTTGACCCGGATGCGGGGAGCGGAATCGGGATTGAGCTCGACCACCCACTTGTTACCCTTCTTGACCACGGAAACATCGGGGATCACGTACTGGGAGTCGCTCTGGATGATGCCGTTACCGGGGCGCGGCTCCAGCAGCTGGATCAGATCCAGCACCTCCTTGAGGTCGCTCTCCTTGAGTTTGGTCTTGCGGGCGAGGGTACGATAATCGCGGTTGCCGAGCAGCTCCATGTGCTCGAGGATCACCTCCTTGGCCTCATTGAGCCAGGGGGTCTGCGGGTCATACTGCTCCAGCTGAATTAGCAGACACTCCTGCACCGAGCGGGCGGCAATGCCGACCGGATCGAAATGCTGCACACGCTTGAGCACCGCCTCGACCTCGTCGAGTTCGACCTCCAGCTCGTCACTACCCACCGCCTGTTGAATGTCTTCCAGCGCAACGGTCAGATAGCCGGATTCGTCGATGGCGTCGATGATGGCGAGCGCGATGGCGGCATCCACATCGCTGAACGGTGTGAGCCGCATCTGCCACAGCAGATAATCCTGCAGGTTTTCGGTGGTTTCACCCTGATAGACGCTATCTTCCCCATCGTGGATGGGGCCCGCGCTCTGGGCGGTGCCGGCAGAGTAAACTTCGTCCCAGGTGGTATCCACCGGCAACTCATCCGGCATCTGCTCCTGGGCCATGGCATCGCTGGAATCCAGCTGGCTGGCATCGACCGGCGCTTCCGGACTGGTCTCTTGCGCCTCGCTCTCTTCCTGCTCCAGCAGAGGGTTGTTTTCGAGCGCTTGCTGAATTTCCTGCTGAAGTTCCAGAGTGGAGAGCTGGAGCAGACGAATCGCTTGTTGTAATTGCGGCGTCATGGTCAGGGACTGACCGAGACGCAACTGTAATGTCGGCTTCATCTACGTCGGGATATCCTTATGTTCAGCGAGGCACTCGTCAAAGGAAATGAAGGCATGCCCCCTTACTATAGACTGAATTGATCGCCCAAATAGACGCGCTTGACCTGCTCATCGGCAAGGATGTCAGCCGGTGCACCTTCGGCAATCATCTTGCCGTGGCTGACGATATAGGCCTTCTCACATACGTCCAGAGTCTCTCTGACGTTGTGGTCGGTAATCAAGACGCCAAGGCCTCTATCTTTCAGATGCTGAATGATCTTCTTGATGTCTATCACAGAAATCGGGTCAACCCCTGCAAATGGCTCATCCAGCAGAATAAAACGCGGCTCGGCCGCCAGTGCGCGGGCGATCTCGACCCGGCGGCGCTCACCACCGGAGAGGCTCTGACCCAGGTTGTCGCGAATGTGGGTGATGTTGAACTCTTCCAGCAGTTGCTGAACCTTGTCCTCACGCTCCTCGCGGCTCAACCCCTTGCGGGTCTGCATCACCCCCATCAGATTGTCGAACACCGACAGGCGACGGAAGATGGAGGCCTCTTGCGGCAGGTAACCGATACCGTTGCGGGCCCGCACATGCATGGGCTGCAGGCTGATGTCCTGATCGTCGATGGTGATGAGACCGGCATCGCGCTGCACCAACCCCACGATCATGTAAAACGAGGTGGTCTTGCCGGCACCGTTGGGGCCGAGCAGGCCGACAATCTGGCCGGTGCCCACTTCCAGGCTGACGTCACTCACCACCATGCGGCGTTTGTAGCTCTTCTGCAGGCCCACTGCTTTTAACACTGCCATGGCTTATTTTCCCTGCTTCTGCTGATCGGCGGGCTTGTCGAAATTCTCTACCTGATCCGGCAGAAACACGGTCTTGACCCGCTGGTTCGGGCTCTTGCTCTCGGCAATCATCTTCTGTTTGACGATGTCGTAGCGGATCAGATCGCCATTGACCTGGCTATCCTCCTGCTTGAGCTGACCGTTGCCGGTGATGGTCACCAGCCGGTTCTTCAGCTCGTAGCGGATGGTGTTGCCATGGGCGTTGACCGGCTTGCCATTATCCAGGATCTGGAAGAAGGTGGCGGGTTTGCCGTAGGCGGTCATTACCTCGGCCCCTTTCTCGCCGGAACGGGTCACCACCACCTTGTCAGCCTTGATCTTGATGGTGCCCTGATTGATGGTCACATCCTCTTCGAAGGTGATGCGGTTGTCCTGCATCTCGGCCACCTGTTTGACGGCATCGACGTAGACCTTCTCGGCAAAGTCGGACTCTTTGGCGGTCACCGCACCACACAACAACAGGGCTGCGAGGGCCAGATTAGCGTTTTTCATTGAAATAGATGGCATGGCCTTGATCCAGTAACTCAAAATATTTGCGGTCCAGATGGCCCTTGAGGCCAACCCCTTGGGTCTGGAAATCCCGACCCAGAATGTTCACTTCCCGGTTGCTGCGCACATCCTGTGTCACCAGATCCAGCTCCAGATAGGGGGTATCCAGTGTGGAGATAAAGGAGGTGGGCAGCAGACCATCCAGATGCACCTTGTCCCGCAGGATGACGTTGTCGCCAGTGTTGAGCACGCCGGTTTCGGCGGTCACCTTCCACTCGGCAGCACCCTGATCGTCATACATGTAGACCACCGGCTTGTCGAAGGTGGCCTGCTCGAGGATTTGATAATACTCGGCGTAGGTCGACTCCAACCGCTCGGTTCGCTTGCCATTGATATCAAAACGGGTGGTCACCAGATCTTTGGCGACAAAATCCGGCTGATAGTTTTCGATTTTGACGGCGCTCTCCGGCACCAGCTCAACCTTGCCCAACTGCCAGGCAACCAGCGCGACCAGAAACAGCAGGGCAAACAACAGGGTCTGTCTGCTCATACCGAGGCCTCGGGCTGATAATCGTCGTGGCCCTGCGCCTGCAAAATGAGGTCACACACCTCGCGCACCGCGCCCATGCCACCGCCAAGCCGGGTCACCATATCGGCACGACTCAGCACCAGCGGATGGGCATCGGCCACCGCGATACCCAGGCCGCAGGCGGCCATCACCGGCAGATCGATGGTGTCATCGCCCATATAGGCGGCCTGTTCAGCAGTCAGCCCCAGCTTGGCCAGCAGCGCTTCGAAGTGAGGCAGCTTTTTATCAGCCCCCTGCACCACATGAGCCACCCCCAGGCTTTTCATCCGATCACTGACGATTCGGGAGTTGCGCCCGGTGATGATGGCGATCTCGATCCCGGCATTGAGCAGTGCTCGCATGCCCGCACCATCACGGGTGCAGAAGGTTTTCAGCTCTTCGCCGTTGTTTCCCATGTAGATAAGGCCGTTGGAGAGCACCCCGTCCACATCGCACACCAGCAGGCGGATTTGCGCCGCCTTGTCGAACTGGCTGCGCGTCACCGGACCATAGAGGGTCGGTACGTTTTGCATCAAATTACTCCGGCTTTCAGCAGGTCGTGCATGTTGAAGGCGCCGAGCGGGCGTTTCTCTTCATCCACGACCAGTAATCCGTTGATTTTTCTCGTTTCCATCAGCTTGACGGCTTCCGCAGCCATCATCTCTGGACCTACGGTAACACAGTTGGCCGTCATCACACGGCTGATGGGGGTGTGATGGATGTCGATCTGCTGGTCAAGAATGCGGCGCAGGTCGCCATCGGTAAAGAGCCCGGCCAGCAGGCCATTGCCATCGACCACAGCTGTCATACCGAGCCCCTTGCGGCTCACTTCCAGCAGCGCCTGGCTGATGGTGGCATCTATCCCTACCCGGGGCAACAGCTCACCGCTGTGCATCAGATCGCCGACCCGCAGCAACAGACGCTTGCCAAGGGAACCGCCCGGGTGAGAGAGGGCGAAGTCATCTGCGGTAAAACCGCGCGCTTCCAGCAGAGCGACCGCCAGGGCATCGCCCATGACTAAGGTTGCCGTGGTGCTGGAAGTGGGTGCCAGCCCCAGCGGGCAGGCCTCTTTCTCCACCTTGATGCACAGATGCACGTTGGCCTCTTTGGCCATGGTGGAGGCGGGATTGCCGGTCATGCAGATGAGCGGAATGCCGCGGCGCTTGAGTACCGGCAGCAAGGCCAAGATTTCGTCGCTCTCGCCGGAGTTGGAGATAGCGATGATAAGGTCGCCGCTGGAGATCATCCCCAGATCGCCATGACTCGCTTCCCCCGGATGGAGGAAGAAGGCCGGAGTGCCGGTGCTGGCGAGGGTGGCGGCGATCTTGCTGCCGATATGGCCCGATTTGCCCATGCCGGTGACCACTATCTTGCCACCGCAGCGCAGCACCATTTCGCACGCCTTGTCGAAGGCGTCGTTCAGATACTGATAGAGTCCATCAATGGCTTGCTTTTCTGTGTCCAGCACCGCGCGGGCACTGCGACGAAAATCGAACAGTTCAGACACTTTCTCAGGCTTTACAGACATAAAGACACAGCTCCGGGCCGAAATTAGCTGCGGGATTATAAAAAAGTCTGCCCGGATAAGCGAATCGGATGGCAAGTCCCGCTCTCAATGACGCACTTTGTTACAGAAAACTGTCGTGCAAATGGGCTTGCAGCCTGTTCAATAGTTGTTCCTTGCTGTTGCTTAGACCTAGACTACCCCATAAAATTCGCACCTCATTTACACCGGATGGACAATTGTTTGAACAATGACCTGATCACCATCTCCGATCTGACCTTCAGTCACGGAGATCGGCTGTTGTATGACGGGATCAACCTGACCATTCCTCGTGGCAAGGTGACCGCCGTCATGGGCCCGAGCGGCATCGGTAAAACCACCCTGCTGCGGCTGATCGGTGGCCAGCTCAAGCCGGAGTCCGGTCACATTCTGTTTGACGGGGAAGATATCCCCACCCTCTCCCGTTCGCGTCTCTATGAAGTGCGCAAACGGATGAGCATGCTGTTCCAGAGCGGCGCCCTGTTTACCGGCATGACGGTCTACGACAACGTGGCCTTCCCGCTGCGGGAGCACTCCGGCCTGCCGGAGGAGCTGATCCACACCATCGTCATGATGAAGCTGCAGGCGGTGGGCTTGCGCGGCGCGGCGAAACTGATGCCCTCCGAGCTCTCCGGCGGCATGGCGCGCCGGGCGGCGCTGGCTCGGGCCATCGCGCTCGATCCCGACCTCATCATGTATGACGAGCCGTTTGTCGGGCAGGACCCCATCACCATGGCGGTGCTGGTCAAACTGATCAAGGAGCTGAACGATGCCCTCGGTATCACCTCCGTCATCGTCACCCACGATGTGAAAGAGGTGCTGAGCATCGCCGATTACGCCTACATCATCGCCAATCGCAAGGTGGTGGCGCACGGTACGCCGGATCAGCTGCGCGAGGAGCACAATCCCGAAGTCGAGCAGTTCCTCAAAGGATTGCCCGATGGTCCTGTTCCGTTTCATTTTCCGGCAGGCGATCTGCTACAGGATCTCTGATGTTGATAAGTCAAATAAGCAAGCTGGGGCGGGTCGGAGTGCGGTTTATCAGCTCCGTCGGTCGCGCCACCATCATGTTGTTCCATGCGCTGGCGGGCAAACCCGAGCCGCGCAAGCACTTCCCGCTGCTTGTCCAGCAGCTCTATGTGGTGGGCGTGCAATCGGTGGCCATCATTCTTGTCTCCGGCCTGTTCATCGGCATGGTGCTCTCGCTGCAGGGTTACAACGTATTGAAGGATTTCGGCGCCGAACAGAGTCTGGGGCCGCTGGTCTCCCTCTCCCTGCTGCGGGAGCTGGGTCCTGTGGTCACGGCACTGCTGTTTGCCGGCCGTGCTGGTTCGGCCCTGACCGCTGAAATCGGCCTGATGAAGGCCACCGAGCAGCTTTCAAGCCTCGAGATGATGGCGGTCGACCCACTGCGCCGGGTGGTTGCCCCCCGCTTCTGGGCTGGCGTCATCAGCATGCCGCTGCTGGCCTTTATGTTCAGCCTGATCGGCATCTTCGGCGGCAAGCTGGTCGGCGTGGACTGGCTCGGCGTGGACGAAGGGGGCTTCTGGTCTGCCATGCAGGCCTCCGTCGACTGGCATGAAGACATCATGCAGGGCGCCATCAAGAGCCTGATTTTCGCCCTGGTGGTCACCTGGATTGCGCTCTTTAACGGCTATGATGCCAAGCCGACCTCGGCCGGGATCAGTCAGGCCACGACCCGAACTGTGGTCCACTCATCCCTCGCCGTGCTCGGCCTGGATTTTATACTCACTGCAGTCATGTTTGGATAAGGTAAAGATGAAGTTCAGCAAAGTAGAATTCCTGGTCGGCACCTTCATGCTGGCTGGCATCGGTGCCATTCTGGCACTGGCCCTGCAAGTGGCCGGTTTGAGCTTCAAACCGGAAGGAGAAACCTATACCCTGCGCGCGCATTTCGATAATATCGGCGGCCTGAAAGTCCGTTCGCCGGTCAAGGTCGGCGGCGTTGTGGTCGGTCGGGTCAGCGACATCGTACTGGACCCGAAAACCCAGGTGCCCGAAGTGACCCTGATGATGCAAAAGAGCGCTGGCGAGTTCGCCGATACCAGCTCCCTCTCCATCCTCACCTCCGGTCTGCTCGGCGAGCAGTACATCGGTCTGGCCCCCGGCTTCAGCGATGAGGAGATGGGCACCGAGATGCTCAAGGATGGCGACCTGATTGAAGACACCAAATCCGCCATCGTGCTGGAAGATCTGATTGGCAAATTCCTCTACAGCCAATCCTCCGACAGCAAATCAGACAGCAAGAAGGAGTAACCATGTTCAAGAAAATCGCCCTGCTGCTGGGTCTGATGACCAGCATGCTCTTTTCCCTGTCTGCCCAGGCCGCAGTCGATGCCACCGACCCCAACGCGCTGGTGGATCAGGCTGCCAAGCAGACCTTTGCCCGCCTGAAGGCCGATCAGGCCCAGGTGAAAAGCAATCCGGATCACCTGCGGGTGATCATCCGCGAAGAGCTGCTGCCCTATGTGGACAACCGCTTCGCCGCCTACAAGGTGCTTGGCAACCAGATTAAAGAGACCACCGAAGCGCAGCGCAATGCCTTCGTCGAGGTGTTCACCGAGTACATGGTGAGCTCCTACGCAGATGCGCTGGCCCATTTTGACAAGCAGACCGTCAAGGTCGAGCCGGGCAAAGCTCCCAGCGGCAACATCACCGCCGTCAACGTCAGCGTGAAAGAGGCCGGCAAGCCGGACATCTTCCTCGAGTTCAAGCTGCGCAAGAACAACAAGACCGGCGAGTGGAAAGCCTTCGACATGGTGGCAGAGGGGATCAGCCTGCTCTCCGCCAAGCAGAGCGAGCTGGGCGGCCTCATTCGCCAGAATGGCATCGATGCGGTGATCGCCCAGTTGCGCGAACACAACGCCAAGCCGCTGGTGTTGAAACCATGACTCTCAGCGGTGAGCTGCAGGCGCCACAGGTCAATGACCTGTGGCAACGCCGCGCCGAATGGTGGCAGGACGACCAGCTCGAGCTCGGCGGCGTCACCACCCTCGACTCCGCCGGACTGGCCCTGCTGGTCAAATGGGCCAAAGCCGTATTAGCGCGAGGCGCCACACCGCAACTGGTGGGCGCCTCCAGTGATTTCTATACCCTGGCCAACCTCTACGGGGTGGCCGGGCTGTTTCAGTCAACCCCGCTCACAACTGAGGACGCATAATGCAAGTCTCTGAAATTGAAGCGATACTCCTTGAGGCTCTGCCATTGTCCGAAGTCCATGTCAAAGGGGACGGTAGTCACTACCAAGTGATCGCCGTCGGTGACATGTTTGACGGCATGAGCCGGGTCAAGAAGCAGCAGGCCATCTATGCCCCGCTGATGGACAAGATCGCCAGCAACGCCATTCACGCCCTCTCCATCAAGGCGTTCACCGACGCCGAGTGGAAACGCGAACGTAAATTCCTATTGCCCTCCTGATTTGGTAACGAAGTAAAAAATGGACAAATTCAAAATCGATGGTCGTTGTACTCTCAACGGCGAAGTGACCATCTCCGGCGCCAAAAACGCCGCCCTGCCGATCCTGTTCGCGACCCTGCTCTGTGATGAAGAGGTACACCTCTCCAACGTGCCGCGCCTGAAAGATGTGGGCACCACCATCAAGCTGCTGGAGATGCTGGGCGCGACCACCAAGGTCAACGGCAACGTCACCGTGCTGACCGGTGCGGTGAACAACCATGTCGCTCCCTACGAGCTGGTGAAGACCATGCGCGCCTCCATTCTGGCGCTGGGCCCGCTGGCTGCCCGTTTCGGCGCTGCTGATGTCTCCCTGCCCGGCGGCTGCGCCATCGGTGCCCGTCCGGTCAACTTGCACGTCCACGGTCTGGAGCTGATGGGTGCCAAGATCACCATCGAAGATGGTTACATCAAGGCCCGTGTCGATGGCCGCCTGAAAGGCGCCCACATCCTGATGGATATGGTCTCCGTGACCGGTACCGAAAACCTGATGATGGCTGCGACCCTGGCTGATGGCCGCACCGTGATCGAAAACGCTGCGCGCGAGCCGGAAGTGGTCGATCTGGCCAACTTCCTCAATACCCTGGGTGCCAAGATTCAGGGCGCGGGTACCGACACCCTGACCATCGACGGTGTCGAGCGTCTGCACGGCGGCAACTACAGTGTGCAGCCTGACCGCATCGAAACCGGTACTTTCCTGGTGGGTGCAGCGGTCACCGGCGGCAAGATCACCTGCCGCAAGACCGACCCGACCTTGCTGGAAGCGGTACTGGTCAAGCTGGAAGAGGCTGGCGCCCTGATTGAGAAGGGTGAAGACTGGATCACCCTCGACATGACTGGCCGCACCCTCAAGCCGGTCACCATCAAGACTGCCCCCTACCCGGCCTTCCCGACCGACATGCAGGCACAGTTCACTGTGCTGAACGCCGTCGCCAAAGGCACCGGCATGGTCACCGAGACCATCTTCGAGAACCGCTTCATGCACGTTCCCGAACTGGTACGGATGGGTGCAGACATCGAACTGCAGGGCAATGTGGCCATCTGCCGTGACACCGAGCAACTCAAGGGTGCCCAGGTGATGGCGACCGATCTTCGCGCCTCCGCCAGTCTGGTACTGGCCGGCTTCGTGGCCGAAGGCTCCACTATCGTCGACCGTATCTATCACATCGACCGTGGCTACGAAGACATCGAGCAGAAGCTGCAGGGTCTGGGTGGCCGCATCGAACGCATCAAGGGCTAATAGCCCACTGATCGCTAGCCGATAAAAAGGCCCCCTCGCGTTGGCGAGGGGGCCTTTTTCATGGTTTTGTCCCGTCCTGAATATGGTTTACACCTTTCCCCCAATAAATGGAGAACCCGATGGGACAAGGTGTGAAACGGACACAGCGCGATTACTCGCTGACTTTTAAACTGGCGCTGGTCGAGCAGATTG